>CAYTJN010000042.1:0-19617 GCA_964438125.1 uncultured Occallatibacter sp.
CGTTGGTCGGGAATTTTGTTTGTCGTCGCTCGGTAGTTCTAATTGTCGCCCGTCACTCCGAGGACCCGCCGCTCGGAAAGAGCGTGACTTCCCAGGTGATGGCGGACAAGGTTAGGGTGATCAACGATCCTGGCGACAAGAGGCTGGACCATCCGACTAGCTTGAAGGACTGCTTTCCGGAGCGGCCGTATTGGAGCGATAGAGAGATCATCGATTATCCGGACGAGTACGGCGTTCCGCAGCAGGTTTCGTCGCCGCTGCGCAAGTGGGAGGCCTACTACAGGCTGCGCGAAAAAGCACAGCAGGCCATGACGCAACGCTATGACACAATCGTATTAGTCGGCGGCAGCGGCCCTATGATCGACATGGTAAACAACTACCGTGTGCACGATCTTATTCTCGGGTTTGTGGAAAGCGGGAAGCCGGTAGCGGCAGAGTGCTATGGCGTGGCCTGCCTGGCGCAGGCCCGTAATTTCGACGATGCGCGGAGCATCATTTGGGGGAAGCATGTAACTGGCCACGCAAAGGAATACGACTACAAAGACCTCACAGGAGTTCTCGACCCAGAGACCGGCAAGGTGCTCACGCGCCAGAACGGCGACTGGGTCAACCTTGGCCCGCCCTTTTACACGCTGGAATACATGTTGCGGGACGCGACCGGACCTGCGGGAGGTTTTCACGGCAATGTAGGCCGCGCCACCTCGGTGATTGTGGATTACCCATTCATCACCGGACGCTCAACGCCAGATTCGTACCTAACCGGGGAACTGCTGGTTCAGGTGCTCCGTAACGGCTTGCGCCGGTACGGTTGGTGAAGCGGCCATGCAAAGAGACGGCCGGCAGGCGTTAATCGAGCAGTTCCTTGCGGACGGCGTTTCCTTCATGTTTGGCAACCCTGGAACAGTAGAGCAGGGCTTCCTGGACGTGATGGGCGCGTACAGTCAGCGACTACGCTACGTTCTGTGTCTTCAGGAATCGGTAGCCGTAGCCATGGCGGACGGCTATGCGCGAGCGACGCAGCGGCTTGGTCTAGTTCAGTTGCACTCGGGCGTGGGGCTGGGGAACGGCATCGGGTGTCTCTACCAGGCATTTCGCGGGCACTCGCCGCTATTGGTGATTGCTGGAGAGGCCGGTCGCCGCTATGAAGCGATGGACGCACAAATGGCGGCCGATTTAGTCGCCATTGCAAGGCCAGTTACGAAGTACGCGATACGCGCCACACATCCGGACTCCCTGCTCCGCGTCGTCCGCCGGGCCATCAAAATCGCACTCACGCCGCCCACCGGTCCTGTGTTCGTGAGTCTCCCGATGGATGTCCTTGACGCACCGAACAGTGAGGATGTGCGGCCGTCTTTGATTCCGTCCACTCGTACCGCACCAGACGATAGCCTCGTAGAACGCGCTGCGGAATTATTGCGCAGTGCCCAGTGCCCGCTGATCCTGATGGGCGACGGGGTGGCACAGTCCGGAGCATCTAACGAACTGGAGCGCGTAGCTCGGATTTGGGGTGCCGAGGTCTGGGGTGTCAACTCGTCGGAGATCAATATCGATCCCGCGTGTCCTCTTTATCGCGGTTCACTGGGGCACATGTTCGGGGCGGACAGTTCCGCGCAGACGGTTCGCGGCGATGCCATTCTGATCTGCGGCACGTATGTGTTTCCGGAGGTGTTTCCCGAGGTTGACGAGAAGAAGATCTTCGATCCGAAGGCCAGCATTGTCCATGTCGATTTGGACGCCCATGAGATTGCAAAGAACCATCGTGTCGATCTGGGATTGGTGAGCGATCCGCGACTAACACTCTCCCGGCTCGCCGATTCGCTGGAGCGGATGCTCACGCCGGAGCAACGGCAGGCTGCAACGGACCGCGTCGCGCGGCTTGCACAACGGGCCGAAGCCGACGCCGAGTTGCGGCGGAGAACGGATGAATCGCGCGAGGATTCGATCCCAGCGCCGCTGAGCGCCTTCACATCGCGCCTTGCGAAGAAACTCTCGCCGTCGGTCATCGTGTTCGATGAAGCCTTGACGCAGTCCGGCGAGTTGACTGGGTACCTCCTCCCCCGGCAGCCGGGATCGTACTTCCAACTCCGCGGAGGATCATTGGGACTAGCCTTCCCCGGCGCGATCGGAATACAACTTGCGCATCCCGATCGCCAGGTGATTTCATTCTGCGGTGACGGCGGCGCGATGTACACATGCCAAGCACTGTGGACCGCGGCACACTGTGGCACGCCAGTCAAATTCATTGTTTGCAACAATCGCAGTTACAGGTTGCTCAAACTGAACCTGGAAGAGTATTGGACCGAGCGCGGCGATGCTCCGCACGCGTTTCCAGCCTGTTTCGATATAACCGGCCCGGAGATGGATTTCGTGAGTCTTGCGGAATCGGCTGGAGTGCCAGGAGAGCGCGTAATGAGAACCCCGGAGATGGACGACGCCATCGATCGCGCGCTGGCAGCGGATGGGCCTTACCTGATTGAGGTCGTCACTGCAGCCTGACCGGGCTGCAAGGAGTATGGGCATGATCCATCAGTTCATTTTCGCCGTGCCGAAACCTGGACTCACCGCTGCCGCGTTCCAGAGTTACTGGATCAATTTTCATGCTGTCGAATATGCATCCAGGATTCCACAAATACTCAAGTATCTCGTCGCAGTGCGGACTACATCACCTGTCCCGCGTCCGCTTCCCCATTTTGAAGGAGTGGCCGAAATCTGGCTTGCCAACGAAGAGACACAACTGGCATCCCTGCAAAGTCCCGAGTTTCTGCAGGGCGCACGCGTCGACGAGCCGCGCTGGGCCGCCTTCTGGCTGACACAGGTTCTCGACACAGATTCGACGCAGTTGCGTCGATTGCCAGCCGAAGGGCAGGTGCCGAACCTTGTGAAGATGTATGTCCTCTGCAAGCGGAGACCGGGAGTGGAACTGACGGAGTTTCGCGGCAAGCTACGCAACGAGCACGCACACATAGCGATGGAATTGCCGGAATTACAGACGTACACCATCGCAACGGCGCGAGATGGGTTGTATGAACTGGGCGAACCGCGATTCGATGCGATCGAGATCTATGGATTCGCGGACGCCGGCGCGCTGGCTCGGGCGTGGCAACGGACCGGGCCGCTTGAAGAAAGCTGGAAGAATCTAACCGCCGATCGCTATCGCTTCAATTTCCCCGCCAGTGAAAATTGGATCATCCGGCCGGATCAAAGATAACCGACGAGATAGGAGAAGCCATGTTGTTCTACGTGCAGATGAAATGGAACTACCAAGGACGAATCTCTCAGGAAGAGTTGTGGCGGCTGGAGGCCATTGAGGGGCAGCACGGTCTGGAAGGCCTTCGCTCCGGAATGGTGAAGGGCCTTTATAAGGTCGTGTCTCAACATCGCGTAATTGCCATTGTCGACGTTGACTCCCTGGAGAATCTGGACCGCAATTCGATGTTCGGCTTGCCAATGCGCGAGTACCTGGAGTTTGAACATGTGTGGGCGTTGCGCGATTATTCCGGTTTCATTCAGGATGTGCAGGCGAACATTCCGCCTCGCGACGGCGAAAAAGAAAAGAGGTGAAGCGATGTCGAACCCCAAATCAACAGATGTCAATATGACTCGAAGAGTCGCCGAAAAGTGGTTTGCCGCACTGAAGGCAGGCGACGGTGAACAGGCACTGAGCTGCCTTGACGACGACATCGTCTGGATCAACAACCCGGGCGAGAAGGGTTTGAGCGACATCATTCCTTGGCTGGGAGAGTACCGAGGACGCCAAGCAGTGATCGGCTCGTTCGTCGTTTGGGGGCGGGCCTCCGCCGTACAGGAATTTGAGCTTCTTGAACTGGTGGTCGAGAGCGACGAAGTGTTCGCGGTCGTGCACGAGGTGGCGACGATAAAGGCCACGGGATTGAACTACGACATCGAATTCATTCAGCGGTTTCGCGTGGCCAACGAAAAGATCGTGTTCTGGAAATCGTATTGGGATACGGTCAGGGGCATCGTCCCGTTCCGCGGCGATATGCATCAGCGCCTGATCGCGGCGGCGGGATCAGGCAACTTGGACGATGCGATGTTGCTCCTGCCATTTGGCGCCGATGCGAACTCGATCGACAATGCCACCGCGCAGACGGTACTGATGACGGCGGCATCGCGTGGGCATACCGATTTGGTGAAACGTCTAATCGAGTACGGCGCCGACGTGAATGCAGTCGACCGTCGTGCCGGAGTGACAGCGCTTCACAAGGCTTGTCAAGGAGGTCACGTAGATGCTGTGCATGCGCTTGTCGCAGCGGGAGCATTCATCAACCAGCAGGCGGTGACCACGGGACATACTCCATTACTGGAAGCGATTTGGTTCAAATCAGAGGATATTGTGCGCTATCTACTTCAGCAGGGCGCGCGCGTAAACATCGACACGTATTATGGCTTCACCATCGACGATCATGTCGCGTACGCTCTAAGAGTCAACCAGGGCCTGGCATCACAAGAGGCGCTGAAACGAATCCAAGATCTGGTAGCCGAATCGAAACTTAGAATCGCTCAAGAGCAGGAAGCTCAGATACTAAATCGAGCGGTGTTGGCGAACGATGCATTGGCCGTGCGGGCGGCACTGGACGCCGGTGCCGATTTGGAGCAGCGTTGGCCGGAAACAGGCAGTTTCGCAGACGGTCACACGCCGCTTCTGATTGCGGCGCGCGACGGTCGCACCGAGATAATTCGAGAACTGCTGGGCCGCGGCGCCGATGTTAACGCAGTCGAGCCGGTCTTCGGAGCGGTCCCGCTGCACAAGGCGACATACAACGGATATCTTGAAATCACGAAGCTGCTTGCTTCCACCAAAGGGGTGAACCTGGATTACCAAGGTCCATCCAATGGATACACCCCTCTTCACGACGCATTATGGCACGGCTTCCCCGAATGCGCTGCGGTTTTGGTGGAGCGCGGCGCGCGCATCGACATCGTAGCCTATGATGGCAAGCTGGCGGTCGACATCGCGCGCGAACAACTTGGCCCGGACAACCAGCTCACGAAACGGTTAGCGGCGTCGAGCCCGAGTCCGAACCCATGATGGAGATGATCGATGTCCATTCCTGTGTGTTTTACCTATTTGACAGGTCTGCCCCAGAACATCTTCTCAGGTGCGCAACTTGTTGGCAGTTGGGACGAGGCTGGTCGCTACTCCGATAATTGGCGGCGGCAATGGATGAATGCGACTGAGGGTCCGGACGGGTGCCCCTCCTTTACCGCCACAGTCGATCTTGATCCAGCGATCCCAGAGGAGGAGTTTCATTGGGGCGTGAGCCTTGACGGCCCGTCCGGTTCCGAAAAGTGGGCCATCATGACGGAAGTCATGCGGACTGACTCGGCGGAGCGCATCCGCACTTTCAGAGTCGTTCCCGCGGCGAACGGCACAGTACAGGAGCAGGTCTACTGTCTTCAGCAGTCCAGTCGCATGGGCGCCCAAAAGTATTTCCGTGTCCCCGGAACAACTCCGGGAATTCGCTTCCGCACATGGGAACCCAATGCAAAGAGCGTAGACGTCTGCATGGCCACGCTCTGGCAGGAGGGTCGCGACCCAGCAATCTCCACGCTCGTAAATCCTGATGTTTTTGCCGGACGCGCGGTAGAGTCAAGCCTTCGCTTGACCATCTGCGGCGGCTACATTGCCGACGAGTCAATTGCATCCAGGTGTTCAGGCGAACACCCGAAATGGGGACCGTTTCGAATGTCGTACGAGGGTGGTGGGTTCTGGGCTACCGATCCAAACGATCCAGGTCTAGCGAACTTCGAGGTTTTCGACCACGCGCCCTACATGTTCCGAATCACGAAGGATGATGGGAGCGTGGCCTTCCGCACTGATCTCTATTCGCGATGCCAGATCGGGTACGGTACAAGCAAACCGAAGGGCGCATTCTTCGACCGTACAGTTACATTGGACGGAAAAATGAGTTGCTCGGTGGTGATCGATCCCGGCATGGTCGCCACAGATTTTGCCGAGCGGGACTGGCCCGAAACGAATTGGACTCCACAAGAACAGTTTTTCCGAAGCCCCGCTCCCCACCCGAGTCTGACCCGTTTCGAACTGCGCGATTTGATCATCTATGAACTCCACGTCGGGGCGCTCGGCGTGGCCAAACACCCCTCAGATCAGCCTGGGACCCTCGCGGACGCAATCGCGCTACTCGACCATATTGAGAAGCTCGGAGTGAACGCCGTAGAATTGCTGCCGCTATCAGAATTCGGCGGGAGTGCAGCAGGATGGGGTTATTCTACATCGCACTATCACGCCATCGAGTACAGCGGCGGCGGCCGGGACCAGTACAAGCACTTCATCCGCGAGTGTCACCGGCGCGGGATCGCCGTTATCATGGATGTCGTTTATAACCACTACTCCGACGAAGCCGCTCGCGCTCAATGGATGCGAGATACCGATTCCCATGAACGCAACTCGTATTACTGGTACGAAGGCCTGCCTGGCGATTATCCGAACTTCGATGCCGCAGTTGAAGCAGAGCGGCGAGGGCAGGGAGGATACGTGAACAACTTGTCGAGCGGCTGGGCTCCACGTTACTGGGGGGAGCCCGTTCGCGACTTGTTCGTCAGCAGTGCACTGGCGCTCGCAAGCGAATTCGAGATTGACGGTATGCGTGTGGACCAGACCACTTCCATCCGGTCCTACAACGCCCTCAACGCCGACGGTCGGACAATCGGGAACGCCAATGACTTTGGTTCCAAGCTACTCCGCGAACTCACACGATCGCTGCGCTTCATTCGTCCCAGGATCAAGCTGATGGCCGAAGACCATGCAAATTGGGATGGTGTAATTTCGGATCTGGACCAAGGCGGGCTTGGCTTCGACGCAATCTGGTACGCCGATTTCTATCATCACCTTATCGGCGATACGGACAAGGGCTGCGATTACGCCAAATTGATCAAAACGGCCGGGATGGGTGGCAACGAACCTCTCGCGATGGATTACTTTGCCGGTGCGCTTCAGGCCACAAAGGGAGGCCACAAGGTCGTATATCACGAGTCCCATGACGAAGCGGGTAATGGCAAGCTAACGGATCGCACGATCAGAGTTGCGGTAAACGGTGCACCGTTGATCGGCGAGACCAGGCGATACGCTGAAGCGCGCTGCCGCTTCGCCGCAGGCGTGACGTTGCTGTCTGCCGGGGTCCCTATGTTCCTCTTCGGCGAAGAGGTCGGGGCGGAGAAGAAGTTCCTCTACAATCATGTTCTTGAAAACCGCGAGGACATGGAGGGTATGCGCGAGGGCTCCGGCAAGAAACTTTTTGCGTTTTACGCCGACCTGATCCGTTTCCGGCGCAACCATGCCGGATTGCGCAGTCCGGATATCGACGTCATCTTCGTCCACAATGAGCACAGGCTCCTGATGTTTCGCCGATGGGGCGCGGGCGAGGAATTCCTGGTGCTCGCCAGCCTCAACAACCAAGCGTTTGATAACCCGCATTACGAGTTCCGTTCAGATGGCATCCCGGCGGGAGAGTGGATCGAGATTTTCAACAGCGACTCTGGCAAGTATGGCGGAGATAACATCGGCAACTACGGTGCGACGATTGAAGCACAACCCGGATTCCTGGCCTGCATCGCTCCTGCAAATAGTGTCGCTGTCTTTCAAAGAAATGGATAGCCAACGACGACGTGTCGATTTGGCAATTCGCCGGCTGCAGTTGGCGAGCTGATTCGGAACGCGCTTTTTGCCACCATCACACGCCGGCAGGTTTTTTAGGAAAAAGAAATGTTCATTGATTTAACGGGCTTAGCTTGTGTTATCTGGTAGCGCTACCGGGAATCGAACCCGGGTTTTAAGATTGAGAATCTCACGTCCTAACCCCTAGACGATAGCGCCACTGTTTTCAACAACTTAGAGTATATGATCGACCTTACTATCCAATTTACTATCCACTTTGCTAAAATCTACTACCAGATCGAGGCTCGCAACAGACGACGGCCCACTCTCGAAAAGCAGCCCTCGTCCCATCACCGATCGGGAAGGATTCAACACGCTATGGATAGTAGCTCTCGACATACGGTCAACCTTAAACAGTATCGCCGGTTGGACGGAAAATGGCAATTCGTCCCGGTGGTCAAAGAGAACGGAAGGCCGAACCCTAAACTGGTCCTCGTCAGTGGCGTACCGGTCAGCTCGAAGGGCGGCACCTTCTACCTTGACTGGCGCGAGGGTGGCAAACGGCTGACCCGGCCGGTCGGCACGAGTCCCCGCGAGGCTCTCGATGCCTGGCAGCTCCAGAGCGGCATCTTCAGCGGTGAGATCGAGCCACCCGAGGAACCGGTCAAGGGGGACAAGGGCCTGACCATCGACAATGCCATCGAGAAGTACCTGGTCGATGTCAGAGCCACCAAAGGCGAGCGCACGTTCAAGGCATATCGCCAGGAACTCCTCTGGTTCCGCAAGCACTCGAAGAAGCGCTACGTCTCGCAACTGGACCGCTCGGACGCGATGATGATGTTCGCCAAGGGACGCGAAGAGCGCAAGAAAGGCCAACCACTCAACCAGAAGACCATCAACAAACGGGTCATCATCATGCTCAATGCCATGCGCAGTCAGGGCGCCGTAATCGAGATGAAGAAAGGCGACTGGCCCAAGACCATCGAAAAGAAGGTGGAAATTTATCAGCCCGAAGAACTGAAGCCGTTCTTTGCCGTCTGCAGTCCGGAGGAGAAACTCATCTTTCAGGTCTTTCTCTGCACCGGCTTCCGCGAGCGCGAGGTGGCAACGCTGGCGTGGACCGACATTGACTGGAAAGAGGGAAGATTCACAGTAACCGCCAAGCCGGAGCTCGGCTTCACGCCGAAGAGCTACGAAGAGCGCGGCGTTCCGATTCCTATGGCGTTGATTGAAGCTCTCCGTGAGCGCAAGAGGACCAGCAAGTCGATACTTGTTTTTCCTTCCCTCCCCCACCCAACACGGCCAGAGTACGGCAAAGGAGACAGCCCGTGTACTCACCTGCTTGAATTGTGCAAGGAGATTGCCTTCCGCGCAGGACTAAATTGCGGGCGCTGCAAAGGGGAATACACAGTCTACGTTCTCAACAGGGGCGTGCAGCAAAAGGAAATGCGGCCCTACAAGTGCGATACCTCACCGCGCTGCAGGAACTGGTACCTGCACAAGTTCCGCCACACATTTGCCACGAACATGCTCCAGTCTGTCGATATCCGCAGTTTGCAGGTAATGCTCGGCCACAAGAACATCGCGACGACTGAAAAGTACTTGAAGTCACTGCGGCTCGACCAGCTTCGCGACAAAATCGAGTCTTCGTCGCTGGCCGCCTACATCTAAAAACGGCAGCTTCACGACGACCACTGAGAACTCGTCCCGACGAAACGTCCATATATTCTGGTATCTCTTCCGGTGACTTGCATCACTTTTGCGAATACAAAGTCGCTCGACGGTTGCACTGGCAGGACCGTTCAAATCAGTTGACCTTTCCGCCGACCCAGCCCAATACGGTTCGGCCGACTCCGTCGACCAAGAGTTCGCACATGGGAATCCTGATGATTCGCGTTCTGTCAACATGAGCCTCGGAGGTTAATCGAGTCATTGTGACGTGCGCAGAATAATCTAGCTTCGCGATTCCAAGACTCCGCCTAAGAGAGTAAATTAGCTTGCGTAAAACTTCATATGACCATACGCCTCCGAGCAGAATCCGTTCTACTTCAAGATCGGGCTAGCCTGCATTACAAGGTCATAATGCCGAATTGGCTCCTACCGTGGCTTGGCTGAAGTTTTTCCGTTCACGGTGGACCATGCTTCCAAAGCGGTTGACGTTTGGGAGATTGCTTGGCACATCCGCAGTCCCTTTGTCACGAAGTTTAAGATGCTCTCGTTGTCGATTGCGAGAACGGTCGCCGAAAGGTCCGCTGGGTTTCCCAAAAGAATCCGGACGTCCTGAACGAAAATCTTATCTCTAAATAGGTCCTTTTGTGGAAGGGTGGCTGCTTTGTCTTCGCATCGATCTTCTTCCACTCAAAAAAGCAATCGGCAGGCACCAAGCAGCGACGGCGTTTTACGGCTTCACGAAATACAGGACTCGTGGTGATAGTCTCCGCCTTCGCATTGATCGTGGAATAAGCGATCTTCGAATCCTTCGACCAAAACGGAATCAGGCCCCATCGCATGATAGTGAGTTCACGCTCGCCGGTCTCGCTGTCGAGCCTGACCACAGGCTGCAAACTCTGCGGCGCAACGTTGTAGGAGGGGGCAAAGTAGGAGTCGTCGAACACACTGGTGTTGTGCGTCTGCATCCACTCCGCGATGCGTTGCTTGTCGGCTCGCCTGCCGTATCGCCCACACATAGGTCTACAGCTTATTACGGCCGCGAGATTCGCACCAGCCTAACGCACAACCTTCTCCAGGATCATTCTTGCAAGCCCGACGCTATCCGCGATGACCGATGTCAAGCGGGGCGAAGGTCGGCTGATGTCCTGCTCTCTCGCGAGTCGCACGGCAGCAATGATCGACGCAGCAATCACCAGCGTTGAGACGAACCGGTCGGTCATGCGCTTTTCCGCTTCCATTGCCTTCGCCCGATCCTGTTCCTCGCGCGCAATCGCCCGCCTCATTTCGCCCACCTGTCACCACCAATCTTGGAACCGCGGGGTCTGGCTAGGAGCTCGTGAGATAGCCGACCCTGAAAGATGTCTGCCGGCAAATACCGGCGCCTGTCTCCACAGAGCGGACATTCGGCAACTATCCACGAGTTGGGCAAGGTTCTCAAATTGCTCGATCACGCTCTCGGCATCCAATAACTCATCGATAGCACTGGCAACTTTCTCTGCCACGGCAGACTGCTCCCTGACGCGGCACTTCATGCGCCGGATGCGGGTTGCTTCTTTTGAGCGTTTTCGGACCATGAATTATGCTGCCGGTGATACGGGCCTTACGAGCTCAACTACCGCTTGAGATGCGCCAACCTATAATTACGCTGCCTTGAAGCGTCTCGCAGCCGCAGCCAGCGACGGTTCCTTCTTCGAGAGCCATAGCGCCAGCACTGACGGATCGAAGAATCGGGACCCGCCGATTACCAATGACGGAATTTGCCGCTTTTCCGCCATCCGGTAGATCGAATATGTCGACTTGTGAAGAAACTTCGCTACGTCTCGAACCGTGAGCAGGCCACGGGCCGATTCGAGAGCGAGAAGAATGTTGAACATCTCGGGCGCATCGGGCAGCGCATCGCCGGAGAAACTGGTGGGGACGGCAGGAAACTTCGCTGCGGCGGACCGGTCGACGTTGGGGTGGGGCCTGCTTGGGTTTCGCATAGCTGTATCTCCATTCAGCTCCTTGGAAGAGCCTTTTCGCAACTCTGCTTTTCTTGAGGGGCATTTGTCCAATGACATGCCGATGGGATGTGATGACTGAGACGCATCACACAGCAGCGGAAGAGACTCAATTCCACCCGGAATCAAGCTTGACAACAGATTAGAGCCCTTGCACAATTGTGGAAATGAGGCCAGTTGTGTGGAAAACTTGGTCATCTCTGGACGAATATGGACGACTTTTGAAGCCTTGGGGAATCGCTCAATTCATGTTGAGGCATTCTTCCTATGCGCCGCCACTCGTCACGTCACTCATCATTGGAACTCGACGATCTCCGCGCCGTGGTTGCTCTCGCCGAAGAGCTGAACTTTCATCGTGCTGCGCGTAAAGTTGATTTGACCCAGTCCGGATTAACCCGCGTTATTGCGAGAGTCGAACGACAAGTTCGCGCTTGCCTCTTTGAACGAAGTCACAGCAAACGCCAGAGCGTTACATTGACCGATGCTGGCCGTTGCTACGTCGAACGTGTCAGAGTAGCTATTGCTCATTGGGAAAACGCTGACGTTGCTGCCCGCGAAACTCTGAATGGTGTTGAAAACCTAATTTTGGCAGGGAAAACGCAATTCGCTGATCTGCGTTTGGTCGCCGTCCTTCGCGCGATCGAGCTTCCTCTGTATCCGAAGTTGCGAGTTGATTTCCGGACGAAATCTGCAGACGAACTCCTGGCTAGCGTTCGCTCCGGCGAATTCAACCTTGCAGTGATTACCAACCCGCCTAAGGACGTACTGCTTTCTTTCACACCCCTTCGGTGCACGCCATTCACCGTTGTGCTGCCTGAAGAGCACAAGTGCGCGAACAAGAAAGAGGTCATGCTGAAAGACCTGGCATCCACGCCATGGATTCTGATTGACCGGAACGTTCATTTCGCGCATTACGATACCCTTCGACATCGCGCCCAGGAACTTGGTGTAGGGATGGAATGCATCCACCACATCGCGGATGCAGAAGAAGCTTACGAGATGGTGCGCGCGATTGGCGGTGCGGCGTTCCTTCCTCTTCACGGCGCTGCGCAGGTCGCGAAAGACGGAGTGGTTCTTTGTTCCCTTGACGAACAAGACATTCTCTTGACTTCGCATCTTGTGGTTCGCGAAGATAATTTTTCTAAGCTACTCAGCGAGTTAGTCCGAACGTTCGTAAAGCGCCTCAAACTGACCCAGCTTTATCAGCCCGTTCTTCCAGAATCTGCAATTGGCGCCGACTGTGCTGCCTTATGCCTCTCCGCTCATTCAACACCTATGACTGTTGGCCGTTAACCGCCGGAATTATGCCGACTGCAAACTCGGTTTGGAATCGTTTCGCCCGTGGTCAAGTCAAGGATCGCGACGCTATTCAACGAACCGGCAAACTCCAAAAAGATCGGCATCAAGAAGTAGCTCAGAAGCTCGCCTGATTCCTGCTTTATGCGATTCCAATAGTCTTGGTCATCTGCGGATAGATAGGGCAAAACGCAGTTGAGGATGTCCTCGGCTTCGGGTCCTTCAAACTCGGTTTCAAACCACTCTTCCGAATGCGCTTCAAGGTCGCTTACGATTGCGAGCCGACACATTCGATTGAATGCTTCCGGATTGGCAAGGACGATCGCGAAAAAGTTGCGCTGTTGTGGGGTTACGTCCGGCTGCTCAAGAAACGCGCCTGCGGTATTGGCTTGAACACTAATGTCGGCAACGAGCTTAAATGAGAGAGTCTTCGTCGTGGCTTCCGTGGCTCGGGAATCTTCCTGTGTGAAACGACTGACCAAGCGGGGTTGTGTGGAATCTTGGTCGGTCTTTAAATGAATGCGATCTTCCGGGTCAGCGTGCACAAGCACCTCCTGGGGATCCGAATTGCGTAGGCAATTCCAAAGACTTGCTTTCATAAAAATAGAGCCGATTCGCAACCTTCGTCCATCCAGTTTTTGCACAGGGGCAGCCCTCGAAGCTGGTACGTAGCGAGAGGCGATTGAACCGCCCCAATTGACGCCAGTAGTGAACCGTGGAGTGCATGTATTATCAATGGAATACAGAGGACAACAAGGACGTTTTTTGGAACAATTTCAGTGCGCAATTCGGCGAAGAACTCGGCGAAGTTTTGCGCGTGAGGTAAAAAACTCGGCAAATGGCCTTCGGTCATCTGATCCAACCGCTTCTGGAAACCTGGTCGTGGACAGAGCGGATGTCCGATTCAGCTCGGAAATCGCTCGGATGTCGTAGCCTAGAAGACGATGACTAAGGAACTTCAGTTGCCGTCCGGTTATTCCACGCTTCTCACTGAAATCAAGGAGCGTGTTCGCACGGCGCAGGTGCGCGCCGCACTTGCGGTCAATCGCGAGCTCATCCTCCTCTACTGGTCCATTGGCCAGGACATCTCCTCACGGTTTAATTCTGAAGGCTGGGGCACAAAGGTCATCGACCGTCTCGCGAAGGATCTTGGGACAGAATTCCCTGGGGTGGAAGGATTCAGCCCGCGCAATCTTCGCTATATGCGGTCATTCGCAGAGGCTTGGCCTGAGCCGGAGATTTTGCAACAGCTTATTGCAAAATTGCCATGGGGACACCAGACGCGCCTTTTGGATCGGATCAAGGATCGTCCCACACGGGAATGGTACTTGAAGGCAGCAATCGAGAATGGGTGGAGTCAAAATGTCCTTGTCCACCAGATCTCGACGCGGCTGCACGAGCGGCAGGGCAAGGCTCTGACGAATTTCTCCCGAGCGCTTCCGCCAGAAGGCTCAGATCTTGCCGAGCAAATTCTCAAAGATCCCTACCAGTTCGACTTCCTGACCCTGGCCGCCAGCGCCAAGGAGCGAGAATTGGAACGGGGGTTGCTCAACCATCTTCGCGACCTGCTGTTGGAGCTTGGTAGAGGATTTGCGTTCATTGGCAGTCAGGTGCCGCTCGAAGTGGACGGGCAGCCCTTCTATATCGACCTGCTCTTTTATCACGTCCGCCTGCATTCCTACTTTGTAATTGAACTCAAAGTAGGTCCATTCAAACCTGAGTACGCTGGGAAGCTGAATTTCTACCTTTCAGCAGTGGACGATCTGCTACGAACGCCCTCGGACGCTCCCACACTCGGGCTGCTTTTGTGCGAGAGCCGCAGCGGCTCGATTGTAGAGTACGCGCTGAGAGACGTGGCCAAGCCGATTGGGATTTCCACCTACCGGGTCACTCGTGAGCTGCCCGAACCCGTGCAGGACGAAGTTCCGTCCATCGAAGACTTGCGGGAAGTCGTTGAAAAATTGCGCGGTGAATTGCCTCGATCACTCAGATCCAAATAGAGTGCGGCTCCTGCACAAAGATATCTCGCAGGTTCTCCATTCTTGAAGAACCCGTTCATCTTGCGCCGCCAACACCGCGCACGGGTCGTCGGTTGTTAGTCAAAAAGTTATCGAAGTTCTCATAGGATGCCTTTCCCTGTTTCTTTTGTTGACGACCAACAAGAGTGCAATCAATCTTGGCTTGCACAAAGTGCGCAGCATCTTGGAACCGAGACAAGGGAATCCTGTCCCAATTTGCTTTGAACTGGCGCTTGATTGACATGTAAACCACAGGGAAACTGAATTCACGATCCTGCTGTGCCTTTGCAAAATCTTGATATCTGTCGATAAGGTATCTGAGGTAGGCTCGGTGGTCGGAGCTTCCGCCGATGACATCAGGAGGGAAGACCGCCTTAAGCTTAGGACGCCCAGAGCTCTTTATCGTGACATTCTGCGCATGAATCGCTGTGACAGAAAGGTCGCCTTCAACTTTGATAATGAGGTTCTGACGCAGTAATTCAGCCCGTCTTTCGATGGCAGGGGTAATTGCGATCTGGCCAACTAATTCGCGTTCCTTTTTCATCGCCCACAGAACCCGAGTCATCTGGTGCGGAACAAGTCCAAAGCGCAAGTGTTTGGCCCGAGCAATGCAATATTTGCGACCGGGTGCAAACGTCCCCTTGGTGTCTCCATAAATGGCTATTCTGGTTCCTCCTGGCCGGTAGAGTGCAACTCCCTCTGTCTACGGACTAAAATACGCTTACCTGATCATGAACGGGAAAATGCCTTGTCTTTGAAAGCTGTAGACTTCATAGCTCGTTGGCAGCAGTCCTCCGCCGCGGAGCGCGCGAACTATGCGCTGTTTCTGTCTGAACTCTGCGACTACCTGGACATGCCCCGACCAGAACCTAGCCAGGCCGACGAGAGCGCCAACAAGTATGTGATCGACAAGGCTGTCTTTCTTCAGAACCTAGACGGCTCCACGACGCCAAACTACATCGATCTGTACAAGCGCGGTTGTTTCGTCCTCGAAGCCAAGCAAGGCAGCAATCCATTGACAAATTCCCCTATCCGCCTCTCTTCCCCCAAAGAGCCTCACCGGATGAAGAAGGGAACGGCCGTCCGTGGGACGCATGGCTGGGATGAGGCAATGTTGGCCGCTCGCGGGCAGGCAGAGCGGTACGCCAAGGCGTTGCCTGTCTCCGAAGGTTGGCCGCCATTTCTCGTAGTTGTCGATGTTGGCCACTCCATAGAGCTCTTCGCTGACTTCTCCTTAACCGGTAAAGCCTATCTGCCCTTTCCTGACCCGCGGACCTTCCGGATTCTCTTCGAGAACGTGGACAAAGCAGAGGTCCGGGACCGCCTTCGCGCCGTCTGGCTTGATCCTCTCTCGTTGGACCCATCGCGCGAGACCGCCAAGGTTACCCGCGAAGTTGCCGGCAAGCTGGCCGTCCTCGCGCGCAATCTTGAATCGCACTACCCTCCGAAGCAGGTTGCCGAATTCTTGATACGCAGCAATCCCTCGAACACACGGGCCTTACCGTCGACCCGCATCAACTCCTCGGCCTTGAACTCAATCCCCGTGCTGCCGTCGTTGCCGATCTCGTTCTCTGGATCGGCTACCTGCAATGGCATTTCCGCACCCGTGGCGACGCACAGCCGCCCATCCCCGTCATCAGCAACTTTCACAATATCGTCGAGGCCGACGCTCTCCTAACCTGGAAGAAGAAGACGCCGCTGCTCGACAAGCAAGGCAATGCTGTAACCCGGTGGGATGGCGTAACCACCAAGAAGCATCCCACTACCGGGCAGGATGTTCCCGACGAGGCCGCGCAACTCCCCGTCTACGAGTACACAGATGTGAAGCAGGCCAAATGGCCTGCGGCAGATTTCATAGTTGGCAATGTATTGGAAATGGGCCGTGTGCAGCGAGGCGAGGATTTTGGCCGTATCCACGATGGCTCCGACATAGGCGCTATAAACGCCCGCTCCGCCCATGGGGGAAGAGCTGAGTTCATTCATCAGGCTGCCGGTCGAGCCGTTGGCCAGTTGTTCCACTCTCGATTGCACGTTGGCGTCGTCGAGCAGCAGGCCTTCAGTGTGCTGCACCAGGCAGGGAGCCTGCTGCTCGGTAGGCTTATCGAAGCACTGTTGATCAAGCTTGACTCCCAAGCTGCGAGAGGCCCTCTCGGCGCGCTCTTTGAGCAGGGCGGGGTCGGTTTGGGAGGTAACTTTGACCTCAGCCAAATATGCATCAAGGCGCATCCGGTCCAAACTGGCGGCCTGCAGATCCTGCACGGCGCGGACAAAGACACCGGGGCGGCCGCGCACGGCAGCCCGCAAAGTGCTGAAGCCGCCACTGGTCTCCGGAGCGAGAAAGATCAGTGCTTGCTGGGCCTCTTCCGGCACAGTGACGAAGACCCCCTCCTCACGCGGGTCCCGCAGCCAGGTCTGGATTCGGGTAAACCAATCCGGTGGCGGCGGGTTGGTGGCTCCGCGTAAAAACGCGACAATCAACTCGTAACGAGCCGACTGGCTCTCTGGAAGATCGGGATGAATCCAGAGCCGGTCTCCGGGCATCAGGTTGGGCGTCTCGCCGATGGGCAGCGTGACATCTCCACGTTTGACGCGCACATCAACCCTCGGCCCGGAGAGGTCAAAAGCAGGATCGGCGGCATGGATTCTGACTGAAGCCAGGCACCAGAATAGAAATAAAGGGAAACAACGGCGCATATCTCCTATTGTAAGGAGCATTGCGTCCGGTTAGAATGATCGCGGAAGCACCACTCTACCCCAGGACCAAGGTTGGCAATGGACGACCAGGCCTGAAGTTCAAAAACCAGTGGCTCATCGACCGCCAAGCCGGGTACACTGGAGATGTATAGCTTCAGACGGAACAGTTAACTAAAGTATTTCTCGAATTCATCTGCGTTCGAAGAGACAAGGGGAAGATGGCCACAAATCTGGGTAGAAAGCCCTTAGAGAGCCATGAACCCTTCACTTCATCGGGAAATGCTGGGGCGGCATCCAAGAGCACAATATAGGTAGACGCCCATCCATGGAATTAATACGAGACTCGAAGCATAGTCGAGCGTCGGCAAAGGCCGTGCGCAACGGAACGATGAATCATAAGCAGATTCACTTCCGCAATGAGCGAATCTTTAGACTAAGGCTGTTCCCATGGTCCTCGCGGCCGAAGCCGGAAACAGGCCCTCGAGCCTGCCGGACCTCTCATCGTGCGGACGGGCCTCGGTAACGGCATACGGAGAAGAAAGAATGAAATCGTCAAAAGCTGTTCAAAGTAGCGTAGATGTAGCTAGCCTGAGCATTCCCGACGCGGAAGAGATCATAGAAGAAGCCTTGAACGAGCTGGGAGAATCGACCGACCCCGGCCTGGCACGAGCCCTCTATTTCTTAGCGCCTTCGGGCTATCAGGCGATTGTCGAATTATGCGGTGAAAACGGCCGCAGTAAGCGCCGCAACGCTTCGGCCGATTCATGGTCGCCAGAGGAAGACGAGGTGCGAGTCTACTTTGAGCGGGTCGACGGCGCCCAGGCGGCGCCGCGTCCCATTCGCGCACCGCGCGCGGCTGCCGATTCGTTCTTCGACGAGGACGACGATGGGCAGGAGTCTGTGATTCCCGCCGACATGGATGCGCGCGTGAAAGAACTCTGCGCCGCACTCGCCGAAGCGGAACGGGGCGGTCACGCGTTCATTGCCCTCAAGTGGTTCCGCGATTCCTTTCTGCCACGCAAGGCATTCCGTTGGAATCAGCATCCGGACTCGCGCCAGGCAGTGCTGGCAGAGGCGATCCAGCGCGGCGTCGTGCTCACAAGCAAGATTGCCAACCCGAAAACGCCCGCCTATCCCACCACGACCATTCGCCTGAACCGGGCCGAGGCCGGCATCCCCGAGGAGGCACAGCGCTTCCATCCTGTCGCAGTCCACGGAGATTCCATTGAAGAGGCGATCGAAGAAGAACGGGGGAACTTGTGAGCTGCTACTTTCTTGAGGCTACAGCCTTCGCCAAGCTGTTTGTACAGGAACAGGGCACCGACGCTCTGATCCGCCTCATGGAGGCCGTTGAGGATAACCGCAAGCTGATCTCTGCCTCAACACCGCTCGAGGTTTACGCGGCAGTTCGGCGGCGCGAGCATGCAGGAGGTATTTCTACTGCAGATGCCGCAGCCGCGCTCGACAGTCTACGCCTCGAAGCTGCGCGTATGGTCCAGGAACCGCTGAATCCAGCGGTGCTTGAGGCAGCACGGCAAATTCTTGACCGCACTACACTGCGCTGGCCGGATAGCTTGCAACTTGGCGCCGCGTTGGTAGCCCGCGAGATGTTCCAGGGCACTGAGATTATCTTTGTGTCCTCGTCGCAGCATTTGCTCGAAGCCGCCAAAGCCGAAGGATTCCGTACTCTTGACCCGGCCAAGGAAGTAGCGGACCCAATTGAGTCGGTAAGGTTAGCCGATGAAGCCGAGGTAGGTCGATAGCGTCACCGCTTCCTGCGGTATTAGCGCCGACTACAGCTCAGTGTCGGCGGTGCAAAGATTTAGATAGAGAGGGCGCGGTGAACAAGATCCGCGCCCTCCATCTCTTTCGTACCACTGCCAGGAAAAATGTTTAGCCCGTCTCGCCGCGAAATTCTTCCTAGTAGGTTGTTAAGGTTGTTTGAGCGTGTACGCTGCGGAGGCGACCGCACTGGTTGAATCGCCGGTTGCCGTTGCGATTGCCTTCAATGTTTCTGTCGTTGAGACGGTGATCGCACCGGTGTATTTGGTGGATGAGATTGTTGGTGTGGTTCCGTTGATGGTGTAGTAAATCGCCGCTGCAGACGTGGCATCGGAGATCGTCACGGTTTGCGTTTTGGTGTAGGTTCCAGCCGCTACGCTGAAGGTTGGCGTGGGGGCCGGGGGTGTGATGACATAGGCGGCCGTTGCGACCGCACTGGTCGATTCGCCGGTTGCCGTCGCAATCGCCTTCAATGTTTCTGTCGATGAGACGGTGATCGCGCCGGTGTATTTGGTGGATG
>CAYTJN010000042.1:19717-26180 GCA_964438125.1 uncultured Occallatibacter sp.
GACGGTGATCGCGCCGGTGTATTTGGTGGATGCAGTTGTTGGCGTGGTTCCGTTGATGGTGTAGTAAATCGCCGCTGCAGACGTGGCATCGGAGATCGTCACGGTTTGCGTTTTGGTGTAGGTTCCAGCCGCTACGCTGAAGGTTGGCGTGGGGGCCGGGGGTGTGATGACATAGGCGGCCGTTGCGACCGCACTGGTCGATTCGCCGGTTGCCGTCGCAATCGCCTTCAATGTTTCTGTCGATGAGACGGTGATCGCGCCGGTGTATTTGGTGGATGCAGTTGTTGGCGTGGTTCCGTTGGTGGTGTAGTAAATCGCCGCTGCAGACGTGGCATCGGAGATTGTCACAGTCTGTGTGCTGGTGTAGGTTCCAGCCGCTACGCTGAAGGTTGGCGTGGGAGCTGCCGGCGTCACAGCGACAGTCGGCGCACTTGTCGCGCTGTTTTGCGCGTCATGATATAACATGGGCCAAGGATTCGCGGAAGCCTTATAGGTCGCGCCCGTAGCAAGAACTTCCATCACTCCCTCGACCAACCATCCGTCAACCGTGCCTCCGGAGATGAGCGGGGTTTCCACGGCAATTTCCGTCTTGCCATCCAGATTGAAGTCGCCCACCGTGATATGCGCCATATAGTATGGCTGGTTGCCATTCATCCCCTGTAGTTTCCATGATTTTGCAACTGAGCCGTCGCGATGGAAAGCCTGGAGCAGCGGCGCAAAGTACATGGGAGTAGAATCGCTCTCAGCGTTTGTGGTTTGAGCGTAAGCTGACAATGCGGGGCCTTCTCCAAGTCGCGAGACGGAAGGTGCAACCGTGGCTGCCTTGTCGGAACCCTGGGGAAAGATGATATTGCCGGCAACGACAAGTATCTCGGGGTAACCGTCTCCATCTATGTCCGCCAGGGCGACCGAACCGAATGGGCTAAAAGGACTGTTCGTCAAAGGCCACGCTTTTGAAAACGATGTGCCATCGCCATTAAGGACGTACAGATTGTTGTAAGCCGCAACGACAATCTGAAGCGTTCCCGTATTGGCCAGATCGCCAGCGGCGAGATAGACAGCCCCCGAACCGAGATTGAAGGGCCAGCCCTTTCGTTCTGTTCCATCAGGCTGAAGAACATGAAGCGAGTGGATGCCCGTGTTAGGATTCGACACGTCCACAATCGTTTCGAGTTTGCCGTTGTGATCGAGATCGGCGAGTATCATCTGGCCCGGTGCGCCCTGGAATTTCGGTGCCGCCCAGGTGATGGCTGTCCCGTCACCGGCGTATAGTCCAAGCGTGAAGGTCGTAGCCGATGGCGTCTCTTCAACGATAATCTCCTGACTGCCGTTCCCATTGATGTCTCCTACGACGAAGCTCGGATTGTCCGAGAAGACATCAATTTCCTGAAATGGAACCTGAATAGGAAAATTCGAGTTAAGAATTTGCCCATTGGGAGCCCATGCAAATAGAAATGCAAGATTGTTCCAGTATTGGTATCCCAAGGACACCGTCTCCAGAGAATGATCACCCTTCAAATCGGCAAGCACCACCTGCGAGTCCATGAAGGTCACATCCTCGGCACCAGGGGTCATTTGACTGCTAATGCCGCTCGCCTTCAAAAGAAACACGTCTTGCTCATCTGCCACCAGGGACTCGCCGCTATCTCCTGCGGTAAGATTTCCAAATGCAGGGGATAGATAACTTCCAGTCGTAAGGGAGGTCGATGTATCGGAAGAGCCGTCGGGCGAAAAGACGCGAAAACGCGGCTGCACCGATTGACCCAGATATTGAGGTTCAACGATTGCCAGCTGCGTGAGACCGCTCTTACTAACGATAGGCACGACTCCGGAGTAGGTGAACGGCGTCGCATCAAGCCACTTCGGCCAGTTCGCAGAAATCAGGTCGGGTTCAAGATAGACCAGCGTGGTGGCGGTAACCGTTGCGCCCGCGTAGTCCGCTGATAGGCGGATGGTGTAATAGTTCGCCGCAACGATCGAAGACGTGTTCCAGCTTCCAACTGTCTGACTAACGACAGGTGGAGTCAGCCCGGTGTTCACCGTCATACCAGTGGTCACCCAACCGGAGGCCGGGTTGATTCCTGGCGCCCAATCGAGGCGGATATCTTTAAAGCTACTCAACACCGTTCCCTGAATTGGGATTGCAGTTCCAGGTTTCATCATCGATGCGACCACGGGTGTTTGAGGTATCGCCGGACTCGTGATTGCGACTGCGTTGGTGGGTGTGTTGACGGTGACGTAGGTGGTTGCGCTATAGGTTCCCGATACGCCGGCGACAGTCACAATGTACGATCCGCTGACGGCAGAGACACTCGCAGCGATGGTGAGAACACTGGCCTGGGTTGTGGGGTTGGTAGCGAACGACGCAGTTACGCCGATGGGCAAAGTGGAGGTGACAGATAGCGTCACGCTGCCCGCAAACCCGCCGCGGTCGACAACACCAATCGTCGTTGTTCCCGAACTGCCTGGGTTGAGAGTTAAACTGCTCGCCGAAGTCGAGAGCTGGAACCCAGGCGAGGACGTCGCAGGCGCCATGCCATTGATCAAATTTTGACCGGCCGGGCTTCCCCAACCAGTCACCAAATCGTAGCCAGGAACCGAATTGAAACCGTACCCTGGATCCGAACTGTTACTCCCCGAGTCGACATCATGAAAATCGCTGCCATATTCGGGGCTGGCTCCGGTCGTGTAAATCCATGGGTTGATAAAGCCCGCAACCGGATCGCCAGCGGCCGCCGCTTGTTGGTTAACCAAGGCCATGAAGCCGGCCCAGCGAGGCGCGGCAAAACTGGTGCCGGCCCAGGTTCCGGCGCAACTCCCCATGTCGCAATCGAAGTTGTCGAAGTCCGCTTCCATCGCCACGTCCGGCACATTCCTGAGCTTAGTGGAACCTCCGTTCGACGAGGTGGCCACACCGGCTTGCCAACTTGGAATCTTTTCGCCATCCGGACTGATACCACCGCCGCTCTGGTCCCAGGCGGTTTCGGAGGTCAATGCGCCCCCTGCGCCGTTCGTGGTGAGACTGGTGCCGCCGACTGCCGTAACCCAGGCGCTTTCGGCAGGATAGTAATACGGGACGGATGGGCTGTAAGCTCCATAATCGCCAGACGCTGCGAAGACACTTTGCCCTTGAGCAGCGAGTTCCTGGAAGATGTAATCATCCGTCGATAGATCGTCCGGGATCCACGCCCATGACATGCTCACTTGTTTGGCGATAGCCTCAGAAGCCATTGCGTTCAGTATGTCTACATCTGAATTCCCGATGTAAACGCGAACCTGGCTGAGCCCAGGGGCCATGCCGATTGCCTGAACGATGTCCAATACTTCTTCAGCATCGTCTCCGGAGACAGGCGCCCCGGTTGTGCCATCCAACAGTACGTTATTGACAGGAACGTGATAAGTCGTTCCGCCGGGGGTCGGCGTGTAACTCAAAACATAATTACCGGCGGTGGTGGTGGCAGTTGCGGTTCCGTCAAAGGTCGAAACAACATCGCTGATGTCATAGCCGTCGAATTGCATTAGACCGACTGTCTGTCCGCTGCCGGTGAGGGCCGTGCCGCCGTAATAGGCTGCGCGCATGTCGCGGGACAAATAGGAACCGTTCGGTCCTGAACCCACAATCGCAGACTTGATAAGAGCTTGAGCTGATGCTGCTTTTACCATGGAGTGAGGAAGAGAAAAATTGTTCAGACCCGCGATATGCGCCACGGGCACCTTCAGATCGAGCGATGGCTCTCGATCCGGTGAGTAGAAAGTGCGGTTCTCCGTGGGATGACGATAGTTGTTCATGCGCACATTTAAGGCCGTTTCAATTTGAGTAACTGAACCGCTGACCGGCACTATCATGCGATTGGCAGGCGCTGCGGTCACGGTGAGACCATTGGCCTTGGCGAAATTGACTACCGACTGATAATCCCCTACCGTGGGGGCAAATTGTTCGGCGAACTGATCGACGCTGAGAAAACGGTGATAGTCAGGGCTGGCCGGATCATAGAGACGGCTCAATAGCGCGGTAAGTTCGCTTTGGTTGCGCAATGGCAGCACGATGGAGACGCTCATGCGTTGCTCGAGGGCCAAAGAGCCCAGTCGAACAGCCTGTCCATTGGAGACCGCCGGACGCACATGATTGTGCAGTGCTTGGAGGGGTTGCTGCGCATGGCTGGGGATCAAAAACCAGACCAGGGTGAATTGAACAAACAAACGCTGAAGAATCCTGACCTTCAAGGTGCGCCCCTTTCGACGGTACTCATCATTTATCGTGGGGCGATCGCGGAACATTAGTGTTTTTTAAGAGGATTTAGACGGAAGGCTGACCTAAAGTACCGCGAGCAATATCAACAGGACGTTGATAGGCGGTGGGCCAGAGCCTGTGAAGATGGCGCTTAGTTCGTCGGCTGGAACCAACGAGTACGCTCTGACGCGGTGCTGTTAAAAGATCTTCATGCGAATGACAAGGTACTTTTTCGGATCCTCGCGAATGCTCTTGACCAATTGCTGGGTTTGGTCCAGGGTCTGGTCGGCGTGGTCGTAGACCGAGCGATTCTGAACGAGTTGTCCCAGCGTGCCCTTGCCTTCATCCACGCCTTTCAGGATCGAATCCAGCCGGGTGACGGTGTCATCAAGCTTCTGAGCAAATTCGGGATCCTTGGCGATTTTGCCGAGGGCGCCCTTTCCAGAGTTGACCTCAGCCACTAACTGATTTGTATTGGCCACGGCGGCGTTCAGGTTGTTATAGAGAGTGTCATCTTTGAGCAGCTTGCCTGCACTTCCCTTCCCCTCATCGAGCGCTATGGTGATTTTGTCGAGCCGGTCGATCGCGGAGCTGGCGCGGGCGTAGAGCGTGTCGTCGTTGACGAGCTTACCCAACGAACCTTTGCCTCCAGCAATCGCACCGGTCACGGTCTCAAGGTCGGTGGCGATGAGGGATATTTTCCGGGCCAGCTCGGGGTCGTTAATCAACTTGCCCACGGTGCCGCGGTCGGAGTTAAGCGAATCGACGAGGATCTCGATTTTGCGCGTGAGTGTTTGCACCTCGGCGATGGAATCGCTGCTGCTGCGGATCACGTCCTGGATGCTGGGCGAGCCGGATGCCCTTAGTTCAGCGTTGTTTGCCGGAGGGGGTCCGGTGGCGTGAGTCGAACTGATATCGACGTAGCTGTCGCCAAGCACGCCCGCCTGTGCAATCGCAGCGGTCGAATCGGTATGCAGACGGCTGAGATCCTTGTAATCCACTCGCATGGACACTTCCACAGGCGTTGGATTGCGTTCAGGAACCACGCGGACGTGGATCACATTGCCAATGGTTACTCCCTCAAGCGTGACCGGCGCGCCGTCTTTCACGCCCGCGGCGTTTTCAAAGTAGGACCGAAGCACCAGTTTGGGGGCAAAAAGCCCTCCCGTCGAGCCGGACATGAGAAGGATCAGCCCGACCAGAATGGCCATGGCCACCAGCACCAACGCTCCCACTCTGAGTTGCGACCACTGAATTTCTTTCCGGCTGGGCACGGCACTCTCCTCATTGAAAAGGAACCGGTTAACGCCTTGAGAATAACAGATAGGGCGGAATCAGGGCGCGTCCTCGAGTACGACGCTGGCCAAGGCAAAAGCGGCTGTGTGGGTAATCGAAAGCTCCGCGCGGGCAGCGCCCAGGCGACCTGCAAATTCTGCAGCGCGCCCGTGAAAATGGAGGGTGGGCTTTCCGCTCGGTTCTCGCCCGACCTCAATTTCCAACCAGCTCACTCCATGGCTGATGCCTGTTCCGAGCGCCTTGGCTCCAGCTTCCTTGGCGGCAAACCGGGCGGCGAGGCTTTCCGCTGCCCTGCGCTTGCGCAGGCAATAGGCCTGTTCCGCGGCAGTATACACGCGGTCGAGGAACCTCTTCCCGTAGCGATCCACGGACTGCTGAATGCGCCCAATCTCCACCATGTCGATACCGGAGCCGACGATCATGCTGTCTATGAAACTACATCATCTCCCTTTTTCGTGCTTGCGCATGTTTCGCAGCTGGTGTTCCGTCGCTTTTGGCATCCTCGCACAAGAGGCTCCAATTACCAGCGCAAGGAGCTTTCAGGTTGCGATCGACAAGGTTGTCTCAAAGCCAGTCAAGTGCCGTTCGAGTCCGGCACAAAGGTTACGCTGCACAGGATGTTTCCGATAAGGCAGACGTGAGGCGAACGGTGCAAACCCCATCCACGAACCAGGCGATCAGCATTCCTTGGGCAATGCAGATGAAGGCCATCTCAATTGAGGATCCTTCTCGGCTGGTCCAGACTCTTACCGGTGCAATCCTGGGTTGCGGGGGATGGGTTCTCAGTCGAGGCGCAAACGATGCGGGAACCGTAAGCATGTTATTCGAATTTGAGCGCCAGGCATGTGTGGATATCTATAGCGTGATGATTGCGGCGGGCCTCGAGCTGAGCCAAAATGGGCATGTTCGCTTCACCGAGTTCTGCCAATGCACCCG
>CAYTJN010000043.1:0-25155 GCA_964438125.1 uncultured Occallatibacter sp.
GCCTTGGTCAAACCACAACCCATTGCGTCTGGTGGCGTCAAGTAAATACCCCTATTGCCAAATTATAAAGTGAATGGGCACCGAAAAACTCCGTTCACTCCCGCGATTGCCGAATCGCATTACACGCTTTTCCTCAGCACACACAATCCCAACCGTTCAGCGGCGCGACCCCGGCACGAGCCTGCGCCCTTGCGGAAGAATTGCGCCTGCGATCAGTCCGAACACCTCGCGCTTACCCGTCAACCCAAAGATTGCTAAATGCCCCCTAGGGGATCTGCATGGCAAACGAGCAGCAGGCCCCCGAATGCAAGTTCCTCGCGGAGGCGGCGTAACGAAGACGATCCTCCAGATTCTCGCCATTGCGGGCGGCTATCGCCGCGGTCTCTATCTGCGCATCGAGAACCCACCCTATATGGCGCTTGTCATCGAGGCTATGCCGGAGCTTGGCCCGCTTGGCGCTCCGGCAATCTCTGTTGCGCACTACGGCGAACAGAATGGCGACCTGATGCGTGACCCGGAGATGTGTTTCGAGTTGACCAACGCGCTCGGCATGGGTTGGATTCAATTTTATCGCTGAGGGATCTTGAAATAGCCAGGTTCGACATCTGTCTCTTGTCCGTCGAAGTTGTCCGGAAGAGCGCAGGCAAAGTTACTCGCATCGCTGGTTGCTCCCGATCCTTTGTATCTGGACTGTTGGGGGTAGGGGCAGAGCGGCCGCGTACCTCCGGTGGGGAAGTTCTCCGCGACACGTGGATCGAACGGTGCTCCGGCGGGAAAAGGTGAAGTCGCATTTAAATTTCCAGCGATAACCCTGTCAGGCGCCTTGCCGGTTTCCACCCAGTCCGTAATCGCTGTCAGCATATTGGCCCCAAAATTGTTGGTCGCCGGTCCTCCTCCACAGTGAGCCATATTTGGCACCATGAATAGACGCGCGAAGCTATTCGCGTCCCCCTCCATCGTCTCGTTCATGGCGTTGTACCAATGCACGATGTCAACGCCTGAGAATATGCCGTCATTGACGGAATCGTAGACGATCAACTTACCGCCGCGTTGTTTGAAGGCGCGAAGGTCGAGCGCAGTCCCCGCCATGAATTCCATTGCACTTTGCGGGTACCCCGGTGCGGTTTCAAATATTCTGTGGGCATTGCTGTCAAAATCGAAGCCGAACACGTAAGCCTCCTGGCCATTCGGCCCTGACTCGGGAGTGACGTCGGGCGGAGTCATGAAAACCATAGGCACCGCGCCAGCGCCCAGCGTGAGATTCAATGCGTTGTTCAAGAGTGGACCATTCGATTGACCTAAGCCAACGTTCCAGAGAGAGAACCCAGCTCCGAATGCGCTGAATGGATCCCAGATCCCGGCGTCCCAATACCAACTTGAGTAGAGCCGCTCCCCCTTGGAGTTCATCGGACCGCTGAAAATCTTCTTCAACGCGTCAACTTGTGCTGATGTCAGGCAGGACCCGCCATGGGGCGTGTCGCCGTGAGCACCATCGGGAGAGCATGTGTAAGTTTTGAGTTTGGGATAGACGCGAGCGATGGTGCAGGCCGGGAAGTTATCAATGATCCCGTCGACCAATCCGTCGAGATCGTCACACGCGTTCAGGATGGCAGCCGAGGCGACTTCAAGATCCTGTGGCGGAAATGTGTCGGGCAGATACGGCTGATCGTTCTGGTCAAAGCGCGTCGCCAAGGGCGCAAGCGTCTGCTCGTTCCAAACTTCGGCGAGTGCCGCGCGTGGAAGATCGAAGCCCGGATTGCCTGCAATGACGCCATCAAACAGGTGGGGGAATCTCTCTAGCGCGACCATTCCATCGCGGCCGCCATTGGAGCAACCGGAGAGATAGGAGTAGTCCGGCCTATGTCCGTAATAATGATCAATGATCTGCTTGGAGGCTTCCGTTGTAGAGACGATTCCTCCATAGCCATAGTCGGTGCGCGCTTTCTCGTCGATGCCGAAATGTTGTGCTCCCCCGGCGTTGGCATCGTCATCACTCCATCCGAAGGGAGCAGTGGCGCTATCCTCGTGGCCGCCGTCGTCCGAGGCTACAGCCCATCCCAGGCTAAGCTCCACCTGCGCACTCCCAATGGCAGGCGCTACGGAACCATCTGTGCCGCCGCCACCCATCATCTCGAATCTGCCAATCCAAATATCCGGCAAATTCAATTGAAATCCGATGCCGTATGTGAAGTGATCCGGATCCTGTTTGCTCACCCGCTTCCCGATCACTCCATCGATGCTGCAGTGCGCCGGAAGCGTTGGGCCCGCGGGCACTTCGGTTGCACTAAGGATCGAAGTATCAAGCAATGCAATCTGGGCCAAGCTTGCGCAAGAGACAACAGGTGTCAGCTCCCGCATTCCCGCGCCGCTCACGCTCTGATTCAACTGTGCCGCGCTTGCCTGTGCATTCCCTTCACATGCCCTAATCAGGGTAGCCGCCACGAGCACTACGAAGCATAGACTCTGCTTGGACATACCGCCTCCAAAAATTATCGATTTAGAGCGCCATGCTTCGCGCACGGGCGCACTTCGAGAATGTGAGGATATTAGGCGGCGTGTGGAAAGCGGTCTCTCCCGTGAAGGAACCGAATACTTGACTTGGAGGGAACTAACTCGAAATTTGTTATTAAGGCCTGTCATTCTCAGTTCTCCGCTAGACGAGTTGAGAGTTCCCTCTGAGGAGAGACTACTGTCATTGCGCGTGGCTAGTATTTGTATCGTTCCTGTGCGAACAAGATTCGGAGCAATGCACTCGAGGGCAACTGAAAGGGCTATCTCATGCTAAAGCGATTTTCAATGGCAGCTATAGTTTTCGCCTTTGCGGCAGGCATGGGCTTTGGGCAGTCCAACACACACGCCGGCACCCCGCTCAGTCACACATCCCCGGCAAATGGTAAGCAGATGTTCAATAACTATTGCGCATCGTGCCATGGCTTGGACGGAAAGGGCAATGGGCCTGTAGCGCCGACGCTGAAGATGCCGCCGACCGACTTGACGGCCTTGAGCAAAAACAATCACGGGGAGTTCCCTGAAAAGCATGTTATCAGCGTTCTGCAAAATGGCACGACAATTCCCACTCATGGCACCGCAGAAATGCCGATATGGGGACCGGTATTGGGAGGGATGGACAAGCCAAGCCCGCAGGTTCAAAAGCTCAGGGTGAGCAATCTGGTTCGATATTTGGAAACGCTTCAGGCCAAGTAGAGGCAAACTGTTTCGCAACGTTTCAGGATCAGCCTCAGTTGGCCCTGGAGTCCCGGACTGTTGGGATTGCCGGTTGACCTTGGCCAGGAATCACGAACAGTGCGGAGTTTAAGGCTTAGTGTTCTCTCAGATGTAAGGAGATCGTTCTCTTTTAGGAGAGAACTCGGCCGCGAATAACTCCTAACATCATGCCGTCTGAGAAAGGGCGGCGGCTAGGAATCCCAGCTTGTGAACGGGTTGGAGCGGAGGCGGAATGTCAAGCGATATCATAAGGCGGCTTTTGCTGTTGGCGATGGTGCTCTTTCTGGGTTCGTATGCCCAAGCGCAGGTCGGAACGGCGCAACTGAATGGCACAATCCATGATGTGAGCGGCAGGGTGATTCAGAAAGCGTCGATTACACTTCGTGAGACTTCAACCAATCGCACGTACACAACGCTCTCGGGCGAAAACGGATTCTATGCCGAAACGAGCTTGATTCCTGGAACCTACGATCTCACGGTGGAGGCGGAGGGATTTGCCAAGACCACCAAAACGGGAATTGCGTTGAGCGTTGGCCAAGTTGCTACGGTCGACCTCGAACTGCAAGTGGCCGCGACGATAGAAAAGGTGGAAGTTACTACCGACGCACCCGCGCTCGATACCACTCGCACCGAGGTCAGCCAGGTCATCAACACCAAAGAGATTCAGTCACTGCCGATCAGCGGAAGGCTGTTCACCGACTTTGCTCTGCTCACTCCTGGAGTAGCGACTGGCCGCACCAGCTTGCAGTCGACCATTACGGAGACAGAAGTGACCCGCATTTCATTTGCCGGTCAGCGGGACTTGAGCAACTCTGTCACGATCGACGGCGCGGATAACATCAACTCGGTGACCGGTTCGCAACGGGCTACGCCTTCGCAGGAAGCGGTGAGCGAGTTTCGCGTGGTGAATAACAGCTTCGGCGCTGAAACCGGCCGTGCTTTAGGCGGCATCGTCGACATCGTGACGAAGTCGGGAACCAACATATATCACGGCTCGGTCTACGACTATCTTCAGAACAACGCTACCGACGCTCGGTCGCTGCTTCAGCCTTCGCCGCAATCCGATACTTTGCGCCAGAATCAATTTGGCGTCACCTTTGGCGGCCCTATAAAGAAGGATCGTATGTTCACCTTCCTGAACTACGAAGGACAGCGCCGGGCAGAGTCTCCAACTTATCCGGTAACTCTGCTGAGCGACTTTGCGCTGATCAACGCCGCCAAGGCAGCGCTGGGCATCGCGCCGGAAACGCTGAACGTGCTGAAGACTGCCGATTCGGACAACGGATTTGTGAAGATCGACCAGACGTTCAACAAGAGCAACAGCCTTGCCGTTCGCTACAACATCTACGATGCGCGCGATCTGAACCTGCTGGTGGGCGATACGCTCGATGGCGGCGGAATCGGCGCACCAAGCAGCGGACACGATGCGTTCATTCGCGATCAATCGCTGGTCGGAAACCTGACCAGCATATTGAAGCCGGATCTGGTGAACACTCTGATGGTGCAGTATGCGCGACGCCACTACGACTACCCAGGGACTACCGGGCAGCCGAATCTGGATATTCCGAACACGCTGCTGTTCGGACATAACTTCGGGGTTTTCGATCAGATCAACGAGTCGCGCGTGCAGGCCTCCGATACGCTCGGCTGGGTCAAGGGAAGCCACGTGATCAAGTTTGGAGAGGACACGAATTATCTCATCGACTTTGCCTTTTGGGATGGATTTACTCCGATGCGCATCGTGTTACCGGGAGTGAACTGCTTGGTGCAGTTTGCCAACTTCGTAAGCGTAAGCGCGAACCTCCAAGAAAATCCGGCTGATAGCCCGTGTCCGCTGCCTCCGTTCTTGCATGGTGTCCCGATTGTATTCTGGGGCGACTCGGTGGGTACGGGGCCGATCATTCCCGGCAGTCTCCCCCCTGCCATCAACACAAACTGGTCGAGTCCTTATGTGCCTTCCTTAGCGTCCGGGTTCAACGACCCGCTGAACCACAGCTACTTTGGATTTTTCTCGCAGGACCAATGGCGCGTCAGTTCCTCGCTCAACCTGAATTATGGCGTCCGCTATGACTTTGAGACCGGACTGACTTCGCAGATCAAATCCGACTTTCGCGGGATTCAGCCGAGGGTTGGTTTCTCCTATTCTCCTGACAAGAAGACGGTGATCCGCGCGGGATACGGTATCTTCGATGACCGGTTCAACCTTTCGTTCATTTTTATCACCCGCCCACAGCGACCCGTGGTGATACCCAACGCGCCGCTTGCCGGGGCCCAGTATAACTCGAACAATCTTGCGTATACCTTGAACCAGTTATCTCCAGGGCCACCTAATCCGGACGGAGTCACGATCTTTCCGGCAGACGCCGCCGCCACTTTGGTCACTACCGGTCAGCTACCGCCGCGGTTTATTACAGGGCCGCCAGGAACCACCGTATCGGCAGGCGCGGGCATGGTGGATCATAACAGCCGCATCCCTTACTCCCAGCAGGCAAATCTGGAGATCGACCGCGGGTTGGGAGAGAGCATCACTCTGGACTTGGCCTATACGTTTGTGGCCGGGCATAAGTTAGTGCGCGCCGAGAATCTTAACGTCTGTCCTCCGCAAGGATTGAGCAACAGTGCGACCACCTGCGCCGCAGGGGGGACGCCTCCCGCCGACTGGCCAACCGGGAAGGACGTCTTCAGTGGGGCAGAGTACACCAATGCCGGGCTGCTTTATTACACGGATGACACAGGAAACACGGCCTACCACGGCCTAACTGCGCAGACGCTTGGCTCTGTGGGCAAGTATGTGCGGGTCAACGCCAACTACACATTCTCAAAAACAATGGATGATGGCACTTTTACCACATTTGTCAGCACTCCGCAGGATCTCTACAAACGGTATCTAGAGCGGGCGAATTCGAACCAGGATGTCCGGCACCGTTTCATTGGAAGCTTCACTGCCAATACTCCGCAGGATACGCACTTCCGCAACTTCGAGTTAAGCGGGATCGTCAACCTTCAGTCGGGGCGGCCGTTTACGAACTTCGTCGGATACGACGCGAACGGCGACACCAACCCCGTCACCGACAGAGTAGGAACGTCGAGGCGGAACACCTACTATGGCGACCATCTCTACAGTACCGATCTGAGAGTATCGAGGGATTTTCACTTCAAAACCAGTCAGGTGGCTCTGGGGGTAGATACCTTCAACACTTTCAACCGGCCCAATGTGGATGAGGTGACCTCAGTTTACGGAACTTACAATTACTGCAACGGAGAGATTCCCCACAGTTACAAAGATGCGGTGTCTGTCGCCATTCAGCATGAGGGCGTCGGCAACTGCCCTGCCGATGGGGCGCCCATACCCAATCCACTGTTCGGCACTCCGCGCACCATGTTCAATCCGAGGCAATTGCAGTTCTCGCTCAAGTATTCGTTTTGAGTCGAGATTGGATCTCGCCCGCAAGCTCAAATCCAACGATCGATCACATCGTGCGCAACTGGGGTGAAGAACTCATGGCGACATTGGCTCTTGCAGGTCCGGAGTGGGACGGCAAATTGTACTCGGATGGATGGAAGGCTGGTTCAGCAGGGGAGCTTCCGGTTGTGGAACCTGCAACCGGTGAACTGCTGGTGACCGTGGGCAAGGCGTCTCCCGCAGATGTGGCTCATGCGGCGAATTCAGCGCTGGCTGCGCAGGCAGATTGGGCAAAGATGCTCCCGCGTCAGCGGGCGGGAATCTTCCGCAAAACGGCCGCGATCTTTGAACGGGAGATGGAAGAGATGGCCGCCTTCATCGCTCGCGAGACCGGCGCTTTGCTCTTCAAGGGACAACACGAGGTTCGCGAGGCGATCGAGATTCTGCTGGCCGCATCCAGCATGCCGTTGCAGACGCAAGGCCACGTCCTGCCTCAAGTCACCGGACGATTCAACTTCGCCCGCCGTGTGCCGCTGGGAGTTGTAGGAGTCATCTCGCCGTTTAACTTTCCTTTGATTCTCTCGATCCGCTCGGTGGCACCGGCGCTAGCGGCAGGTAACGCAGTCGTGCTCAAGCCCGACCCGCAAACTCCTGTATCCGGGGGATTCTACATCGCAAAGGCGTTTGAGGAAGCTGGGCTTCCAACAGGGTTGCTGCATGTTTTGCCTGGCGGCGCGGAAGTAGGCGAGGCCATGTGCATCGATCCCAACATTCACATGATCGCCTTTACCGGCTCGACACCGGCGGGCCGCAAGGTTGGCGAGATCTGCGGACGTCACCTGAAGAAGGTCGCGCTCGAATTGGGCGGGAAGAATGCCTTAATAGTGCTTGAAGATGCCGACCTTGACATCGCGGTTTCAAATGCCGCCTGGGGAAGCTACCTTCATCAGGGCCAGATATGCATGTCCGTCGGCAAGATTCTGGCACACGCTTCGATCGCGGAACAACTGGCCACCAAACTGGCAGAGAAAGCGCGTTGCCTGCCAGTTGGGAATCCGGCCACGAAGCAGGTCGCGCTGGGTCCGGTCATCAACCAGCGGCAGCGGGATCGTGTGCATGCAATTGTGCAGGAATCTGTGGCCCAGGGAGCATCGCTACTGGCCGGTGGAACTTACCGGGATCTGTTCTATCAGCCCACGGTTCTCAATTTCGTACGCCCTGATATGCGGGCCTTCAAGGAAGAGATCTTCGGACCGGTCGCAGTTGTGGTGCCGGTGGCCTCGGACGACGAGGCGATCTCCCTGGCCAATCAATCGGAGTTTGGTCTCTCAGCCGGCGTTATTACGAATGACTTAGGCCGCGCAATCGCTTTGGGACAAAGACTGCACGTAGGACTGCTTCATATTAATGATCAGACCGTAGCCGACGATGTTGTGAACCCCTTCGGAGGACGCGGAGCCTCTGGAAACGGAACCAGCATGGGCGGACCGGCTGATTGGGAGGAATACACCCAGTGGCAATGGGTGACCATTAAGAACCAGGCTAGTTCATACCCGTTTTGAGATCTGGGAACCATGGGCTCAGTTCAGAAGCGAGTCCCGCGTTACACGTTGCAGAGCCCTCGCGGTTTTCGATTGATTCGGAATCTCGGCACGCAGCGATCGCGGCGAGACACCGAAAGCCTGCTTGAAGCTGCGGCTGAAGTGGTTTGAGTTGTTGAATCCCCACGAGAAGGCAATGTCGGTGATGGATTGGTTGAGGCAAGAAGGATCGAGAAGGCACTGCCTGCATCGTTCCAGGCGGAGCCGCAAGATGTATTCGGAGATCGAGAGTTGCTCGTGCTCAAAAACCTTATGCAGATAGCGCTTGCTGCAACGGGCCAGCGAGGCCAGACTATCCACGCTAAGGTTGGGGCTGCGCAGATGAGCTGCCACAAGGGACTTGATGCGTTCTCGAAGCAGGTCTCTCGAAGGCGGGAGCACTTGCTCCGGCAGACCTGTCAGCAAGGCGAGGCGGAGCAGTTGAGTGATGGAGTCGGCCACATCGAAGCTGGTGGACTGGTTGAGCAAAGCGATTTCGTCGAAGGTGTTGTTCACCAGCTGACAAGCGAGCTTACCAACTCCCGAGCTGCCGGAGAATTTGCGTACGGTGAGGTTGCGGAGGTTGTTGGACGCGGTAAAGATGCGTTCGCGCGGGACGAGTACCAGCAACAGTTCGTTCTGATCGAGGAGCGTGAGGCGATAGGGCCGAGCCGTGTCATAAAGACTCCAGAAGCCGGGCTCGATGGTGGTGGTGCGGTCATCCTGGTCGAGCAGACTTGTGCCTTTCATCTGGAGGACAGCCTTGAGGTATCCCCGGTCGTACTGGCGAGCAAATGTCGTCGTTCTTGTAACGCTGTGGGGAGCCGAGCTGAGTCGACACAAGATAAGGTCGGCAACCGCGGAGTGTGCAAAGCTGCCGCGGAAGGGTTGGCCGGGCGCCTGCTCGATATGCAGGCGACCCAGCAAGGTGGCGGCGTTTTCCTGCCAGTACTCAACGCAACTGCTGACAGGAACGGTGTCGGTGCAAATTGTGGCGAGAGAACCCATTCGAACCTCCAAAGGGCCCAAAAGAGATCGCTCCGGACGCTGCTGGGGAAGATCCGGGAAGCCAGAGGACGACTCGGTTGCAATGTATACCACCAAGCGAATACTGTATGCAACTCGTTCGGTCAAATACGGGCAAGAAATCGTCAAACGCTGAAAAGCAAGGAGAACGAAGAAACTCCGGCCGGCGTCGAAAATTCCTTCGCTCCCCTTTTGCATACAATGCATCCGATCTATATGTTTTTTCTCACTTGAGGAGTCCGCACATGTCCGCCTTGACGATTGCACCGTCAACATTCGCTTCCCCAGATTTTCCACGGAATGCCTGGTACGCGGCGGCCTGGGATACCGAGGTAAAGCGGCAATTGCTTCCGCAGACAGTTTGCGGCAAGAATCTGGTCCTTTACCGCAAGGCAAACGGAGAATGTGTCGCGCTCGAGAACGCCTGTTGGCACCGGCTCTTGCCTCTTTCCAAAGGACACATGGACGGCGACGAAGTAGTGTGCGGCTATCACGGCCTCATCTACAATGCGCAGGGCCGTTGCGTGCACATGCCATCTCAGGAAACGATCAACCCGTCGGCCTGCGTGCGCAGTTATCCTGTTGCGGAGAAGCATCGTTTCGTGTGGGTCTGGGTCGGCGACCCTGCGATGGCCAATCCGGAGTGCGTGCCGGACCTGCATTGGAATCACGATCCGCAATGGGCAGGCGACGGGAGGACCATCTACGCCAAATGCAATTACAAGCTCGTCCTAGACAACCTGATGGACCTGACGCATGAGACATTCGTGCATGGTTCGAGCATTGGCAACCGAGCCGTAGCCGAAGCGCCGTTCACCGTGACGCATGGCACAAACACCGCCACCGTGACACGCTGGATGCTGAATATCGATCCGCCGCCGTTTTGGGCCGGACAGTTGGGCAAGCCGGGAAAGGTCGACCGCTGGCAGATCATTCGTTTCGAAGCGCCTTCGACGATCACCATCGACGTTGGTGTGGCGCCGGCAGGCAGCGGGGCGCCGGAGGGCGACCGCAGCCACGGCGTCAACGGCTATGTGCTCAATACCGTCACGCCTGAGACCGGCTCGACGTGCCACTACTTCTGGGCCTTCGCGCGCAATTATCGCATCGGCGAGCAGAGCATCACCACGGAACTTTGCGAAGGCGTGGCCCAGATCTTTCGCGAAGACGAGCGCATTCTCGAAGCCCAACAGCAAGCCCTGGAAGAGAACCCAGGACGCACCTTCTACAACCTGAATATCGACGCCGGCGCAATGTGGATGCGCCGACTGATCGACGAGATGATCCGTGCCGAATCCAACACCAGCCAGGAAGCCGCCTATGCCGTGCTCTGAATCGATTGAAGAAACCGGGAACGAAACCGGATTGGATGTGCCCCCAGACAGCGGGCGCGAGAATATCTCGCAGACGATGACCGCATTGTTGCTTCTGACCAAGCTGCTGCTCAACGGCCAGTTCCAGCCCGGTGAACGCATGGCAGAAATACCGCTGGCAGAGAGGCTGAACGTTTCCCGCACGCCACTGCGCCTGGCACTGATGTCGCTGGAGCATGACGGGCTGCTCGAAAAGCACCCCACGCGCGGCTTTGTGGTGCGCGCATTTACGCTGGCCGACATCGACGACTCCATAGAAATGCGCGGAGTGATTGAAGGCACTGCGGCTCGATTTGCCGCTGAGCGACTGCCCCTCGATGCAGCAGGGATGGATTCTGCGCTACACCTTCTACGCCACTGCATCTCCCAACTCGATCAGGTGATCAGCAACAGCCCCAGGCCAGCCGTGCGCTTGTTTGAGCAGTACATTGCGCTCAATGCCCGCTTCCATACGCTGCTGCTCGAACTGGCGCGCAGTGAAGTGGTAAGCCGCGAAATGGAGCGCATTTTGAATCTTCCTTTCGCTTCTCCCAATGCATTTCTTCTGATCCAATCCGAGGCTCCCGAATCGCGTGAGGTGCTGGTGATCGGCCAGGATCAGCATCGCGCCATGCTGGAGGCGATCGAGCAACGCCAGGGCTCCCGGGCCGAGGCCCTGGCTCGAGAACATTCAAAGCTGACGCGAAGAAATCTTCGCATCGCACTCAGCGACCGAACACTCCGCCATCTGGTTCCGGGGGTGTCGCTGATTGCGGATGTAGAGCAAATCCAATAACGGCTCACGCGCAAGCGAGGTCATGCCCAAACATGCGATTTGAAACACGATGGTCGGATGCGATCGTTCGCGCCTCGGTGGATGTCACTTCGGAGGTGCGCCTGCTGGAGATTGTTCCCCAGGGCGGCGCACAGCCTTATGCACCAGGCAGCCACATCGACGTAAGCGTCCTGCTGCGCACTTCGTCGGGCGAACTGGCGGACACACGCTCTTATTCGCTGGTCGGCGAACATCCGGTGCCTGGGCCAGGAGGCGCCGCATACAGGATCGCTGTGAAGCAACATGCGGAGAGTCGCGGAGGCTCGCGCTATATGCGGACTCTCCAGCCAGGTTCTCGGCTGCGCATCTCAAACCCCCAGAATCTGTTTGAACTATCCTTTGGCGCGCCGCAAGTTCTGCTGCTCGCCGGCGGGATCGGCATCACTCCGATTTTCGGAATGGCCTTGGCACTGGAACATGCCCGTGCGGACTTCCGCATGTTGTATGCGGGACGCAATGCTGCGGGCATGCCCTTTGTGGAGGAACTGAGGGAACGGCTCGGCCGGCGTCTCATTCTCTTCCGCGGCGACGCGGGCGCGAGAGTGGATGTTGCGGCGGAGATCGCAACCTTGCATCCCGATGCAGAAATGTATATGTGCGGCCCGATGGGCCTGATGGATTCCGCGCGTGCCGCGTGGCGCGCCGCCGGCCGCACGACAGCCAGTTTACGGTTTGAGACATTTGGTTCGAGCGGCCGCCTGGTACCGGAGCCATTCCTGGTGAAGGTTGCCGACCAAAATCGAGAGGTCCTTGTACCCAGCGATAAGACGATGTTGTCCGCTCTGCGCGAGGCTGGCGTAGAAGTTCTCTCGGACTGTTTGCGGGGCGAGTGCGGTCTCTGCGTGGTCGACGTACTTGGTGTGGAGGGCGAACTCGATCACGGCGATGTCTTCTTGAGCGTAAGAGAGAAAGCAGCGGGCGGAAAACTATGTACCTGCGTTTCGCGCGTGGCGCGGAGCGAACACTGCGCTGCCGGCCAAATGCCCGGCATCACCATCGACGCCGGTGCTCGCGAAGACCGTATTGCGGGCCGCCGAATTCTGAAGAACCCCACGGCACATGCAGAAGAGGCTGCACTCTACGTCGCGTCGTGACATACACAACAAAGGTCTTTCCCCAGGAAATTAAATGGCAGAGATTACAACATTACGAGAGGCCGTCAGCGCATTGGTCCACGATGGCAGCCAGGTGGCGATGGAAGGGTTTACTCATCTCATCCCATTCGCCGCGGGACTTGAGGTCGCCCGCCAAGGCAAGCAGCGTCTTCACCTGGTGAGGATGACGCCCGATCTGATCTACGACCAGTTGATCGGGATCGGATGCGCCCGCAAGTTGACCTTCTCCTGGGGCGGCAATCCAGGCGTAGGTTCGCTGCATCGTTTCCGCGATGCAATCGAGTCCGGCTGGCCCGGTCCGCTGGAGATCGAGGAACACAGTCATGCAGATATGGCGGCGCGCTATCAGGCCGGCGCTTCGGGGCTTCCTTTCGCCGTGATGCGCGGCTACGTTGGCTCCGATCTTCCCAGGCACAATCCACATATCCGGTTTTTGGAGTGCCCATTCACGGGCGAGATGCTCGCCGTTACGCCGGCACTGAACCCCGATATTGCGATCGTGCACGCGCAGAAAGCCGACCGCAAGGGCAACGTGCTGATTTACGGAATTGTCGGCATTCAGAAGGAAGCGGCTCTCTCCGCCGCCAAAGTCATTGTCACGGTGGAAGAGATTGTCGACAAGCTCGATGCGCCGATGAACACCTGCGTCTTACCTGGCTGGGCCATCACCTGCGTTTGTGAAGCACCAGGCGGAGCCTTTCCCTCGTACGCGCACGGGTACTATGCCCGCGACAATGCGTTCTGCAAAGCCTGGGATCCGATCTCGCGGGATCGTGAAAGATTTCTGGCCTGGATGAAAAAGCATGTGCTTTCGACATCCGATTTTGGGGAATTCCGGCGGAGCATTGCGGCGGAGTCAGCAATTGGTCAAGAGGTATCGAGCCATGCCTGAGTACACACCGAGGGAAATGATGACCATCGCCGCGGCGCGAAAGCTCTCCGGGAGCATGGTTTGTTTTGTCGGCATCGGGCTGCCCAGCGAGGCTGCCAACCTCGCTCGCCTCATGCACGCACCTGATGTGGTGCTGATCTACGAGTCTGGAACCATCGGGGCCAAACCGCATGTGCTGCCGCTTTCAATCGGCGACGGAGAATTGGCGGATACAGCCGACACGGTCGTCTCTGTTCCGGAAGTCTTTCGCTACTGGCTGCAGGGCAGGCGGGTCGATGTTGGCTTTCTCGGCGCCGCGCAGATCGACCGCCACGGACGCATCAACACCACCGTGATCGGCGGCAGCTACGAACACCCAAACGTCAGATTGCCGGGTGCAGGAGGCGCGCCGGAGATAGCGACATCGGCCAAAGAAGTATGGATTGTGCTGAAACATAGCAAACGCAGTTTTGTCGATCAGCTAGACTTTGTCACTTCATCAGGCTATGTGGACAGTCCTGTCGCGAATTTGCGCGCGCGCGGGCGAGGGCCGACCACGGTAATTACCGACATGGGCGAGATGATCTCCGATCCAGAGACCCATGAACTCATTCTCTCCGCGGTGCACCCCGGCCTGGACGCCGGCCAGGTGATTGCGGAGACGGGATGGGATTTGAAAGTTGATTCGCGGCTGGCGCACACTCCTGAACCAACGGTGGAAGAGTTATCGCTTCTTCGCGATTTGCACGCAAGAACGGCACTGGCGCACGGCGCGCCCGCGGCGGTGGAGTAAACGAGATCGAGGAGATCGATGCAGGAAGCATATATTTGCGATGCAATCCGCACACCGTTCGGCCGTTTCGGCGGAGTTCTGGCCAGTGTACGCGCCGACGATCTCGCTGCGATCCCCTTGCGCGCATTGCTAACGCGCAATCCAAACCTCGATCCGGCAGCGATAGACGACGTTGTGCTGGGCTGTGCAAACCAGGCAGGGGAAGACAACCGCAATGTTGGCCGGATGGCTTCGTTGCTGGCAGGATTGCCTGACTCGGTTTCTGCCGCGACTGTGAATCGGCTGTGCGGATCGAGCCTGGATGCTATTGCCGCAGCTTCGCGCGCGATTAAGTGTGGCGAAGCCGAGTTGCAAATTGCCGGTGGAGTCGAGAGCATGACTCGCGCACCGTTTGTAATGGGGAAGGCCGACGCTGCCTACTCACGCGATATGAAGATCGAAGATACCACCATGGGCTGGCGCTTTATCAATCCTGCCATGCGCACTCAGTACGGTGTCGACTCGATGCCCGAAACCGCTGAGAACGTGGCGGAAATATTTCACATTTCGCGGGAAGACCAGGATTTGTTTGCACTGCGCAGCCAGCAGCGCACGGCCAATGCAGTCGCGATGGGCTGGCTTGCCGAGGAGATCGTTGTTGTCGAGATTCCGCAGAAGAGGGGCGATCCTGAGCGGGTTCGATTGGATGAACATCCTCGCTCGGAGACGACGGTCGCGGCATTGGGCCTGCTTAAGCCGATTGTGAAGCCTGGTGGTACGGTGACGGCTGGAAATTCGTCCGGCATCAATGACGGAGCTGCAGCACTGTTGATTGCCACCGAGTCCTCGGCGCGGCAGCACGGCCTTACGCCGCGCGCTCGCATTGTGGCCGCCGCAGCTGCCGGAGTGGCGCCGCGCATCATGGGCATGGGGCCGGTTCCGGCAACGCGCAAAGTCCTCGCGCGAGCAGGACTTGAATTGAATCAAATGGACGTTATCGAATTGAACGAAGCATTCGCCGCGCAGGCATTGGCGGTGCTGCGCCAGCTGGGGTTGGCCGATGACGCGGTGAATGTGAATCCGAATGGCGGAGCCATTGCCATCGGACATCCGCTCGGCGCCAGCGGAGCACGCCTCGTTATAACCGCCTTGCGCCAGTTGCAGCGGATCAAGGGACGCTATGCACTTTGCACGATGTGCATCGGTGTTGGGCAGGGGATCGCAGTAATCATTGAACGGGTCTAGGAGTTTGATATGAGCGGAGCCGTCGACCAGTCTCGAATCACCAGCACGACAGCGCGCTATCGCAAGCCATACTTCGGAACGCAACCGGAGTACCTGCACCCGCCCTACATTTCTTCGGTGCGGCGTGCGCCGTTGCGGCCATTGGTCGCGATTCCGCAGACGCTGTCGGAAATCACCGGCCCACAGTTCGGCAGCGAGTCGGTCGTTGCGGGAGCAAACGATCTGACGCGGCAGCATAGAGGGCAACCACTGGGAGAGCGCATTGTGGTCAGCGGCCGCGTGATCGATGAGAACGGCCGGCCCGTTCGTCGTACTTTGATTGAGATTTGGCAAGCCAACGCCGCGGGCCGCTACCTGCACAAGCGCGATCAACACAATGCACCGCTCGACCCCAACTTCACCGGACAGGGCCACGCATTGACCGACGAACAAGGCCGCTATAGGTTTATCACCATACGGCCTGGCGAGTATCCGTGGGGAAATCACTATAACGCATGGCGTCCGGCGCACATTCATTTTTCCATCTTCGGAGCCGCATTCGCGACGCGCCTGGTTACACAAATGTACTTTCCCGGCGATCCACTGCTTCCTTTCGACCCGATCTTCAATTGCATCGCGGATGAAAAGGCAAGGAACCGCTTGATCTCTCAGTTTGACTGGGAAACTACCATTCCCCAGGAGGCTCTCGGATATCGTTTCGATATCGTCCTGCGGGGGGTTGATGAAACTCCAATGGAAGACCCGAATCGGCTCTAGAAAGAGAGGCATTTCCGATGAGCTTGCAAGCCACAACCTGGCAGACAGTGGGGCCGTATTTTCGCATCGGTTTGGCGCGCCTGTTCGAGTCGGATATAGCGGGCGCCGACACGCAAGGTCCGCGCATCGCAGTTGAAGGACGCGTGCTGGACGGCGATGACGCGCCGATTCCCGATGCTGTACTGGAGATCTGGCAAGCAACGGGAAACGGAAAGTACGTGCACTCCGGCGACATTGAGCACAGGCCGCTGGAGCCGGGATTCCGCGGTTTTGGCCGTGTGCCCACCGACGAGGAGGGGCGGTTCCGCTTCACTACGATCAAGCCGGGACCAGTGCATGGGATCAGACACGCCCAGCAGGCGCCGCATCTGCTCGTCGGCTTGATGATGCGCGGCCTGCTCAAACGTCTCATCACGCGCATTTATTTTCCCGATGAGCCGCTGAACGGTCAAGATGAGGTCTTGCAACTTGTGGACCCGTCGCGCCGCGAGACCCTCCTGTTACATGCCTCGCCGGATAGTCCAGACAGTTTTACATGGGAGATTCACATGCAAGGGAAAAATGAAACCGTCTTCTTCGAGATTTGACCGTGACAGCTAAAGATCATACTCGCAGGCTTGATGTCGACCCGGCTTCCGAGGCGGTGGCCGCTGATTTCTGCGACGATGTCAGGTTGCAGCGCATGCTCGATTTCGAATCTGCTTTGGCACGCGCCGAGGCTCGTTGCGGTCTTTTTCCGCAAGCCACGGCCGACGCGATCTCGAGCGTCTGCCGTGTTGAACTTTTTGATCGAAGGGCGCTAGCGCGAGACGCGGAGAAGGCGGGCAACCTTGCAATTCCCCTGGTCAAGCAGCTCACGCGGCTGGTTGAAGACAAGGACCCGATGTCATCCCGCTTTGTTCATTGGGGCGCTACCAGTCAGGATGCTATCGACACTGGGATGATCCTTCAGTTGCGAGATGCGCTCGCATCAATCGACGAAGACCTGCACACGCTTTGCGGACTGCTGGCCGATCTAACTGAAAAGTACCGCGACACCCTGATGCCGGGCCGTACGTGGCTGCAACATGCCGTTCCTATCACCTTCGGCTTGAAGCTGGCCGGATGGCTCGACGCGTGTTTGCGCCATCGCGAGCGCCTGTCGGAATTGAAACATCGCGTGCTGACGTTGCAATTTGGAGGCGCTGCCGGAACTCTCGCATTCCTGGCTAACGACGGGGACGCTGTGACCGAAGCGCTTGCCGCGGAATTGCGGCTCTCGATGCCTGATATCGCATGGCATACGTGCCGGGACCGCATTGCGGAAGCAGGCGCATGGTGCGCAGTCTTGACCGGCAGCCTCGGAAAGATGGCGCGCGATCTTTCGCTGACTTCACAGACAGAGGTTGGCGAAACAGCGGAAGCTGCCAGCGGTGGCTCTTCCACGATGCCACAAAAACGCAACCCAGTAGCCGCCGCGGCGGTATTGGGTGTGGCGATTCGCATGCCCGGCCTGGTGAGTACCTTGCTAACAGCGATGGTGCAGGAGCACGAACGCGGGCTCGGCGGATGGCAGGCCGAATGGGCGACCCTGCCCGAGATTTGGGTTCTGACTGCCGGTGCTTTGCGCAAAATGATTGCAGCACTCCGCGAGCTCGAAGTCTATGTCGAAGAGATGTCGCGCAACCTGAACGCCAATGGGGGTCTGATTATGGCGGAAGCAGTCAGCGCAGTTCTTGCCCCCAAATTAGGCCGCAGCGAAGCGCACAGCCTGGTTGAAGCTGCCTCCCAACGCGCCGCCGCGGAAGGGAAACATCTATGCACCATTCTGGAGTGCACGCCTATGGCAATGCAGCATCTCACTCATGAGCAGTTGGACGATATATTCAAGCCTTCCAATTATCTCGGGTCGGCGCAGCAAATGATCAGCAGGGTGCTCAACAAATATAGGGAACAGGAGTGAGTACCGCGATGCCTTTTGTCGACTCGAACCATATGCGCACTTACTTCGAATGGTCCGGAGAAGAGGGTCTTCCGGTTCTCGTCCTGTCCAATTCGCTCGGAGCGGATTTAAGCATGTGGGATGCGCAAATCGATGAGTTTGCGAAACATTTTCGCGTGCTCCGCTACGACACGAGAGGGCATGGCAGGTCTGCTACGACCGCCGGCACTTACACCATCGAGCAACTTGGTGGCGATGTAATTGCGATGCTCGACGCGCTCAACCTGCGGCGCGCCGCGTTCTGCGGGCTTTCCATGGGCGGCATGATCGGCCAATGGCTTGCCATCCATGCGCCGCAATATCTTGAGCGGCTGATCCTGGCCAACACTGCAGCCAAGATCGGCACGGTCGAAATATGGAATGCGCGCATCCGCACGGTTCTGGAAGCGGGAATGCAGGCTGTGGTTCCATCGATTCTCTATCGCTGGTTTACACATGAGTATCGAGCTTTGTATCCCGGCACAGTTGCCGCCACGAGCCGCACGTTGGAGGCCGCAAATCCAATCGGATACACTGCCTGTTGCGCAGCGGTGCGCGATATGGATCTGCGGGAGTTTGTGCATCGCATCGATGTGCCGACGCTGGTGATCGCGGGCGCGGAAGATATTGCTACTTCGCCCGTGGAGGGGAGATTCCTGGCCGATCGGATCGCCGGTGCGCAATATGTCTGCCTCCACGCCGCGCACTTGTCCAACATCGAAGCAGCCAGAGAGTTCACTGCGTCTGCAATTTGGTTTCTGAAATCGGAGCGGAAGGAAGAGACATGGATGAAGACCGACGCTATGAGCAAGGGATGAATGTCCGCCGAGGCGTTCTGGGCGACGAACACGTGGACCGAACTGTTGCGCAGCGCAACGAATTCAACGAAGCGTTTCAGAACCTTATCACGCGCTATGCGTGGGGTGAAGTGTGGTCGCGCCCAGGTCTTTCGCGGCATACGCGCAGCTTGCTCACCCTGGCGATGATGGTTGCTCTTGGTCGCGATGAAGAATTTCGCATGCACGTGCGTGCCGCTTTGAACAACGGTGTCAGCCGCGACGAGATTGCGGAAGTACTGATACACGCGGCCATCTATTGTGGATTGCCTGCCGCAAACGGCGCATTCCACTGGGCCGAACGGGTGTTCGCGGAGATTGACGCCTCGACGCAGATTTGAAGGCTCGAAGGGCAGGAGAGAAGATGCGCACACAAGTTGGAATCATCGGCGCGGGGCCGGCAGGACTCATGCTCTCGCACTTGTTGCATCTGAAAGGAATCGAATCGGTGGTGCTGGAGACGCGCAGCCGGAAATACGTGGAGGAGCGCGTACGTGCGGGAGTACTTGAACAGGGGACGGTCGATCTTTTGTGCGCAACCGGTATTGGCGATCGGATGCAGAACGAGGGCCTGCTTCACGAGGGCATCGAACTGGGCTTCAAGGGAAGGCGTCACCGAATTGCCATGGCAGAGCTGACCGGAAATGCCGTCATGGTGTATGGCCAGCATGAAGTGGTCAAAGATCTTATCGCGGCAAGAATCGAGGCTGGCGGCGATCTTCTTTTCGACGTTCGACGTGTCAGCATTCACGGTTTTGAAGATGGCCCTTCGCTGATTCGCTTCGAAGCGCACGACACCGCACAGGAGTTGCATTGCGACTATATTGCCGGATGCGACGGCTTCCACGGCATCTGCCGGCCGTCGATCCCCGAAGGCGTATTGTCGGTGTACGAACGCATCTATCCTTTCGCCTGGCTGGGCATTCTCGCTGGCACGGGGCCCTCTCAGGAGGAGCTAGTCTACATGAACCACGAGCGCGGCTTCGCGCTCTTCAGCATGCGCTCGCCGACGATCACGCGCCTTTATCTACAGTGCGATCCAAACGATGACATATGCAACTGGTCCGACGACCGGATTTGGAAGGAACTCTTCACTCGTCTCGAATCCGATGACGGCTGGCTTCCAAATGAGGGGCCGATTCTGCAGAAGAGTATTACGCCGATGCGGAGCTATGTTGTGGAACCTATGCAGTGCGGGCGTTTGTTTCTGGCCGGCGACTCGGCGCACATTGTGCCGCCAACCGGCGCCAAGGGGATGAATCTTGCGATCTCCGATGTCAAGGTTCTTGCCGATTCACTCGCGGCTTTCTATAAGGAAGGACGATCGGATCTACTGGCGCGGTATTCGGAGATTTGCTTGAGGCACATATGGAAAGTGCAACGTTTTTCCTGGTGGATGACCTCGATGCTGCATCGTTTTCCAGACGCCAGTCCATTCGACATTCGCAGGCAACAAGCGGAGCTCGATTACGTAACCAGCTCGGTTGCCGCATCGAAATCTCTTGCTGAAAACTACGTGGGCCTTCCCATCGATCGGAGTTAGCGTCAATGACTCCGCAAGCGACGCATCAGATGGTGAATGCGATGAAGTTCAAGAAGCTGTTTCAGGTAACCAGATATTGATTTCGAAAATGAGGTGCGGCAATGGAGAAATATCTGAATCGCTGGAAGACAATCGATGTCCGGATAGAGGAAGGGATCGCATGGGTCGTATTGAATCGGCCCGAAAAGCGCAATGCCATGAGCCCGACGCTTAACAAGGAGATGTGCGACGCTCTTGAAACCATCGAGCTCGATTCCGAAGCAGGCGTGGTTCTCTTGACCGGAGCCGGGGAATCGTGGTCCGCGGGGATGGACCTCAAGGAGTATTTCCGCGAGATCGATGGCGCGCCGGAGATCGTTCAGGAAAAGGTCCGGCGTGACGCATCGACGTGGCAGTGGAAGCTGCTGCGAATGTACAGCAAGCCCACCATCGCCATGATCAACGGCTGGTGCTTCGGGGGCGCGTTTTCTCCGCTGGTAGCATGCGACCTCGCCATCGCATCGGAGACCGCGATCTTCGGGCTCTCTGAGATTAACTGGGGCATTCCTCCGGGCAACTTGGTGAGCAAGGCGCTGGCCGACACGGTGGGCCATCGCAAGGCTCTGGAATTGATCATGACCGGGGAAACCTTCACCGGCAAGCAGGCCGCGGAGATGGGCCTGGTAAATCGGGCAGTGCCGCTGGAGAGGCTTGAAGAAGAAACCGTGGCGCTGGCAAAGAAGCTGCTCGAAAAGAATCCGGTTGTACTGCGCGCCGCCAAGCACGGCTTCAAACGCTGCCGCGAACTCACCTGGGAGCAAAACGAAGACTATCTCTACGCCAAGCTCGATCAAGCCAGACTGCGCGATCCCGAGCACGGACGAGAGAAGGGCATGAAGCAATTCCTCGACGAAAAAACTATCAAGCCGGGGTTGCAAACATACAAACGATAGGCAGCTTCCCCTGTCCCATCGGCGACATGAATCTTTCCGATAAATGTCCGAGGTCATCGCAATGAGTCTGTCAACCAGTGAAGTGAGTCTCGTTTCTTCTCTGACTCGTCTTGTGCGACCGCGCTCGATTGCTCTTGTTGGCGCATCGGCCACCGCAGGATCGTTTGGTCAAAGCGTATTGGTCAACCTGGAGCGAGCCCGCTTTGCAGGAGAACTGCATCTTGTCAATCCCAAACGCGCGGCCATCGGCAACCGTGTGTGCCTGCCTTCTATCGATCGTCTGCCCGGCTGTGTCGATTGTGCTGTGCTGGCCATTCCGCGCGAGGGCGTGCTCGATGCTCTGGCCGAGTGCGCGCGCCGGAGTGTCGGAAGCGCCATTGTGTTTTCCGCCGGCTTCGCCGAGAGTGACGCCATAGGGCGGGCACAACAAACGGAGGTGACGCGCATTGCGAAGGGAAGCGGCATGGTTGTGCTGGGCCCAAATTGTCTCGGGATGGTGAATTACGTCGATGGCCTTCCGCTGACCTTTGTTTCAACGGCGCCGTCGCGATTGGGGGAGCGCGATGGCATCGCGATCGTGTCGCAGAGCGGCGCGATGGCTGCAGTACTCGGAGTGAGCCTGGCTTCGCGGGGTCTTGGCATTTCCTACTCCGTCTCCACGGGAAATGAGGCGGCGACCGGCGTCGAGGACTTTGTCGAATATCTCATCGACGACCGGCACACGCGCGTCATAACGATGATCGTGGAGCAATTCCGCCAGCCGCGCAGGTTCCTGGAGCTTGTGCGCCGCGCGGAAGAACAGGACAAGCGGATCGTCTTGCTGCACCCCGGCAGCAGCAGCGCGGCGCGCGCTTCAGCAGCCACGCATACCGGAGCAATGGCAGGAGATTACCAGGTGATGCGCACCAAGGTGTCTCATGCCGGAGTGGTTCTTGTAGACACGCTGGAGGAACTGGAGGACGTCTCCGAACTGCTCCTGCGCTGGCAAGAACTCCCGCAAGGCGGCGCTGCGGTACTTACAGAGTCGGGCGCATTCAAAGCACTGACACTCGATTTCTGCGAAAGCGTAGGCCTCGCCCTTCCGCCGCTATGCGATTCCACAATCGTCGCGCTGCGCACAGCTTTGCCGGCCTTCATCCCCCCCGCCAATCCCCTGGATATTACCGCCCATTCGCTCGTCGACCCGGATCTCTATCGACGGACGTTCCCTATCTTGCTCGACGACGCGGGCATTGGCAGCCTTGTGCTGGCCATTATTCTTACTGACGAGAGCACCAGCGACCTGAAGTTGCCTCCGATTCTCGAGGCAATTCGATCGGTGAAACCGAGCAAGCCGATGATCTTTGCCGGATTGGACGAGGGTGCTCGGATTCCGCATCAATATGTCGAAGAACTGCGAGCGCTTGGTATTCCCTTCTTTCCTTCCCCGGAGCGCGTTTTCCGGGCCCTCGCTCACCTCACTAATTTCGCTGCGCGCCGGCCCAGAGCCAGGTCTGTGGCGGTCCATGAAACCTCGGCACGGCCGCGCTTATCGAGCGGAACGATGCCCGAGTATCGCAGCAAGCAAGTACTCGCGCAGGCCGGAATTCCAATCCCCAGGGGATCGCTCGCGCGCAGCCTCGAAGAAGCGCACACGATAGCCGGCGAGATCGGGTTTCCCGTGGTGCTGAAAGCGCAATCCGCGCAGCTCTCACACAAGAGCGACGCGGGCGGGGTGGAATTGAATCTCGATCGCCCCGAGGCTTTGGCTGCGGGTTGGGAGCGGCTCCGCGCCAGTATCTTGCGGGCCATGCCCGAACTGGTTCTGGATGGAGTGCTGGTAGAGGAGATGAGACAACGAGGGGCCGAACTGATCTTTGGAGCGCGCAACGACCCCGATTGGGGCTCCGTCGTACTTGTAGGATTTGGTGGAGTACTCGCTGAGGCAATACACGATATGCGGCTTCTGCCGTCCGATCTATCCGTGGATGATGTGATCGCGGAGCTCCACCAACTGAAGTGCGCCGCCATTTTGCGCGGATTCCGCGGCTCTCCGGCACTCGACGTGAAAGCCGCCGCTGAAATCGTCTGCCGTATCGGATCATTGGTATCGTCAAACCCGGAGATTCGAGAACTGGATATTAACCCGGTCGTCCTCTATCCGGAAGGACAAGGTGCCTTGGCCCTGGATGCGCTCATCTTTTGCGGGATGCCATAGTAGCGTATCCGCCCGAGCAACGCGCCCTGTTCCGTCGCTGCTTGGTGGCGCGCTGGGGTTCGTTGGCCGAAGCGCTCTTTGCCTGCGGTTTTCTGCGAGAACGGTCACTCCCCAAAAACGCCGTGGTGACTACCTAGAAAGCTTTTGCCCTTCCCATCCCGCAGATCCCGTGACACTCGCCAACATATTGATACCGGACTCTACACCCACGCAGGTAATCCGGATCGTTCGATTTCAGGGTGGGTGGGCTTCTAAAACAGCGACGGCCTCACGGAAGTGCCAAGCAAACTCGTATTGATGTTAGCGATTCTGTGATTGCCTTCGTTCCCGCCCCAACAGAAGAGTAAATAAACGGCCGGAAGTCCACCAGCATGGAGCGTTATTCCTGCGCTGTAGCTATGGCGCAGGTGATCGAAGGAAATATCGTCCCGACGTAAACCCACCTTGGCTTCGTCCACGCCAAGGAACAGGCCGACGGGAAACTTTCCCAGGCTCTGTTCATAAGCGCCATGCAGCCACAGCAAGTCTGGTCCGCGGAAGCGGTAATCGGAATAACTGGGAAGGATGGCTTGACCGTTCAGATCGGAGCCGCCGATGGTGGGCTGCAGAAAGAACGGAACAAAGCGCCCCCGATCGGCGATGGATTCCTGGATGACAAGACGCGCAGTAAGGGAGCCCGTTACGTCGCGCGTGGGCGATATGGGCAGCACATTCGGGGCTCCCGGGACCGGCGGCCGCGAAGCTTCAGGTTTACCCACGTCTCTGGTATAGAGCACCAGCGTGTGGTTCAGGTCCGCATTGAAGCGACGAAAGGACTCGTAGGACAGCGCATCGGCAACGAACTGTTGAAACTGCGCCAGGTAGTTGAGCTGAAGCTGTTCCAGACGAAGCTCTTTGAGGGGAAGAACTGGATTGAGACGAATGCCCTCGCTCGCCTGGAAATAATTGGACCTCGGGGTCAAGCCGGGAGCGGTGGTGTCGTTGTAGCTCTGCTCAATGGAGGGGCTGGTGTCTCCATAGCTGCCTCGTTGCGAGGGGAAGCGCCCGTTCATTTCGCCAAGCATTGAGATAGCCAAGGGATCGATCCACCAGGCGCGAACCGGAAGGATCAGACTTGCCCCTGTGACGTTTTCCGTCAGCCCGAAGTCAGCGCGACCCGCTGGCGTGGTATCGGGTCCGAGGCCGTAAAAGTAGATGCGATTAAGCGAATTGCTTTCAGAGTAGAAATTGACAGTCGTGGATGGACCCGAAAAGCTCCGCACAGGGTGTTTGGACCTAGGCTCACCTGGATAGTGGACCTGCGGCCGTCGCGTGGAAAGATGGACGGCGCTCATGTAAAATCCGGCGCGCCAGGATTGATTCGAAGTAGCCAGGCCTTCAGTGTTGAAGTTCAGCGACCAGTGGCAGGCATTGCGCGCACCAGCCCCGGAAGGCCTAGTAAAGTCGATCCATGACGCGCAGTAGGTCGGGTGATAGACCTCTGCCGCCGCAAGTCCGAAGCCTACGC
>CAYTJN010000044.1:0-24897 GCA_964438125.1 uncultured Occallatibacter sp.
AACACCGCTCACGCGGCGTTCTGTGGCCTATTTTCACTCCGGCGCTCATAAAAGATCCCAAGCGAACTTAAAGAACCCCTCGTAGTGCGCGTATAGGAGAACCCAAATTGCACGTAGTAGTGAGGCGCGGCGGACGCTCCCGATCTCGGCCTCGGAGACGAGGAGCTTGAGCGAGGCTAACTCAGCCTCCCGCCAAGTCAAGTCATCTCCCAGTTGTTTCGCCCAATCGAACATCTAAATCGCAGACCTAATAGGTGCCTGAATAGTGGCAATCCTGCTTTCCAGCTTTTCTCTCGAATTTGCGCCCGGTCCCGTTGCCCTTCTAAAGTCCTCCCCTTGCACGGTTGTGGCGATTGTCCGGCGAAACGCCTCAGCGTCCACCCCGACCGCCTGAGGGAGGTTGCGAAAGGTGCCGATTGTTACAGACTCGAAGTAGGCTGGCGCTAGACCGCCGACCGGGTCTTGCCCTCGATACCGAACGAAGGCGCCAGCCCCTACAACTCGATCACGCGTGCCGCACAGAGCCTTGCCGTCGATGGCTACCACTTCGCCCGCCGTCAGCTTGGCAATCGGCGACACCCAAGCCGCAAACCCCTTCTCCAACTCGGCCGTATCCAGCCCGGAGATGACACGATTGAACGTGTCGTGCGAGGGAATGCCTCCCGGTAATTTCAGAAAACTCTTGAACCGCAAGCGTTTGGCTTTGCCGTAGCCCTCGATCTCGTTCCAGCTTCCGGCTCCGCTTAACACCGCAGCAATCGTCATCAACAGGATCTCTTCCAGTAAATGCTCGCGCGTCCGTTCCACCCGCGGATCACGCAACTCGGCAAAATACCTCAGGGGATTGTTCATCCCTCCATCTCAACCGCTATCGCCCTCCGCTCATATAGCAATTAAGATGCGTCGGCCCTGGGTGAAAAGGTTCAACCGCGACGTAGGTTCCGTTCAGACCACGCTTGAGCAATGACCAGAAATTCTCGATTCCCTGGGTGTGAATCTGGCCGCGCACGAACTCTTCCATGTGGTTAACAGTCTCGTGAACGAAGTGGGCAGCCTTGAGGCCGTCATAGCCCGCGTGGGCGTCTGTGTAGACCTTGCCAACCGGAACCACGTTCTTGAGGATCTCAGCCTGTAGAGTGGCGCGTGTGACGTTGGGGATAACCTTTGCGCGAACCTGCCGAGTGTAGCGGTCCAGAATGCCCATGACGGGTATCTTGTGATCGCCGCGTAGCGCCAAATTCAGCTTTGCCTTTTTGCTGGCGTGCATATTCTTCATCTTGCCGCCGATGAAGGTTTCGTCCACTTCAACTGGCTTGCCAGAGAATCCCATTTTCTTGAAGGAGCCGCTTTCCATTGCAAGGCGAATCCGATGCAGCATGAACCAAGCTGTCTTTTGGGTCACTCCGAGCGAGCGTGAAAGCTCATAGCTTGAAATGCCGTTCTTGCTGTTGCAGAGCAGCCAGAGGGCGGGAAGCCACTTGTCCAATCCAATCGGAGAATCCTCGAATATAGTTCCAACCTTGAGCGAGAACTTCTGTTTCTTGTGATCTTCGTAGCAGCGATACACGTTCGCTTTCGCCAGCCAAGTCAGCTTGGTCGCGCCGCAATAGGGGCAGCGGGGAGTTCCATCGGGCCAGCGCACAAAGATCATGAACTTGCGGCAATTTTCTTTGTCGGTAAAGTGTTGAATCGCTTGCTGTAAGGTCTTGATTAGCTGTTCCATGATTTAAATATAGAACAAACGGCGTAGTCTGTCAAGTATATTATTACCATAGCAAGTCGTTCAAAATAAATGACTTAGTTTCAAAATAGTGATGGGGGTACGGCAGGGTGAATCGATCCGAAGCCCCACGGACGAGTCTTCGTCCGTGGGGTATAGATCCGAATCCTCGACCTTGAGTTCTTACTTCGATGTGCTGCTTATCGGTGTACCGTTTGTCAGGTTTGGTTGTGTACTACTTGCAGCAGCAGGCGGTTTCATCTCTCGCACCACCAGCACCCTGCTCCCTGTGTCGACGAAATCCTTTGCCTCGGGCCTCGTGGTATCCTTGCCGAAGTGAAAATCGAAGACTGTCGCTGAAACCGGCTTTTCGCTGGTTTCCTTAGAGGTCCAAACCCTTGCACAGGTCAGATGAAAAACATCCGGAAGATGGACCACGTCCGCCGGTGCACCCATCTCGTCCACGGCGGCAGCACAGAAGGTCTTGCGCGATTTGTCTTTGTTATAAAGCGCCGATACTTCGGCCAGCGTCGGCAACCGCCAATCCGAGTATCCGGCCCCGTGATAATCCGTCACATACTTCGTCGCATCGGGCCAACTCATCGCTGCACCATTGTCTCGGCCCATCCACATCAGATTATTCTTGGTGTCCACAACGGTTCCGTCATCCATCAGGTTGAACTGGCCGTCTGAGCCTGTCTTTACGGGGGGCCCCTTCTCCGCAGATGTTTTGGCCGATGGAGCTGCCGGCGGGGCGGGCAGGTCCTTGCCGCCTTTGGCAATCAGGAATTCCGCAATATCTTTCTGACTGAAGGTGACCGCGGAGTGCACAGGCGACCAGCCTTCATTGTCGGCAGCATCAATATCAGCCTTATTGGCCAGCAGTAATTCCACGATGTCCTTGTTGCCTTTGGCGGCTGCAAGGTGCAAAGGAGTCGATCCATTCTTGGCCTTGGCGTTGACGTCCGCTTTGTTTGCCAGCAGAAATTCCGCGACATCCTTGCGGTCGTTGAAAGCTGCGACGTGCAGAGGCGTCTGTCCGTACTTCTCGTCTTTGCTTGAGACAAGATCCGGACTCTCTTTGACCAGCGCTTTAACTTTGTCCAGATCCCCCGCACGGACCGCATCGTGAATCGGGCCACAGAGGGCCGGAGTGCCTGCAAAAGCCAGTGTCGCCAAGCCGAACAGTAAAGTGCTGAAGCGATTTCCAAAATTTAATGAAAGTCGATGGCTATGAGAGGTAATCATTCCAGAGGAACTCCTTGTGAGATGTGAATTCCGCCATATTTTATCAAGCCCATGTGTTTTGGCAAGTGCCGAGTAAGCATCGAGACGGCTACGCGCGAAGTTCGGCGCCCATACGACAAAAGTCACCGCCGCACGAGTTCTGACTCCCGACTGCCAAATTGATATACTGAGAGTGTGATTACAACCTCGCTCGATTCCATCTCGAACGCTGTTATCTCCGAGACTTCCCCCCGCCAAAAGAGGGTGTTGTTGCTTAAGCCGCGCGGCTTTTGCGCCGGTGTGGTGCGCGCGATCGACGTTGTCAAGATCGCTCTGGAAACCTTCGGCGCCCCGATCTACGTGCGTCGGGAGATCGTTCATAACCGATATGTTGTCAATGAGTTGGCTGAGAAGGGCGCTATTTTCGTCCATGAGATTGACGATGTTCCCAATGGCCAGCGCGTCATTTACTCTGCCCACGGCGTCTCGCCCGCGGTCAGGGAGATCAGCAAGGAGCGCAATCTCAAGGTCATTGACGCCACTTGTCCGCTCGTGACCAAGGTTCACATCGAGGCGGTTAAGTTTGCCAAACAGGGTTATTCGCTGGTTCTGATCGGTCACCGCGATCACGACGAGATTGAGGGCACGCTGGGCGAAGCGCCAGAGGCTACTCAAGTCGTGTCGAACGTGGCTGAGGTGGATGCGCTTCAGGTTCCCGATCCTAATCGGGTCGCTTATCTCACTCAGACCACGCTCTCGCTGGATGAGGCGCGCGACATCATCCACGCCCTCAAGCTGAAGTTTCCCAACATCGTCGGCCCCCACTCGCAGGACATATGCTACGCTACGGAAAATCGTCAGGTCGCGGTTCGCAACGTAGCGCACAATGCGGGGCTGGTGCTGGTGGTGGGCTCAACCAACAGCTCGAACTCCAACCGCTTGGTCGAGGTCTCGCGCAACCTGGGGACCATTGGATATCTGATTGATAACTCCCGGGCCATCGATCCAGTGTGGCTCGAGGGAATTAGCACGGTTGCGGTGACTGCCGGAGCGTCAGCTCCTGAGGTCCTGGTCGAAGACGTGGTCAATTATCTAAGACTAAACGGCTTCGATAACGTCGAAGAGATTGAGGTGATGCCCGAGAATGTTCGCTTCGGCCTGCCGCCTGAAATCGTACAGGCCATCGGTGGCGCCGACGGTGCAGACGTTGTGGCCGTGAGGTAGCGGCGTCGGCCTACAGACTTGAGTCGGGCCACATCTCCGATCACGGTTCAGCGGTACAAACTTTACGTGGCTGCCAGCTGGAAGCTTGATGGGAACCGAGGATTTTAGATCGTATGAACATTCAGCAAAGGAAGACGAAATCCGCGGCGCCCCGTTTCGGGCGGATCGATTCGGATCTGGCGGATGTAGAATCGGCAGTCGTTCGCTCCCGAGACTTCCTGCTTTCTCTGCAGCAGCCTGAAGGTTACTGGTGTGGGGAACTCGAAGCCGACGCGATGCTTGAGGCCGATTACATTTTTCTTCATACGCTCCTGGACACCGGCGATGTGGGCAGACTCCAACGCGCGCTAACCGAGATGATGCGGTACCAGAACGACGATGGCAGTTGGAGCATCTATCCCGGCGGGCCTGGGAACGTCTCGCTCTCTGTGAAATGCTATTCCTCGGCTAAGTTAATGGGTGTAGTGGCTGACGATCCCCGGCTGGCGAAGTGTCGCAAGTGGGTCTTGGAGCATGGCGGGGTCGTCGAGTGCAATACCTTTACCAAGATGTATCTCTGCGCGCTGGGCGAATATGACTACGACGCGGTGCCCGCGATTCCGCCGGAGATCGTTCTGTTTCCTAAGTGGTTTTACTTCAATATCTACGAGATTTCCTCATGGTCGCGCTCAATTCTCGTTCCACTGGCCATCATGTTTGCCAGGAAGCCTTTCAAGAAGATTCAGCCGGAGCAGGGAATTGACGAGTTATTCGTGGGCGGTCGCGCCAACGCGATCCTTCGTCTTCGCAGAGACCGCAGCTCGATTTTTTCCTGGCGCAATTTCTTCATCATTCTGGACCGGCTAATGCACTGGGCCGAGGCGGTGCACATCCGCCCTCTTCGCACGCTGGCTCTAAAGCGAGCGGAGAAGTGGATGCTTGAGCGGTTGGAGATGACCGATGGCCTTGGTGCAATCTATCCGGCCATGCTGAACGCCATTGTTGCCTTGCGCTGCCTCGGCTACTCCGAGGACGACCCACAGGTCATTCGTGCGCGCGATGAGTTTGAAAAGCTGGGCATTGAAGAGCCTGCCAACGGAAGCATGCCGGAACCAACCTTCCGTATGCAGCCCTGTGTCTCGCCAGTATGGGATACTGCGCAGGCGGTCTACGCACTGGGCGAGGCTGGCGTGCCTCCGACCGATCCTCGCATGGTCAAAGCTGCGGACTGGATGCTCTCCAAAGAGGTCCGCCACAGGGGCGATTGGGCCGTCAAGGTCCCTAAGACCGAGCCCGGCGGCTGGTACTTTGAATTCAATAACGAGTTTTATCCCGACACCGACGACACTGCGCAGGTGTTGCTGGCGCTGAATAAGGTCGAGAATCCGCGCGAACGCTATCAGCATCAGGTGTCCGAGCGAGCCATCGCGTGGGAGTTCGCCATGCAGTGCAAAAACGGCGGCTGGGGCAGCTTCGACAAAGACAACACCAAGATGATCTTCCAGTACATTCCCTTCGCCGATCACAACGCCATGCTCGATCCGCCCACAGTGGACATTACAGGTAGAATGCTGGAGATGTTGGCAACTTACGGTTACACACGCGAGGATAAGCGCGTGCAAAAGGCCATCAAATTCATCTTTAGCGAGCAGGAGCCTGACGGGAGTTGGTTTGGACGCTGGGGCGTCAACTACATTTACGGCACATTTCTGGTGCTGCGCGGACTTGACGCCATCGGCGTCGATCATCTGGAGCCCCAAATCCAGCAGGCTGCCGAGTGGATTCGCATGGTGCAGAACCCCGATGGCGGTTGGGGCGAAACCTGCGGCAGTTACGACGATCCCAACACGCGCGGCATGGGCTTGAGCACTCCATCGCAGACCGCATGGGCACTGCTTGGTTTGACAGCCGCAGGGGACGACCGCTCCGACTCTCTCGCCAAAGGTGTTCGATGGCTACTCACTCGCCAATGCGCAGACGGCAGTTGGGATGAGTCATTGGGTGAGGGAGCTCTTCGGCAAAGCATTATCACCGGCACAGGATTCCCCAGAGTCTTTTATCTGGCTTATAACATGTATCGCCAATATTTCCCTTTGATGGCTCTCACGAGTTATCGCCGGGCTATGGAGCGCGCCGCTTAGTCGGCGCTGGAGGAAAACCCCAAGATGGCAATTCCCGTCTCTCAGGTGTGGACCGTTGCAACTCACGTATGGAAGAACCGGCTCGCGGGCAACAAACGCTATCCGCTGGTGCTGATGCTTGAGCCGCTGTTCCGATGCAACCTAGCTTGCGCGGGCTGCGGCAAGGTGCAGTATCCACCGCATATTCTTAAAAAACAACTCACCCCTGAGGAGTGCTTTGCCGCAATCGAGGAGTGTGGCGCTCCCATGGTCTCACTGCCTGGTGGTGAACCTTTGTTACACCCGGAGATCGTCGAGATTGTCAACGGCCTCATCGCCCGCAAAAAGTACGTCTATCTCTGCACAAATGCCCTAGAGTTAAAACGCCGGTTGCCTGAGTTCAAGCCGTCGAAGTATCTCACTTTCTCCGTTCATCTTGACGGTCAGCGCGAGCATCACGATTTTTCAGTTTGCCGCGAGGGCGGCTACGACATCGCCGTCGAAGGCATCAAAGAGGCAGTCAAGCGTGGCTTCCGGGTCACCACCAACGCGACGTTCTTCGATGGGGCCGATCCCCAAAGCGCGCGTGCTTTCTTTGATGAAGTGATGGATATGGGTGTCGAGGGCATTGTTCTTTCGCCCGGCTACAGCTACGACAAGGCACCCGACCAGAATCGCTTCATGGGCCGCGCACGCGTGCGCCGGCTCTTCCGCGCCATCCTCTCCAATCGCAAGCCCACCTGGAAGTTCAATATGTCGCCCCTGTTTCTCGAATTCCTTATGGGCAAGCGCAACTACGATTGCACGGCATGGGGATCGCCCGCGTACAACATCTTCGGATGGCAGCGGCCTTGTTATCTGCTTCAAGACGGCTATGCCGACAGCTTCAAAGAGTTAATGGAAACCACAAAGTGGGAAGAGTATGGGGTGGCCTCGGGGAATCCAAAGTGCGCCAACTGCATGGTGAGTTGCGGCTACGAGCCCACAGCGGTGATGGATGGTTTTGGATCGCTGAAAGGATTCTGGGCCATGGTGCGCGGCAACTTCAGCTCATACAAAGATGAGGCTGCGCTGAAGCTCCTGAACGAGCCCACAGCGCACGGCACGGTATCGCTGGTGCAGATTGCGGAGCCTGCCGAGAGCCTTGAGGTGACCAACGCATGACCGCTGAAGTCCTGAAATACACACGAGAACAGGTTGAAGCTCTCGAGCTGGCTCCTGGAACAGAGCACGAGAACCTGGAAGGTTTGGTTCCCGCCGTGGCGAGCGAAGATGAATTGCGTCAGGCTCTCGAAAAGGCCTTCGATTATCGCGGCGACGTAACTCTCACGCTCAAATCAGGCGAACGGTTTGAAGCTTACATCTTCAATCGCTTCACCGGTCCCACCCTGGCTGGATCCTGGGTCCAGTACTTTACTCCGTCCGCACCCGACAAACGAAAAGTCAGCTATGCCCAGATCGCTCGTCTTGAATTCAGCGGCAAAGACCGCGCCGCCGGCAAGCACTGGGAGGACTGGGTCAAGGCCTATAAGGAAAAGAAAGCGGCCGGCGAAACAAACATCGCGCTCGTCCCCGACAAGCTGGACTAAGGCGCGTTCCGGGATAAAGCAAGAGATCCTTCCCCATCGCCATCTCATTATTGCTGACCGAATCGTCGGCATGCACGCTTTCTGCGCCGATGCATCCAATATCCCAGAGATACAAAATTGATCTGGGAGGAGTCAGCATGACCATATCTTGAGGAAGGCTCCAAAGGAAGGAAGTTCAAACCACAAACGCAAGTGGGTGTCGAAGGTTACGACTGAGTCTACCTATCCCCTTGAAGGTCTGTTTACAAAGGATTCAGAGACGATCGCGCGTCAACTGGCCTCAAGGAAAGTGTCGCCGAAAGGACCCGGATCGGGCATGAAGATGCCCACCTATTTCATCAATCGCGCCGGTAAAGGCCTGAGCGCAACGCGAAAGAAGCATCTCGAAAAAGCGAAAGAACTGCTCGCAAAGCGCGTTCGAGAAGCGAGAGTCAAAGAGCGCAAGAGGGCGGCTTAGGCCGCGATCCGAGGAAGTCTCAACGCCTTGTGTAGATCTGAAATGGAGCCCAATAAAATGGCTTATGGAATCTATTCTCTGAGTGCAGCAAAGCTAACTTGGCACTACGGAGCGCGACCGCAGGATCCTGACCGTTCTCAATGCCCCGATAAAGGGTGTCCATCAGTTGCGGGGTCGAATCGTCGCTTACTTCCCAAAGCGCGCCGATGACGCTGTGTGCGCCAGCCCGGAGAAACGCCCAGGACAAACCTACCAATCCCTCTCCCGCATAAGAGCGCGTGCCGCTGCCATAGCAAGCGGAGATGGTCACAAGTCGCGCATCGATAGGATGCTGCATGATGTCGCGTGCGTAGAGCTTGAAGGAGTCCTCGCTGGCCTTTCCGGGCGATAAAATAATCGCCGAATCGAGTGGGTCTGTGCGGCTTGCAACTGCGTGAGCAACAAAATGTATGTAGGAGTATTGTGCGGGATCGCTAGTGAGATAGGTCGCGGGAGTAGCTTGCCGGCCAGCGTAGACGGATAGATGCTGAGCGGGAAAGTGCCTTCCTATCTGGGTCATCTCCAGACCGAAGAGAGGAAGGTTGGGATAGTCCCGGCTCGGCGAGACCGCATCGCCGAGAAGCAGCAGATTTCGATCCACATTCCGCGCAGGCTTTGCCGCAGCGAGCATGGCCAACGAAGGAGCTGAAAGAAGTGTTGCGTCGTCGAGCAGGTAATGCAGTTCTGGCGCGGAGCCCAAGCTTTTGCCGGATTCTTTGCTTTCGCTCGGAACCAGCAGTGTTTCAAAGTTCAATTTGCTCAGTGCTCCATCGGCCAGAATCATGACCGGGGCATTGCGCCGGATGAGCTTCGCGGCCGGAGCTACGAGTGACTGATACAGTGCCTGCCCGTCCTTGTTACGGGATTGCAACGGGTCTTCCACGTCCAGCAATGCCTTGCGATAGTGCTCGACATGGGCAACAATCTCTGCCTGCGGGGGAAGTTTGGACAAGGTGATCTTCGCCGGCGTGATTGCCCAAAGATAGGATTGCTTTTCGCCCAGCCAGTAGAAGAGCAGCGTCGCACCGGCCTTTTGGGCGATCTGGCGAGGGTTCAACGTCGCGGTACGATAGGACGGGCCGGCCACACCCAGGCCTTGTGCCAGCGTCTGTGCGCGGCTCTGATCGGCCTCGGCGAGAGCCTCATCGCTCTTGCCCTCTTCGACCAGCAGGTGGATGTAATCGTCGTAGATGCCCGTGCCATTGGCGGCAAAGGGTAGCCTTGAATCTTCATTGTGAAGCTGTGCTCGCGCTGCTTCAAAGTCATGCAGGGTGGATTTGTAAATCCGTTCTGCCTCTCTCGTCTTGCCTTGCCGCTCATATAATCTGGCCAACTGATTTCCAGCATCCAACCGTGTCATGTCTGGGCTTGCTTGGTTTGCTTCGACCGCGCGAAAGAGCGTCTCCGCTTGCTGATCTTGGTGCTGTGCGGCAGCCAGCATTCCCTCGGTAAGCATGATGTTCGTGCCTAGTCGGTTGTCCCTCGCCCTTACCATTGGGGTCAGTTGTTCGAGATACCCGCTTGCATTCTCCAGTTTGCCGGTCTCGACCGAAACCTGGGCCAAGTCTCCCAGCGAGTTTTCGATTTCTTCTTTGCTATCGATTTGCTTTGCCAGGTAGAGGGCCTGAAGGTAGGACTGATTGGCACGAGCGAGGTCGCCAGCATCGTGATAGACATACCCGGCGGTACTGATCCATTTGAGTTCATCGCTGACATTTCCGAGCTTTGCGGCTTTCTTTTCCGCTTCGAGAAACTTTTCCAGTGCCCTTTCGCTATCACCCAACTGATAGTAGGCCCATCCGAGATTTCCTGAAGCCGCTTGTGCTAGATTATCCGCGCCCAGATCTAAGGCGGCTCGATATGCGGATTGTGATCGTTCTGAGGCTTCATCGTAGTGATTGGTCTGTAACGCAGCCCAACCCAGCGTTAAGGACGTACTTGCCTCCAAAAACCTGTCTTTATGGGCTTTCGCAAAAGAGAGACATCGTAGAAAGAGTTGATTCGATTCAGCAAGACGTCCCTGCTTCACGGCCAATATCCCCAGTGCGCGGAGCACATAACCGCAGGATAGGTAGTCAGCGTCCCTGCAGAGGGACTCAGCTTGTGCGAGTTTTTGACTAGCAATAGATAGCTGTTGCTGCCGAGTTAAAGCATCGCCCTCTATCTCCAGCTTGCGGATCGCTTCTTCTGGATGGTCCGAATCGACCTTGTAGCCAGCGAGGAGGTCAAGGGCTTCGTTATACATTCCCCGCCGGGCCAATATCTCTGCTTGCAGCAGTTGAAACTTTGCGGACCAGTCGGGATTAGACCAATGAAATTGTTGGACACCCTCTACGGCTTCCTGCTGACTTTTTATCAGATCGCCTCGCTGAAACATCTGTATGACCTGGCTATAAGCAGCTTGGGCGCTACCAGGATTGGTATCTTTAAGTGGAATTAGAGCTATCAGTAAAACGGCGGACACGCAGGGAACAACATATGGACTAAAACCTAGCGAAGCGTCTCTATACCACGCCAATATACCCGCCAGAATCGACGATATACTCGTTTTCCAGCGGGCATTCTTGGAGATCGTTTGAGGTGCTATCCGGGTGTTCCATTGGAATTCCCGTTCCCGATCGGTACGCCGCCGCTGACTACGCAGCCCAGGTCGAGATCGATCATGGTCAAGGTGAAGGTCGTTTTCTTCGGGACTTTCGTCTCTTCGTGCGGGTTCTCGTGCTTCACGGTCAGCTTGGCCAGAGTGATGGTGCCGAAGCCGGGGATCGTGATCACGTTGCCAAAGATAGCCGCACGCCCAGGTAGGAATCCAGCCACCTGGTTGATCAGTGAACATTCGACCTCCTCGGAATTGCCGAGAGTAGAGGAAAGTCGATTGTATCGTTCCTGATGCTTCACGGGGAGATTCTTGTCATCGAGGATACGTTCATATTGCCGGCTGACACGACTGACAAAGCCCGGTTCATGGGTATATGGCACGTCATCAACCCGGTTGGGGCCAAAAATCCCCTGATCAAACTCCAACTGAATCGGGTAACCGGCGATACGGAGATTCTCAAAGCGAGTGCCGAGAAAAGAGATCGATGGGATATAGCGTTTGTGCCCCTCAGGGGGATGCTCTGTGATCATCTGCCCAACAACGCGGTCGGCCGTGACCACCTCCAGAACATTGAGGCCTTCGACGACTGTTGTAGTCAAGGTGGTAGCGCCGCCGCCTGGCTTGTCGCTAAGGTTGCCGCCAACATGGGTGTACGCGGAGCGGAATGAGATGATCGATTCCAGCCGATACAGATCAATGCGTTGCGTGAGGTATCCGCCCCTCTCTGGGAGCTTTGTATGAGCCTGGGGTTCAATCTCTTGAGCGATTGGAAGCTTCAGACTGCCTTTCAGAGCCGAGGCTTCCGCATGGTATTTGTGAGTCCCTGCTGTTTCTTCGGGCATAGTTGTTTTTCACCATTCCTTAAGATGGTCGAGAGAATTCTATGGTCTTAATGCAGGCCCGTCAATCAGATAGATGAAAATCGACGATGTATTTGTCAATTTCGGCGCGTTCACCATGAGCTAAGACGCCAGAAACAGTGATGCTATAGGAACCGTTCTGGAGTATCGAACCGGGGATCACCAGCGATAACCGCTGCTCATCGCTAGCGTTGTCGGCGGGGGCTGCGGCGATTCCTGTCCAGGTGAGCTTTCCTTGCGGATCATGGAGTTCAAATGAGTAAGAGGCGTATGCTCCCGTGCTGGTCTGCGGAGGAAGATCGATGGGAAGCACGACTCCGTGAAGGCGGTCAACGGTGATGGCGGATTGAGCGCCACGTGTAGCGCCCTGAAGCGGAGCCCAGGATAGTAAGCGCGGCTGACTGGCTGAAGCCCTCAGCGCTGGAAAAGTAACCAGATTCTGGTAACCAACGAGTAATAGCAAGGTGGCAAAGACGGGAGCAGCGAAAGCCGGCCTGAGCCAGCCGAGCCACCCTTGCCGTTCAAGTTTGGAGGTGCGCAAACGAGGCGAATCGACAACCGCCGATCCGCTGGTCAACTCAGGCAATTGGGTCTTGGTTTCCTTTACAAATGCGGCTCCCGCACGAAGATCGAGAGCACAGTCGTGACAACCAAAGAAGTGCGCCTCGAAGGCTTCACGCGCATCCGGTGTCAACTCATTCATGAGATAACGTTCCGCAGCCATCTGTTGTAAAGCTTCGCTATGATCCATGGACTCGGCCCTCAATACCTCGGTTCAACCATTGATAGTGGCCCCAGCCAACAAATCGTTTCAATTCTCCCGGCCATCTCACGCGTGCGCTCCTAAAGCCATAGGATTTCCGAGAAGCCTCACATATTCGGTCTTGAACTCCTGCTTGGCGCGGTGCAACAGCACACGCAGATAGTCGCGATCCACGCCGAACTCGCGGCAAACTTCGTCGCGATCGCGCTCGTCAAGAAAGACGGCCTTCAACAGGGAGCGGTCGCGCGGGGCCAATTCGAGCAGAATCTCACGGACCTTTTCCTTGATCTGCCGGGCAGCCACAATCTCCAGCGCATTAGCGCTCGTGTCGGGCAGTTCGGGCCGGCCCTCCACATCGAGCGACTCGCCACCTTTTGAGGAGCGGTAATGCTCCAGCAGCACGTGGTTGCAAACCGTGTTGACAAAGGCGCCGAGGCTCTCCGGTTGCCGCAAACCACCGTCCTTGCGCAGAACCGAAAAGACTCGTGCGAAGGTCTCCTGACTCACATCCTCGACCGCTTGAGTAGACTTTAGCCGAGAACGAAGCTTGATCTGGAGAAGGGCTGTAAAATAGGCGACGAAGTGCTCCTGCGTCCGGGGGTCACCGGCACAGAGGTTATCAACGTAACCGGCATCGAATGAATGAAATTGCAACACTGAACCCGCCAGGACAATTGGTCCAAAGTATAGCATTTCCGGCGGCGCAGGCGCATGAATTGCATGGGCTCTTCCTGAGAGCCTCATCGGCTTCCGTGCAGGGGATTCGTGTTGAGATGACCTGTGGAGAGTTGCACCACTCATTTTGAGAGCCTGAACAGCGGACTTGCGAGGAAGAACTTCGCGTCCCTGGGATCGACAGGTTGCACCGGTTGAACAGAAGAAAACCTGTAATCGCTTCCAGTAATTGGCCCGCGCAAATTCACCACTGGCAGCCCGTTGTAATAAAGATTCAGGCCCGCATTCCGCGGGCTTCCGGTATCTCTTGACTCGCTTCGTGTTCGATCGGGGTACATAATGGGGCCTCCTTCAAGGGAACTTCTCAGCATTACGTCGGGGACTCTGCGGTTGCGTGCCCTCAATGGAGCTCTTCAGCAACCGCATTAGAACAAAAGCAACCAAACCAACATCAGAAAAACAAAATACACCCAAGGTCTTCTCCAGGAGATCGCAAAATTCGATTGACTCCCAGATAGAGCCGGCGAGTTAGCCAGTCTCATGAGGTCTTGCTCACCAAGCAGATCTCTGGAATAAAATGAGGCCGTCTCTTGCGAAACGGTAATAGTGTTTAAATCCACAGCGGCAAAGGAGTGGCTCCTCGGCAACGCACAGAAAAAGGCTTGCATCACAAATTCGCACAGCTTGAACCACCGTTCCGAGAGCCAGCTGAATCGCTCGACGCCGATCCCAATCCGCCGGCGCACTCTGCCCAGCTCCGAGGTGCATGACTCGGTGGAGGGAGCCACCTGATTGATACCGTGGAGAGACTGATTCTGGTCAGTCTCCCAATCAAGCCTCTCAACGCTCATCGGTGATGTCATTCAGTCCTTTCCTTTCTCGAGGGGCTGCAGACGGAGTTCGTTTTGAATTACGCACTCCGTCTGCCTCTGGGGGAGCCGCGGCAACTTGATAGCTTTTCTCTTGCGGAAAGGTCTTGACCGATTTGTGTTTTAATCTTGTTGTTGCGCCGCGAGTTACATCCCTACAGTTTGAGACATACAAGGTGAAGTTGTTCTCTCCCGCGTCGATGTCCTGGGCATTGATTGCGAAACTCCTATCAGTCGCACCCGCGCTGGCAGTTGTGTTCTCTGGCGCGACCGTGAGACCTGCATACGGGCCGAAAGCCATGCCCGTCAATGCTCTGATGGCCGCATCCACGATCCGTCCTTCGGCACCGGAGACGTCACTCTCTGTGGCGCCACTCGTAGCCGGGCGAAGAAACTGATTGTCCCTGCGCGAAGTTTGGCTGGGAGCGATGGGGATCAGGCCCTCAATGCAGTTACCCCACACCACCGGAGCATATGGGTCGGTAGTCGAAGGCGGCGTGTTCCACGAGAGCACGGCCCGCACCTTTGCCAGTTTGGGAACCTTGGTTGAGACCAGATCTTGAGAGTGAAGACCGGCCGGCAATGAGACGATGTACTGAAGCCCCGCGGGTGGGAGCCAGCCGAAGTCGTACACTGCCACGGAAGCCATTCCCTCGTAAGAGAATCCTGTACCCCTGTCAACCCAGAAGGCAACGTACTCTCTGCTTCCCGATGTACACGGCCTCCCGGAATAACCAACGCCCTGTTTCATCTTCAGCACGCCGGTGAGCCGGTCGGTATCCGGATCTAGGCCGATGCAGCACAACCGTTCATAGTCGGTTCTGCTGTTGGTATGCAACCATGCGTTCACCAACGAAGCGAGTTTGATTTCGGGAATATCGGCGAGCCATTTTGCGGGGTCTCGGGCAATCTCCGGAGAGTGGACTGCCGCATTCAACGAAGAAGCCAGGTAGCGATGCCCTGGAACCGATGAGCCCGCGTAGAGTCGATGTAGTTCGGCGGGAGTTAGAATTCTAGGCTCTTCTGATTGAACCGATTGACCGAGATTGACTACCAGTTTGATCTTTTCGATTAGCTTGCGTTTCGCTTCTTCACGAGAGATGGGGAGGAAATTGCAATTAACGCTATCAATCCTGGCCTGCGCACTTCGCGCACCTTCCCATTCAACGGGCCACTCCAAGGGGTTCGCCGGCGATGTCTTCCACGGCAGAATTCCCCGGCCCGGCGAAACCTTCTCGGTCGAGCAGGAATCTTCTTCCGGCGCGCTTTTGCAGTCTGGCGAAACCATCAAAGGTACCTCTTGAATTGCGAAAATGGATCATCTTTGACGCTGAGCCCCATTGACCGAATCTGTGTGTTCGTTTACGCAGGAGCCCACGGTTGATGTTGGATTGCCCAAATTTTGGTTTGGCAGTGCAAGAAACTCTGATTCACCGCACAGGATATTGTGAGGGCTCGAACGAAATCGTTACAGAGTTTGGAGAAAAAAAGTCACATTACCCGTCGAAATCGGGAACGGCCTCGATTCAGTGTCGATCCGATCTCAGACCAACTCGATGGGTTATCGCGTTCCAAGGCACAAGGCCGGCATTTGTGACTAGCCCCGCAGAAGGGTCGATGGAGAGCCATCGGAGCTGGTGGGCCGTTCATCGATGGAAAAAGACAAGGCCGGGTTCGAACCACGAAATGGTCCGCCACACCAGCCTTGTCTCTGAGTTCCAGTACGGCGTCGCCTACTTCTTTCCGTTGTCTTTGAAGTTCAACGCAACGTAGTAGGTCGTGTACGAATGGCTGGTTGCCACATGAGTCAGGAACTGGCCGCCGCCAAAATAGCCGACACCGCCACCCACATTGAAGTGCTTATTCAGTTCGTACCAGGAATAGCCATCGATTTCCGCACCCACATGTCGTCCGTGGTCGGTCTTGTTGTTCCCGATCGCGCCGCCCGAGGTGTTGTAAATCGAGTCCAGCGCATCAGCCGTCCAAAAGTCCAGTCCTTGCGCCGTAAGTGTGAACCGCCGGTGGGGCTCCATCGTGGCGCCGGCGCGCACCGATTCGATGTTCTGTCCGCCGAACAGGTCGGTAATGCCAAAGCGGTCGTGGGCTGTCGGTTCAATCGTGTCGAAGGTGGTGTGCGTTGCATTCTGTGCCGGATTGCTGTTGCCCGTCGCGTAGTCGTACTGCGTAAAGATGCGCGGCTTGGCCGGTATATTGAGGAACTGATATGCCGCCCCGGCCTGCGCCGCCGAGGCTCGAATCGATTGCGCTCCCACTTTGCCGGTTTGGAGGATCACCTCGCCTCCATAATCGAACGCCATGTGAGCTTGCGCCTTGAAGCGCACACCGCCAACCTTTTCGTTTTCTTTTCCGGTCGTTTTGCCTTTGGCGGGTTCGACGACCTCTGCCGGCTGCACGCGCCACAGGAAGAACGGCTCAAGGTTTGAGTGCGGAACGAGAAAATCATCAACGCGGCCATAAGCTCCGTAGATGTTGTTTCCTTCCTGATGCGGGGTTACTCCGTAGGCCTGCGGCACGATAGGCGAGGCAGCGAAGATGCCCAGATGCTCACGTTTCGCGTTCAGGTTCACCACCGCTGCATCGTACGAGCGGGCCTGGTTGCGCCACTCCGAGTTGGCAATGATGGTGTTGTTGTAGTTGATCAGTTGCCGGCCCACTCGCAGGCTGAACCAGTGTTTTCCTGGATCGCCAATTTCAGCGTAAGCCAGCTTCAGATCCCAGCGAACCGTATTCGGCGGACCGATTGGTGGGTTTTGAAAGCCCGCACGTGCATCCTGCACCTGCGCCGTAACCCTAAACCAACTGGGCGTACGCAGATCCATCTGGAACCGGAAACGATTCAATAGGTAAGAGTCATTGATGCCGAATTTGAAGTTATTGTTGTCATACGCCTCGTATCGGAACCGCTCCTCGGCCGTCAGATCGATCCACTGGGGCAGTTTTGCGTCCACATAAGTCGCCGGTGCAAAGTCGTGAAAGTCATAGGGCGCGGGGTTGCCGGTCGTACGCAAAGCAGGGCCGTTTAGAAAGCTCAACGGATTCGATGCCGGCCCGGTGAGGAATACGCCATTGAATCCTGACGATCCGTGTTGCGTGCTGATGTCGTCCTGAGCGGCCAAGGGCGTGCAGACTATAGCAAACAGAAAAAGAACAGCATCGATCGAGAACAACGACCAGCGCAGAGAAACAAACAGGGAAGCAGAAAGAGCTTTTTGCACTTTGGACTCTCCTTGGATTTTGAGGAAGCTGTGGAAGGGTTAGGACCGTGGGTCCCTGGCACTCATAAGGGGATGAAACTTTATCGACAGGTTGGGAGACAACAAGTCATCATAATATTCTCAGATTTGATAATAATCGATCCTGAAAAAATCGGCAAATAAAGTGATGTTCAATTGCAAAATTGGATAACAGATGAGTTATCCATCCATCTCTAACAGCGCCCAATGATCGCACCGGGTGCTGCGAGGCCGCCGTATCAATCTACGTCGGCCTCATCCGCGCACAACTAGCCCCTCGGCTCGTCCTGATCAAGATGAATCGTGCGATAACTCGCATTACCCTTCGACCAGACGAGGAGCAGAAGATCCTTTCCGTCCGGATTCTGATGCACCTCGCTCGCAAATTGGCCAGCCGACTGCGCTGGCTTGCGGTTGACCTCAACGATGACATCACCTGGCTGAATGCCTGCTTCATCGGCCGGACTGGCCGGACGAACGCTCTGGACGATGACGCCTTGAACCTGGTCAGGCACGTTGATCTGCTGCCGTGCATCCGGCGTCAGATCGCTGACAGCGAGTCCTAGTTTCCCGCTTCGCGGGCCGTCCTGTGGGTCGTCACTCGCCACTTCAGCATTGCCGTGGAATTGCCCCACAGTAAGACTCAAGGTCACCGGCTTGCCATCCCGAATCACACCCAGTGTAATCTTCGATCCCGGAGCCATCTCACTCACTGCGACCTGCAAGGCACTTCCATTGACGATCTTCTCTCCATTAAGTTGTGAGATTACGTCGCCTGTTCGAACGCCGCCGCGGCTAGCCGGAGAGTCGGGCGTGACCTGCGCTACGATTGCTCCGCTCGCGTCCTTTAAGTTAAAGAAGTGAGCATTGTCGGGCGTCACGTCATTCATGCCGATTCCGAGGTAGCCATGATCGACCTTGCCGTGCTGGATCAACTGCTCCGCTGTCGAGCGCACGATCTGTGAGGGAATGGCGAAGCCGGCGCCTGCGAACGAACCATTGTTGGTGATGATGAAGGTGTTGATGCCGACCAACTCACCGTGAGCATTGACCAGTGCGCCGCCTGAGTTACCGGGATTGATTGCAGCATCGGTCTGGATGAAGTTGCCGGGCTTGCGCGGATCATCCGAGTATGGATTGGGTCGATTCAAAGCACTGATAATTCCGCGAGTCACCGAGAACTGGAAATAGCCGAACGGGCTTCCGAAGGCAAGTACAGTTTGTCCGGGTTGCAGTTTGTTTGAGTCTCCCCATGCGATACTCGGCAGGTTGGTTGTATCCACCTTGAGCACGGCCAGGTCGGTTAGTTTGTCGATACCGATGAGCTTGGCTTTCAAGATGCGCCGATCGTTCAGCGTCACTTTAATTTGCACGGCGCCATTGACGACATGCGCATTGGTCACGATGTATCCATCGGGTGAAATGATAATGCCGCTTCCCACGCCATGCTCGATCTGCGGTTGCGTGGGCTGGGGTTGCATGGGCCCAAAAAACTGTTGCAGTCCCGGCGGAAGACCATGCATGGGGCCTTCGGAGGTCTCGGCCTCGCCTGTACCCCGCGCGGTGACAGCGACATTCACCACAGCGGGAGTGACACGCGCCGCGACTGCCTCCATAGCATGGTCGAGCGAGGTCAGCGCCTCCACGCTGTTGTCGTCCAGGGCCGATGCCGCATGAACGCTTCCGTGGCCAGCGAAGACTGCCGCACCCAGCGCGAAGGCTCCGGCGACTGCCGCAAGGGCAGCCATTTTCTTCGCAATTTCTACTAATTGATTAGTTGATTGAAACATCGGAAATTTCTCCTTATTCACGGTTATGGTTTGAAGTTGAGCGCAATTGCAGTTGCGCCAGACTTGCGATCAGATCTGAACGATCAGCCAGCCGTTGGCGATCGGTACAGCGGCAAACGAGCTTCGATTCTTTTGAGCGACGGCGAATACGATTTGCGGCGGAGTCTCGTCCTCTGTCCACGTAGCAAGGACAACCCACGCCTGCACGTTCTGCTGCTGAGACGGTCCGGCATTCACCTTTCGAGCGGTATTCCGCAGAGGTTTCCCAATAGATGCAGATAAAGCCGGCCGCTGAAGCATGACCGCTTTGACCAGTTGAGGAGAACCGGCAAATCGACGAGGTGCCGTTGCGCCAACACTCACGAGCCTCGCAGCGAACGCCTGCGCCCTAGATGATCGATCATGGGATTGACCGGGCGGTGCAAAGGTCACAAGTTGCGGACTGTGAGCCAGGCTCATTGCGACAACGATCACGCCGAGCAGCAGCCCGGCAGTTGCGAGCGCTGTTTGCCTCCCGCCCATCGATTCAGGAGGCCGGCTCAATAGGCGCTGGATACGGCGCACCAACTCCGGACGTCGTTCCCATGCTCCCAGGGCCAGCGAAAGGCTGCGTTGAAGCATGGAGTATTCGGCAAGGTGCGTCAGGCAGAGAGCGTAGGTCTTCCGAGCGCCGCCAGAGCGCAGAACGCGGTCGTCGCAAGCAAGCTCGCGCTCCGCACAAAGCCGCCGTTCCACCCACATCAGCACGGGGTTCAGCGGAAAGATTGCAAGCCCCACCTTCTGCAATAAATTGGTCCAGTCGTCGCCGCGGCGGAGGTGTTCCATTTCGTGTAAAACCACCTGCTTCAACTCCTGCGGGGAAAGCCTCTCCAAGAGTGTGGGAGGAACGAGAATCCGGGGTCGAAAGAAACCAAACACGCTGGGTCGCTGGACCTCAACCGAAGTACAGAGCTCAGCTCTTCGGCCTCGCTGCTCCTTGAGAACGGCCAGCAGTTCCTGGTCGGTAGATCTAACTGGCGTGGCCCGGTTTGCCAGTCTGCGCAGGCGGATAGCGCTCACAATCAGTTGCGTGCCTCTCCAGACCGAGAGCATCCCCCAAAGGCCGGCGAGGGCAACACTCCAGAGCAGATCGAGACGAATCGCCGAAGCTTGCACTTGGCCGCTGTCGATCGCGTGTGCTCTCATCGAGGGGACAAAGTGCAGCAGGACCAGCAGCAGGAAGACGTTCATCCAAATCATCGAGCGGGATGCAGCGCAAAGCCTGGGCAGCAGCCGCAGGCAGACCATCACGCAAGCTGCCAGAACAGAACCTTCCCAAATGGCGGAAATAAGGGCGCTTGCCGCGGCAGCGGAGATGGGCGAGGCGAGTTGAAAGAGTGTCTCCATCTAGGCCTCCTCTCGTGCATCGTCCCGCGCATTTGCAATCGCTTCCTTCAGCCTGTTCAATTCGTCCGGGCTGATCTCGTCGTCCCCCAGCAACGAGAGCAAGAGCCGCTCTCGCGAGTTTCCGAAGAACCGTTGCAACACGTGGCGAACTTCCGTCCGGCCAGCCTCGATCTCTCCGACGCACGAGCTGTACAGAAACGCTCTACCCTCCTGCCTGTGGCGAACGTATCCCTTGGTTTCGAGAATCCGAATCGTTGTCAGAATGGAGGTGTACGCAAGCCCCTCTTCCGTGGAAAGCGCGCCCACCATATCGGCAACGGTCGATTCTCCTCGATCCCAGAGGATCTTCATCAGTCGGAGTTCGGCTTGAGTGAGCGTGATGGATCTTTTTGGCGGCATCGTGATGCAAATCCCCAGGAGTGTTCCTTATCTCCCGCTGCTACATAAGACGTACAACTAATGAATTAGTTAGCAGGCGCCTTTAGTGGCCCGTGCCGTCGGCGAGACCGATCTTGATTTCTATTTGCTACTATCAATCCTTGGAGATGCGGAATGGAAGACGGCATCGAAAATGAGCAGCCACCCGAACGACCCACTCCAACAACTGAAGCTGCTACGGAGGGCAACGTGTCTGGATTGATGCCTGCGCCGGAGCACGGCCACGGCCACGAGCATAAAACCGGAATTCCCTGGCTCGACGCTGTCATCGCGGCCAGCGTCGTCTTCATCTCGCTCATCTCGCTGGTCGTCTCGATCGAGCACGGCAAAAGCATGGAGCGCATGGTGGAGCAGAACCAGAAGCTGATCGCCGCCAGCACCATGCCGCTGCTGAAACTCGCCAATAATATGGGATCTGCAACCGCTCAGCCTGAAATGCGAGTAACCATCACCAATGGGGGAGTTGGCCCGGCGGTTATCGACAGGTTTGAGGTGAGCTACAAGGGCAAGATCTATCCCACGAAAGATGCTCTTCTCCGCGCCTGCTGCGCCGATGCCTATCTCAAGGCGTTAAAGGAGGGAGACACGAAAGTTTACTACGCCTATGTTTCTTCACGTATTCTTCCCGCCCGCGAGGGGATTGATGTCCTCACCATCGAGCCGGACAAGGCCGGCATGGACCTCTATAATTCGTTCTTTCGTGTAATGCATGGGGACAGCATGTCATTTCACGCCTGTTATTGTTCGGTGCTCGACGAATGCTGGGACACCAACTTCAACCAAAAGCGCCCGCAGGCAGTGAAGGAATGCAAAGTCTCGCCGGACGAGAATCTCTGGTAAAGAAAAACTGACGGTCTATCTATGAAGATTTTTCTCACAGGCGCCACCGGGTTCGTAGGCCACCATGTGGCTCGCGCATTAGCCGAAGAAGGCGCCGACTTGCGACTGCTGGTTCGCAAGACCAGCAACCTGGCCAACCTTGAAGGCATCGCCGGCGATACCCAGGTAGGCGACCTTGCCCGCCCTGAGACATACGCCCCGGCCCTGGCCGATTGCGATGCCATTGTCCACGTAGCCGCTGACTACCGACTTTGGATTCGCGATCCCGAGGCCATGTACACGGCCAACGTCGACGGGACGCGTGATCTTTTAAAGCTCGCCCGCGAGGCAGGCGTCAAGCGCTTCGTCTACACCTCGAGCGTGGCCACCATGCACTTCCACAAGGACGGCACGGTGATCAACGAAGACACGCCCGTCTCCATTAAAGACATGGTCGGCCACTACAAGCGGTCAAAATTTCTCGCCGAGCAGCAGGCCATCGCAGCAGCCGAGGACGGCCAGCAAGTCATCATTCTCAACCCCACCACCCCCATCGGCCCCAACGACGCGAAGCCAACACCCACCGGCCGCATCTTCGTCGATTTTTTGAACGGCAAATTCCCCGCCTATATGGAAACAGGCCTTAACCTCGTCGATGTAACAGAGGTTGCACGCGCGCACGTGGCGGCACTTACCAAAGGCAAGCGCGGCCATCGTTACATTCTCGGCGGCGAAAATCTGACCCTCAAGCAGATCCTGGATAAAATGTCGGCCATCACCGGCCTGCCTTCGCCGACCATGAAGATCCCCTTCGCCGTAGCCGCGACCTATGCGTTTTTTGAAGAGTGGATCACCGGCCGCATTCGTGGCCGCGAGCCCCGCGCAACGCTCGAAGAGGTCCGCATGGGCCGCAAAAAGATGTACGCTAGCAGCGCCCACGCCCAGCAGGAGCTAGGCTTCCGCATCTTGCCCGTCAACCCCGCCATGAAAGCCGCCATAGACTGGTTCCGCGCCAACGGCTACGCACCGTAAAAAGAGTGAAAGGAGAAATCGCTTGAAGTTAGCACAGGTTTTCAAGAAACGCGAGTCGCACATCGGCAGGCTGCTTTACGTCTTGTTTGCCACGAGCTTTTTGAATGCGATTGCTCATCTTGCTACGATTGGGGCTTCTAAGGTCCGCTCGGAATCTGTCATTTTTCTCGTGGGCTATACAGTCTTCATCATAGTCTGGCCTTTCTCGATGATCGTGCGACTGCATGAGCTCCGCCTCAGCTCGCTTTGGATTTTGCCGATTCTGATGCCGCCGTTGGTGTTGGTGCTTTCCTTACGCGAGGATTGGGGATGGGTGCCCCTAGTAGCGTTTGTTGCCGCGCTGGCTGTTCAGGTGCCGCTATTTTGGCTTTCGCCACCTAAGGGAAATGCTCAACCTGATCTACCCCTTCCATGACCCGCACAGCCATCATCGCCGCCATGCCCGCCGAACTGAAGCCGCTCGCTCGCAGCTGGCGGCACCAACGCCAAAACGGCGTCGATCTCTGGCGCTGGAGCTTTAACGAAGGCGAATGGATAGCCGCCTGTGCCGGAGCCGGCACACAGGCGGCCACGCGCGCCTTCGCCGAAGTTGAAAAGACTGGCCCAATCGACAAAGTCATCTCCACTGGCTGGGGCGGTGCCCTCCGAGAAGAACTCGCCCCCGGCCAAGCCGTCGACGTCTCTGCTGTCATCGACTCCCGCACAGGCGAGCGCTTTGTCGCCGCCGTTCCGCTGAAAGACTGCTGTCTCGTCACCAGCCCCAAGGTCGCTGACGCTCACGAGAAGCTGCGCCTCGCTGAAACTTACTCTGCCGCTCTCGTCGACATGGAGGCATCCGCCATTGCTCGCCTCGCCCAGATGCGCGGCATTCCTTTTTATTGCATCAAGGGAATCAGCGACGGCTACTCCGAACATCTTCCTGATTTCAATCGCTTTATCTCGCCCAACGGCCATTTTCAGACGCCTCGTTTTGTCTTATTCGCGATCTTGAGGCCCAAGCACTGGCCCGCCCTCATCCGTATGGGCGAAAATAGTAAGAAAGCCGCACGCGCAATTGCAGACTCTCTAATCGATCTACTGGATAAAGATGGGCAAATCAGAGAACTCAATGGCTACCCAAGCCACAAACGCTGAAAGCCACAGCGGAACCAAAATCCCGACTACCATGCGAGCCGTAGTCTATCGCGGCATCAACGACATGCGCGTCGAAACCGTCCCCGTTCCCGCAATCGGGCGCGGTGAGCTGTTGGTCAAAATCGCCACATGCGGCGTCTGCGGAACAGACTTAAAGAAGATCCATACCGGTTCCCACTCCGCCCCACGCATCTTCGGCCACGAGATGGCCGGAACTGTGGTGAAGCTTGGCGAGGGTGTTACAAAGTTTCACATCGGCGACCGGGTCGTTGTCCACCACCACGTTCCGTGCGGAGAGTGTTATTACTGCCGTAAGCAGACCCCGGCTCAATGCAAGCTTTACAAAAAAGTAGGCTCAACGGCCGGTTTTGAGCCCTCAGGCGGCGGTTTCGCCGAGTACATTCGCGTGATGGACTGGATCGCCTCCAGCCGGGGCGTCGTGCCCATTCCCGACGGCGTGCCCTTCGAGCAGGCAGCCTTTCTGGAGCCGGTCAATACAGTTTTGAAGGGCGTAAAAATGCTCAATCTGGCCCCTGATGACACGGTACTGGTGATCGGCCAAGGCCCCATCGGTCTGATGCATGCCGCGTTGGCCAGCCGCACCGGAGCCCGCGTGCTCACCTCAGATTTCTACCCTGAGCGCCATGCCATCGCCGCAAAGTTCGGGCTTCATAATCCGATCAATGCCGGTACGGAAAACGTCATCGACCGGGTGTTTGCCGAGACCGAAGGCCGCGGTGCAGATGCCGTCATTCTTGCCGTTGGCGGCAACGCCCTGATCAAAACCTGCATGTCCGCGGTCCGACCGGGCGGCAATGTGATGCTCTTTGCCCAGACCCAGTATGGAGAAGCCGTCTTCGATCCAGGCCAGGTTTGCATGGACGAAAAGACCCTGCTCGGCTCCTATTCCTCCTCCTTTGAGA
>CAYTJN010000045.1:0-24335 GCA_964438125.1 uncultured Occallatibacter sp.
CCAAGCCAATATGCCGCTACGGTGACGAGAGTGCCTAAGGCAATCGTCGCGCACAGGTGGGCGAAAGAAAGCGGCAACTGGGCGGACGCCTCGATCATTCTGTTTCTCCGAACTGCGGCCCCGGCTCAGTCTCTATTCGTGCCCCGCACACCCACTGCATGATCAAAGCGCTCACGACTAAAGACAGGAGGGTCGAGACCAGCAAGCCGGTCGTAACTGGAAACCACTCCGAGCGAAGGAGCTGGATTTCCGAGATAACCCCCACTCCGGCTGGAACGAAAAACAGCCCCATGTACGTGGTCAAGAGTCGAGAAGTTTTTCGGATGCCGCTCGACGCAAATTCCGGTTTGAAATAGAGCAAAATCGTAAAGAGAGACATGCCAATCAAAGCTCCCGGCACCGGAACGGCCAGGTAACTCTGAATTAAATCCCCGAGGAAATTGAAGGCCAGCAAGACCACAAAAGCCAGAATCATAGAGTTCTACCTCAAGGCGAAGGTAACCGGAATGCCCACCTTAAACCGCGGTCTGCTATTGCAGACCCCCTCAAGGGATTAGAAGTGGGATTTGCGAATTGGATGAGCTTGCCCGCCCGAATCGGACGCTCTCCCGAGATAATCTCAGTGGTGGAGGATTATTTCGAACGCCATCCGTGTTGCTGGGAGTGCACAACGTGCACACTCTAAATACTCGCCCACGCCGCATCCGATGGGGTGCCGCTGCAGCCACCGGACAGGTTTACTTTATGCGCGCGTCCGTGTCGGTTACCTGCGTTTTTGCCCCCCCTGGGACGTTTCCACCGGGTTATCCAGCGTCCTGAAATTATTCCTAACGTAATGTGATGCGCGTCACAGCATCTTCCGATTTTGCGCCTTTTTGCTCACTATTGTGGTATTTTATTTTTCAACGATCGAAGTGGAATTTTATTGGTTTTCCCCTGCACCCACCGGATCGTTGTCTGCACAAGTAAGGAGAGCACGGAGGGCCCGATGACCGAGCCGGTCAAGAGTGCGTTGTCTAAGACCCCTACTGGGATTGAAGGTCTTGACGAGATCACAAACGGCGGATTGCCGACAGGACGAACTACGCTGGTTTGCGGCGGCACCGGTTGCGGAAAGACTGTCTTAGGGATGGAGTTTCTCGTTCACGGCATCCTCGACTTTAACGAGCCGGGCGTCTTCATGGCCTTTGAGGAGACCGAAGAAGATCTTTCTCAGAACGTGTCGTCTTTTGGCTATGACCTGGACAAGTTGCAAAGCGATGGAAAGTTGGCCATCGATCACGTTTTTATCGATCGCAGCGAGGTCGAAGAGACAGGCGAATACGACCTTGAAGGTCTCTTTATCCGCCTTGCCAACGCTGTTGAATCCGTCAAGGCGAAGCGCGTCGTGCTTGACACCATCGAGGTGCTGTTTGCCGGGCTCGCGAACCAGTCGATTATTCGAGCCGAGTTACGCCGGCTCTTCCGCTGGCTTAAAGATCGCGGGATGACAGCGATTGTAACGGGCGAGCGCGGCGAAGGCATGTTGACCCGGTACGGGCTGGAAGAGTATGTCGCGGACTGCGTGATCTTCCTCGATCACCGGATCACGGACCAGATCTCAACCCGCCGGCTGCGCGTCGTGAAATACAGGGGCAGCCTGCACGGGGCCGATGAGTACCCGTTCCTCATGGGCGACGCGGGAATCTCGGTACTTCCCATTACTTCAGTTGGCCTGACTCATACGGTTTCAAACGATCGTATCTCTTCCGGAATCGCAGACCTGGACGCGATGCTGGGCGTAAAGGGATTCTACCGTGGAAGCAGCATTCTCGTATCCGGCACGGCGGGAACGGGCAAGACCAGCCTGTCGATGACCTTTCTGCAAGCTGCCTGCGAGCGGGGGGAGAAGGCGCTCTACTTTGGATTTGAAGAGTCGACCGATCAGATCATTCGCAATATGAGGTCGATCGGTCTCGATCTGCGGCCTTGGTTCGAGAGCGGATTGCTGCACTGCCACACGGTTCGGCCGAGCAGCCTGGGGCTGGAGGCGCACTTGGCTTCGATCCATCATGTGATCAAGAAAGTCGACCCGAGAGTTGTGGTGTTGGATCCGATTACGAATTTCATTTCATCCTCAGACGCGAGCGCTGTGAAATCGATGCTCACGCGGCTGGTGGACTTTTTAAAGATGAAACAAATCACCTCGGTATTCACTCACCTATCCTCGGCGGGGGGACAACTTGAAAAGACCGATGAGAACATCTCGTCGATCATGGATACGTGGTTATTGCTACGCGATGTGGAACATGAGGGCAGTCGAAGCTGCGCTCTTTATGTTTTGAAATCAAGAGGGATGGCGCATTCGCACGAGATGCGGCAATTCATTTTAACGGACGAGGGTATCTTGCTAGGCCAGAACTACATGCGGGAGCTCGGCTCCGCCCAGATACACGCGTGAATCGCCGCGTGTTGTAAGGAAGGAAAACGTGACTGCAGAGGCCTCAATCATCGAAAGAAACCTCGAAGATTCAGAGGGACCACCGGAGTGGCTGCTGAAGCTTTATGTGGCCGGTCAAACACCTCGATCCGTTGCGGCATTTGCAAATTTGAAACATATTTGCGAGACATACCTTAAGGGAAAGTATGCAATTGAAGTGGTGGATCTGCTTGTGAATCCGTCGCTAGCCCGAGGCGAACAGATCCTTGCGGTGCCGACCGTGGTAAGACGATTGCCTTCGCCGGTTAAGAGGGTAATTGGGAATCTTGCCAATTCGGAGCGAGTACTTATTGGTCTGGATATTCGGTCCGCAACCGGTGTTTGACCGGGAGGTTAAATGGCTTCGGATTTGGAGCAAGACGATCATTCGGTTTCCGCCCCAGAGCGTCCGGCGACGGGCATTGAACAGACCCTGCGGGAGTTTGAAAAGCTAGCCGCGGACCTGGTTTTCCCAGTGTATCTTTTTCGCCTCTATGTCTCCGGACACAGTTCGCGGTCGACGGCGGCCATCGCAAATGTGCGCAACATAGCTGAAAAATATCTTGCGGGCCACTATGAATTGGAAGTGATCGATATTTATCAACAACCGGCGCAGACAAAGGCGGCGCACATCGTTGCCGTGCCAACTCTAATCAAGGAGCTTCCCTTCCCTCCCCAGCGATTCGTCGGCGATATGTCGAAGACCGAGCGCATTGTCATCGGACTGAAACTGGAGCATTGAAATGGCTGTTACAGCGTCAAGGTCAGCGTCGAACGAAGAACTGATGCGCGAGATAGATCTTTTGCGCGCCAGACTCGCGGAATCCGACAGCAGGCTCGCCGAGGCGCAGGAACTGATCCAGGCCATCCAGCAAGGAGATGTGGACGCGGTTGTCGTTTCCGGTCCTGCTGGAGAGCAGGTATTTTCATTAAAAGACACCGAATACGGTTATCGCGCGCTGGTTGAGGCGATGAGTGAAGGCGCGGCAACTCTTGCAGCGGATGGGACCGTGCTTTATTCGAACGAGCGCCTATCTCAAATGCTCGGCGTGTCGCTGGAAAAGATTATCGGCGGTCACGTGACCCGGCATCTTTCCGATGATACCGCGCGCGTCGTCGAGGCGTTGCTTGATCAGGCACTGCGAGGTAAATCAACCACGACCGGGCTTGAGCTACAAACTATAAAAGGGAGAAGCATACCAGTCCAGATTTCGCTTCGCGACTTGAAATCCGACGGAAGCGCCGCGTATTGCATGATGGTTACGGATTTGACCGAAAGCAAAGCGCGGGATGAGATTGTAACTGCCGGGGAATTGGCGACCCTGGTGCTTCAAAGTGCCGCCGAGGCAATCGCTCTGTGCGATAAGAGCGGCAAAGTGATTGCGGGAAACAAGGCCCTTCAGGATCTCTGCGGCTGCAATCCTTTTTTCCGTCCGCTCGATGTGGTTGTAACTCTGGAATCGACGGATGAGCCGGGAGCCGCTGCTCAACGCTCTCTGTTATCCGAAGGACTAAGCGGCGTCACCGTTACAGGCCGCAAGATGCGTCTTCTCCGCCGTGACGGCCGTTCTGTTTCATTACTAGTTAGCGCATCGCCACTGAGGAGTTTCGATACCATTGTCGGCTGTGTTCTCACGCTGACCGACATTACCGAGCGGGAGCAGGCAGTTGAGGCACTTCAAGAAAGCGAGGAGCGCTTCCGTGCCCTAGTTACGGCCACTTCAGATGTGGTGTATCGTGTGAGTCCGGACTGGCGAGAGATGAGGCATCTGGTAGGCCATGAATTTGTTCCCGATACGGATACGCCGAGCGACACCTGGATTGAGAGATACATTCCCGCTGAAGACCAGGCACGCGTATGGGCGGCCATTCAGGAAGCAATCGAAAGCAAAGAGACATTTGAATTGGAACATCGGGTGCTACGGGTGGATGGTAACTTAGGCTGGACTTTCTCGCGCGCAGTTCCACAACTAAATGCGAAGGGCCAGATCGTGGAATGGTTTGGTGTGGCCAGCGACATCACCGTTCGCAAACAGGCCGAAGAGTCGCTGCGCAAGTCGCACGAATTTGTGCAATCCACCATCGACGCACTTTCTTCCCATATTTGCGTATTGGATGAAAGAGGCACGATCCTTGCGGAGAACCGGGCGTGGAAAGAATTCGGAAGAGCCAATCACCGCATGGATGGAGGGGAATTTGACTCTACATCCGGACCCCAGGCGAGCGATCGCAGTCCAGTCAATTACCTTGCTGTTTGCGAAGCCGTCGTGGGCCCGGAGGCGGAAGATGCCCGAAAGGTTTCAGACGGAATCAGAGCTATATTGCAGGGGAAGATTCAGGATTTCTCGCTGGAATACCCGTGCCACTCCCCTGAGGAACAACGCTGGTTCTTATGCCATGTCAACCGGTTTCCAGGTGAGGGCGTTCAACGCATCGTTGTCGAACACGTCAACGTCACGAAACGCAAACTGATCGAGGAGGCACTGCGCGAAAGTAAGGCGCGACTGGAGGCGATTGTGCAGACTGCCCCAGTCGGCATTGCGCTCCATGGAGCGGACGGAGAGCTTCTGGAAAATAACCCCGCGGCCAGAGAAATTCTCGACATCGGAGCCCCCGCCGGCAAAAGTCTCAACGACCCGTCGTGGCAGTTTTTGCGGGCGGACGGTTCGATCATGCCAATGGATGAATACCCGGTAGCTCAGGTGCTGGCGCGAAAGGCGCCGGTGACGAACCTCGTTCTCGGCATGCGAAGCAGCAGCCGTCCAGATCCGGTCTGGGTATTAATCAACGCGCTGCCCCGGTTTGCGGAAGGAGGCGCTCTCGCTGAGGTTACGGTTGCGTTCATGGACATCAGCGGACGCAAGCAGGCAGAGGAGGCACTTCGAGCCAGCCAGGCGACCCTGGCAGCGGCGATGGGAAGCATGACCGATGGAGTGCTGATCACCGATGCCAACGGGAATTTCGTCGAGATTAACGAAGCCTTTGCGAAGATCTACAAATTCAAAAGCAAGGATGAGTGTTCGAAACGCTTCGATGAGATCTCCTCACTCCTCGACGTCTTCACGCCCAGCGGCAGACCGATGCCCCCCGACATTTGGGCGGTGCCGAGCGCGTTACGGGGCGAGACGATGACCGGTTTTGAATACAAGATTCGGCGTAAAGACACTGGGGAAGAGTGGACCAGTAGCGTGTCGTTTGGTCCAATCCGCGATGCAAACGGCTCGATTACCGGCGCGGTCATTACGACCCGCGACATTACCGAACGAAAGCAGATCGAAGAGGAGCGCCGGAACAGCGAGAAGCTGGCTCTTCATCGCCAGCAGTTGCAAGCACTGGCGGCGCGCTTGCAGCAGGCGCGCGAAGAAGAGCGGAAGATGGTGGCCCGCGATTTGCACGATCAGATCGGGCAGATCTTGACTGCCATTAAATTTGACCTGACCTGGATGGCGCGGCATCTGCGACAACCGGAGGACAGTGTCCAAAAGCGATTGGCTGGATCGATCGAGATGATCAACGAAGGCGTCAAGTCGGTGCGCAAGATATGCAGCGGGTTGCGGCCGGGAATATTGGACGACGCCGGACTGGCGGCGGCGATTGAATGGCAGGCGAACGAGTTTACTTCCCGCACAGGAATCCCAACTCAGGTCTCGCTTCCACCGACTGCTTTGGTGCTGGACGGCGACCGGGCCACGACGATCTTCCGCATCTTCCAGGAGTGCTTGACCAACATAACCAGGCATGCCGAAGCGCAGACTGTGCGCACGTTGCTTTACACTGAAGATGAGGATCTCGTGTTGGTCGTTGCAGACGACGGCAAGGGCTTTTGTGAATCCAAGGTAAGCGGCTCGTTGGGAGTTTTGGGAATGAGAGAGCGAGCGGCCGCGTGGGGCGGTAGCGTTCACGTATCGAGCTCTCCAGGAAAAGGTACGACGGTCACGATTCGCGTGCCTGTTCGCGCCACAGACGCCGAAGGTGAGGACCATGCATATTTTGATAGCAGATGACCACGCCATTGTGCGTCGAGGCCTCAGAGAGATTCTGGCCGAGGTGATTCCAGGGGCAGGTTTTTCCGAAGCCGGCGATGGGGACGAGGTCTTGAAAAGCCTTTCTGAATCCATAACCGGATTGCTCGTGCTTGATATCAATATGCCGGGGCGCAGCGGGTTGGACGTTTTGCGGGATGTCAAACAGGTCTACCCTCGATTGCCCGTAATTGTTCTCAGCATGCAACCGGAAGACCAGTATGCGATGCGCTGCCTGCGCGCCGGAGCGTCTGCATATATTAATAAAGACAGCGCTCCGGAAGAATTGGCACTGGCAACCAAAAAGATCCTTGAGGGCGGACGCTATGTGAGCGCGCGACTCGCAGAGACTCTGGTGGCGAAGCTTGAAGACCCCAACGACAGGCCACTGCATGAGACGCTCTCGGATCGTGAACACGAGGTGATGAGAATGGTTGCGACAGGCGTTCCGTTAACGGAGATTGCGGACCGTCTCCATGTCAGTGTGAAAACAATCAGCACCTATCGCACACGCATCATGGAAAAGATGCAGATGAAGAGCAACGCCGAATTGACACGTTATGCAGTGACGAACCAGTTGATTGATTAGTTGAATTAAATCTGTAGGAATAGCCTTACAGGCAAAGTGCGGAATAACCTACAACTTAAACGGCATTCACTGACTTAAACCTTGCTGCCTTTCATATAAACTTACTGGAAATGAGCCTATCAATTGCCGGTTGCCCCCATAACTGACAATAAGGTCGGCGCAGCACTGCCATTGATCTGTTATGGCGAGAAAAGATCTGCGGAGGCTGTATGCCAGAGAGTCAGAGATGGGCAGCCTTAGTTGTGTCATTTTGCCGTTTCCCAGTCTGCAAGGCCAGCGCCGATACGATGACAAAAAATTCATCCAGTCGGCGCCCTCACTCTTCCGAAAATTCCAGTCGCGTAAACCCAAGGGAGCGTGAATCGTCTTGCGCATTCTAATTGCAGACGACCACGCCGCCGTGCGCCACGGCCTGAGGGAGATCTTAGCCGACGCGTTTCCCGAGGCGTTATTCTCTGAGGCATCGAACGCGGAAGAGGTGCTTGGTCACTTATGCAGATTGGACTGTTATGTTCTTCTGCTCGATATCAACATGCCTGGCCGAAGCGGATTCGATGTGTTGGGGGATGTGAAACGCGATTACCCAAAGGTTCTCGTTGTGATGGTAAGCGGCCAGCCAGAAGACCAGTACTCGACGCATTGTTTGCAGGCTGGTGCGGCTGCCTATATTAATAAAGACAGGGCCACCGAGGAACTCGTACCGGTGCTCAGAAGAGTTTTGGGAGACGACGCCCGAAAAGCTCTGCGCTCTCGCGAAGAAGCGGTTCCGCCGGATCGCCCGCAATCCAGCCGGGTAAGATAACTCCTACACGGATGACGAAGAATTACTTACATAAAAAACAGTATTTGCCTATAGTTTTAGTTTTTATCTTACGTTACTTTCGATTCAGCATCACCCTGACGGCCGAAGACATTGAACCATCTGCGGCCATGCCAACATAGAATTCTCAGACTCGCCTCGGTTGTTGGATTGGAATTAGAACCATTCGCTATTCAACGAGAGCGGAGCCTGGACATCACGTGAAGCACGGGCGCGGTTGACCTTTGTCGATGTGGCGCTCATCGAGTTGAACCGGCTCTCGAGCGCTCCAACTGGAGACCTGACCTAAGACTGGTCGCGGCTCAAGTTGCAATTCAATGCAGAGCGAACCATTTGCGAGGGGGAATCATGGCGACTGCACTGCAGCAACCGATACAACAAGATCATACAGCGACATCTGTAACTGCATCCAACCTCGCTGAACGTATCATTCTGATTCGCAATTCCATGCTCTTCGACGGCTTGGCGCCGGGTCAATGCGAGGATGTGGCCCGGCTAGCGCGGCCAAAAACGATTGCCCGGGAAGAAGCACTCTTTACGCAGGGGCAGCCTGTCCGCAATCTGGCACTGATTCGCACGGGGAGCGTGAAGGTCACCCAACTGGCCCCTAACGGCAACGAGGTCATTCTCTGGATTTATGGCGCAGGAAACGTCGTGGGCGGGCTCTCTGAACTTTCAGTCGGCAGCCATAGCGGTTCTGCTCGAGCCATGGAACAGAGCACGGCCCTGATCTGGGACACCGCGACGCTTCAGAGCCTCATGCTGAGATACCCGCAGATCAGTGCGAACACCAGCCAAATCCTTCTTTCGCGGCTCAATGAGTTGGAGGAGCGCTTTCGCGAAGTTGCTACGGAGAAAGTTGCGAGGAGGGTTGCGCTCGCTTTGATTCGGCTGAACAAGCACATAGGCAAAAAGGTCCACGAAGGGGTGGAGATCTCGCTCTCGCGTGAAGAGTTGGCTCAGATGACCGGCACGACGCTCTTCACAACGAGTCGCTTGCTCTCCAAGTGGGGCGAGATGGGATTCGTTTTGCCCCGTCGTGAGTCAGTCGTTCTACGCGATCCATATCGGCTTGAGCTTTCATGTGACAATCTCTAACTCGCACTTCCTATCGAGAGATGCAGATTTCGAGGACGAAACATGCTGATGAATCAAGTAGCTCCACAAAACGAAGCCACCGTCAGGAATCTCATAACGGTATTTGAAAGTGAATCGAACGCCCACAGTAAGTACACGGCGTACGCTGAAAGAGCGGAATCCGAAGGGCTGCATCACACTGCCGGCATGCTGCGCGCGGTCGCACGGTCTGAGCAGATCTACGCCGACAACCACGCTCGTGTGATTCGCCAGCTAGGTGGCGAACCCGAGGCCCAGATTCAAGAGGTTGAGGTACAGACCACTCTGGAAAACCTTCTCGCGGCTCTGGGCGACGAGGTCTACGAAATCGAATCGATGTATCCGCGCATTCTAGTGGAGAACCTTCATGCGAGCATCTCTGCCGCATGCACACTCACGTGGGCAATCGAAGGGAAAAAGACCCATGCGCGTCTACTTAATGAGGAGATTCGGCGAATCCATGGGCGCAATACTGAGTCGTCGGTTACTACGCCTGTTGAGTTTTATGTTCGGTCCTCCTGTGGCTATATCTCAAAGACCGCTGAGCCGGAACGATGCTGCGTCTGCGAGTGCTGCTGCGCAGAATTCGAGACGGTGCGCTAAGTTCCCCGGCGAAGGCAGTGTGATTCAAGATCGGAATTGACTCGATGGTAGATAAGTGGCTTCGGTTTTTTAGAAGATGGAGGTCGCCAGAATGATGACTATGGAGCAAGATGTCGCACTGAAGGTGAGGCCTTTCGATCCCGACACCAGGCTTTGCAATGAAGCGGAAAAAGAACTTGCGGCATTTTTGTCCGCAGTGAGCGCGGTCCGTGGAGAACAGCATGTGAACACTGCCGCAGAGCACTGGATGCAGGCTCTGGAAGACGGGTGCCTGCCCTCATTTGTGACGAGAGGGTGCTTCCATACTGTTAGCCTTGCGGCGGCCGTTTCCATGAGCCATCAACTTTCGCTTAACGGCTTGCGCACCAGCAATTGCTGAGCTTCATCTGCCAGCTGGATGTACATGCGTTGGGTACTGAGATTTCGTAGGAGCTTTCCTACATGAGTCACGCGGAATGACTTACATAAAATCCGGGTTTTCCTGATGTTACTGTAGTTTACTCTTTTGTAAGATTAGCTCGAAGACAGAGCGATGGGGGCATTCCGCGAAGGAGGGATCGGAATGAAGCTACTCACAATGAACTCGGAGAGGAAGCGCGCCAGAATCCTTGTTGTGAATGAGGACGCAGCGATTGCCGAGTCGCTGAGTAAGACTCTCGAAGGAGATGGATATTCAGTTGTCACTGCCTCGAGCGGACAAGAGGCCTTGGCGACAGCAAAGCAATTTCGCCCGGATTTGCTGGTGTCTGAGGTCTGCATGACGGGAGTGAATGGAGTGGAGACCGCAAGCCGTATTACGGCCAAGATGCCTGCGTGCAGAGTCTTGTTCCTCTCAAGCCATGGCTCGATCACCGATGTTTTGAGCGCAGCCCCTAAGAGACTCGTTTACAGCTTCATATCAAAACCACTGCACCGGCTCGATCTACTCAATGCTATTGCATACCTCTTGTCCGGAGTTTCTTCCGCTGATGATTCCGAACTATCCGTCACAGACCGAACGTCCACTGCAAGGTATGCCATTACTACGAAGTCGATAGAGATCGAATCTGCGTTCAGGGAAGTTGAAAATGATGTTGGGCCTTATGAAGCCGCATAATTTCAACCCGCGAGATGGGGATTGCGGCAGCGAATGATCGAGAGTGTTCCATAACGAGTTGAACGCTCGCATCTCTACTCACCTGCTGGTTTGCACGAGCAACATGACTTCAATCGGACGTTACTCCTCGAAGGGGCGCTATGAATCCTGGAAAAGCCTGGCGGTCACGAATCCTTGTTGCCGATGACGAGCAGCTCATCGCTCGGACGTTAGGCGAGATTCTGGTAGACGCGGAGTATGACGTTATAACCGCATTCAGCGGAGAAGAAGCGGTTGAGAAGGCCGCGATGTTTCGTCCTGATCTTCTGATTACAGACATCTCGATGGGTGCTATGAATGGTATCGAAGCCGCGATTCAGGTTACTATCAGACGGCCAGAGTGCAAGGTCTTGTTCCTCTCCGGACACGCTTCGATGAGCGAAATCATCGAGTCTTCCTCAGAACCATTGGCTCATAAATTTATGTCGAAGCCGGCGTGTATCCCTGACCTTCTCAATACGATCGCATCCATGTTACCGATCGTGGCCGCTGCGAACGATCACGTTGCAGTCGAAGTAGAACGCGATCCAATACCGCTCCACAGCTTGCCGCTTGGTGAGCTTGTGCGACTCGACCCATCCCAACTCGTACGCCCCCATTTGTCATCTAGAGAGCCCGAGCAAAGGATGACCGTCAACGGCGCAGGGTATCCAGTTTGCATGGCCGGTGAGGCATCTGCGACTGGCGTAAGCGACGAGCATTGTCTTCGCAATAGTAGACACTCGGCCGAAAACGAGCGGCGGCCAGTGCCGTTCGTTCCGATCACTTCGGCTGCGTAAAGCCGACGGCAGATTCGCTTCTGCCCGGAAGATAGCTCAAGTCAACTTGACGGACCGCAGAATCCGGTCTGATACACCTACGACTAAGTTCCAACTTTGGGAGACCGTTCGATGTCAAGCTGCCAGATAAGCCTCGAGAATGAACTCACGGTCAAGAATCTCAATGCGGCTTTCGCATGTGAATTAAATGCGCACTCGAAATGTCTCGCATTTGCGGTTAGGGCGGAGAGTGAGCGCAGGTTTGAAGCGGCCCGTCTGTTCCGTGCTGTCGGCCGCTCGGAAAAAATCCGTGTAGACAACCATGCCCGGGTGATCCGCCAATTAGGCGGCGAACCAGAATCCCGTGTCGATTCGGCCGAAGTGAAGTCGACCGAGGAGAACCTGGCACTGCTGCTGGAGGAAGAAACTCGGAAGATCGACTCGATGTATCCGCGCTTCATTCAAGAAAATCGCAGCACGAACAACTCTGCCGCGCGTTCGTTTACCTGGGCGCTTGAAGCTGGTAAGGGAAATACACATTTGCTCACTGAAATGATCAAGCAGATGCGAAACGATGAAGCAAACGAGTCGAACGAGGCTCAGCTCGAGTTATACATTCGACCGGTGGGCGGATATGTTTCCCGTTCTCGCGAGCAAGAGCGCTGCTGGAACTGTGCGCATTTCTGTAAGACGTTTGAAGTGATCGAGTAAAGCAATCAAGGCGTTCGGCTTCCCCAGCCACACACCAACGGAAGAGGGATACCCCGTCCCTCTTCCGTTGGTTCTTCCATCCCACCAATAGACAAGCGCAAGACCTGATCGAATTCACTTGCATTCCGCATTCTTTTGTTAAGTTCGCAGCAGAGGCGGAAACCAATCCATAGGAGAAAAGATGCCTGACAAGAGTTCGATCAAGATTCTTATTGCTGACGACGAGCACGTCATTGCCGACACATTGGCGATGATTCTGGCTAAGGCCGGCTTCACAGTTCGCGCCGTTTATAGCGGGGAGGAAGCAGTCGAGGTCGCCAATCGATTTCGGCCTGACCTGTTGATCTCTGACGTAGTCATGACCGGGATGACTGGCATTGACGCAGCGTTTGAGGTTGGCACGAAGTTACCGGCGTGCAAGATTCTGCTCTTCTCAGGCCAGGCGGCTACCTCCAATCTGCTCGCAAAAGCACGAGCCCAGAACCACAACTTTGAGATTCTGACGAAGCCCATCCATCCCGGAGACCTTTTGGCCAGACTTGACGAAATTCAGACACAAGTGATCGCCTAGTCCGCTACCAATGGGCAGATTGATCATGACGCTGCAATGCGCGGCTCTGCCCCAGATTTACGCCAGCATTCTAATCACTGTTCCCGGTGTAAGGCAGCATACTCTCTCCTATACAGATATAAATCGTGCTCGTGGTGAAAGCCGGCAGGCATGTTCCAAATTGAGCCATGTGACAATTCCCGCGTTTTGATTGCGAGGTATGGTTTGTGCGCTCCTTTCTTGATCCAAATTGAGACACAACCGTGCGCATCGTGAAGAAAACCGGCGACATTGCCGATAGCGACACAATGGCGCACACACGGATCACCAGCATTTGTCTCTCGTTTATTGCCTTGTTTCAATTCGCGGGGTACGTTCCGGTTTCGAGCCAAACAGCGCCGGAAGATAAGCAGGTGCTCTCTCTCAGTGAGTGCCTCCGCATTGCAATGGAAAAGAACCACACTCGTCCAGCCAGCCAGTTTGCCGTGGCGATGGCCGAAGCCCAACATCGTCAGGCGCTGGCTGCGTACTGGCCCCAGGTGAGCGCCAGTGGCGGAGTTGACGAGATGAGCGCCTCGCCGAATTTCGTCTACCCAGCCAGCGCGATGTATTTGCCGGCGCAGTCGATCGCCGTTCCCGGCGGCAGCGCCACCGTCACAGTACCTGCTAATGCATTCGGCCAGGGGTTTCCCCCCGTCGCCGTTCAGATGCCGGTCTCTTTCCCTGGGCAGACGATCACGACGAGTACTCAGATATTTCCCATCCCCTCACAGAACATCAAGCTGATGAGTCCTCTGACCGAGTCGGTCGGCGGCGACTTCAAATGGCTTTTGGAGGATGGAGGAATGCGGCGCGGATACAAGGAGCAGGCCCTCGGCGCTCTGGATGTGGCGAGGGCGGAGGTCCGGCGGACGGATCTGGAACTCAAGGCCGACGTGATCCGCATGTACTACGGCGCGGTGTTGGCCCGCCAACTGCACAAACTCGGCGAGGACACGCTCGAGCGCATGGAAGCCACGCAGAGCGTGACAGAGTCTCTCTATAAAGATGGCACAGGCACAGTGAATAAAACAGACTATCTCGACAACAAAGTCATGACCGAGACAGTGCGTTCCATGGTTGCGCCGCTCGAAGCCAACGAGGCGTCGGCGCAGGCTGCCTTGGCTTACACCATCGGCTTGTCGTGGAAGTCGACCGTTGCCCCCAGGGACGATGAAGTGCCTTTCAATGAGTATCCCGGGGACCTGAATGAGATGGTCGCCACAGCCTACGAATTCAATCCCGACTGGGCTGAAGTCGAGGCGGGTCTGCGGGCGCTTGAAGGGGAACGAATCGTTGTGGCCAGCGGCTACTTCCCCAAGATCGGACTCAAGGGCGAGTTGCATCGCAGATGGAACGCTTATGACGGCGGACTTTCGACGCCGCAGAACCGCGACGGATGGTCGGTCGATATTGGAGTCGAGATCCCCATCTTCAACGGCTTCCTCACGCAGGCCAAGATTGCGGAAGCACGCGCGCGGATCAACCAACTGAAGGAAAAGAAGATTCTGCTTTCAGAAGGTCTCGGCCTCGAGATCCGCAGCATGTTCATCGATATGGGAGCCAGTGAAAAAGTAGTGAAGGCAACCGCAGAGGCTGCCGTATCAGCCAAAGACGACACCGATCTGACGTTGCGCGGATATCAGAGCGGACTAGTTGCGACGGAAAAGGTGATCCGTGCTCAATTGCAGGAAGCTCTCGTGACTGCGGCGCACGACAAGGCGATCTACGACCACCTTGCCCTGCAAACACGGATCGACCTTGCGGTAGGCAAAAGCGTTGAGGCGGAGTTAGCTCCGAGCCATTGAAGGACGATGGAAAACGACCGCCTGTTTTTCGCTATCACGGGCGTTGGTGGATGACTCTGATGGGACGATCACCTAGATTTCAGAGCATGAATGGGCACTGATTGGAGTATGCAGTCGATGCAATTCTCAGAAGTGCAAATCACCCGGCGACAATGCCTGTCTCTACTGACCGGAGTTGCAGCAGCCGCTCTCTTGCCGGAAGACTGCCGCGGCGAAAAGCCCGAACATGTTCTGCTTGTTGCGATCAGTGCGGACACGTTGGCTGGATCTAATGTGAATGACGCGCGTGCAGCCTATAAGGTCTGGACCACTGAACTCACACGCCAGTTTCCGTCTGCCACTGCGCAAATGGTTCCAGAGATCTTCCTCCCATCAGAAGAATTGATTCGCGGCGTTCGGCAGGCAACGATCGAATGCTTCGGCATCACCGCCCTAGAGTTTGCCAAAGTCGCCGATCTTGTCGATCCCAACTACCTAATACTTCAGGACTATTTGTCGGATGGCATGGAATATGTTCTTTTAGTGCATAACAACAGCTCATTCAAGAAAGTTGCTGACCTGCGCGGGGCTCAGTTAGTGACGCATTTTCATCGCGATATGGTCTTGGCACCGGCATGGTTGGGAACAATGCTTGCCGCTAACAATCTGCCGCAGGCGGAACATTTCTTTGGCGGTCAGAGACTGACTGACGACCTGAACCAGGTTGTGCTTCCCGTGTTTTTTCGCCGGACCGATGCAGCATGTCTCGCGCGGCGCGACTGGGAAATGGCGATCGAACTCAATCCCCAGCTTGGTCGTGATATTCGCATCCTGGCAGTCTCCCCAAAGCTCGTTCCCATCGCCATCGCATTCCGCCGTGGATGCAGTCCAGAGGGACGCAGAGTACTGATCGATTCAATTCTTAGAATTGCCTCGCAGACCGCCGGGAAGCAGATCGTCGCCTTGTACCAGTCTCATGGATTCATCGTGAGACCGACCTCGGTCATGAACAGCACTCTAGAGATGGTTCGTCAGTTTGAGCGTATCTCCCCTAGCGCACAGAGGAAGAAAGCCTGAAACGGTGAAGGAATGGGCATGGGATGAAACGATGACGCGTTCTGACAAACAGATCGGCCGACGGCAATGCCTGGCAACACTAGCGGCGACCACCGCCGTCGCGTTGGCGCCTCGACTCTGCCTGGGTGAGCCCGACAGATCCATCTTGCGCATGGCGATCAGTGTGGAAACTCTCATCGGGGTCAATATCAATGATGCGCGGGCCTCTTACCGGGTCTGGATCAATCAGGCCTTCGTTCAGAGCGGGCAAAAGTATATGGAGTTCGATCCGGAGATCTTTGTTCCTTCCGAACAGATCCTCCGCGAAGTCCGCATGGACGAAATCGACTGCTATGGAGTCAATGCGCTTGAGTTTGCAAGAGTGACCGACTTGACTGATCCGGACAGTTTATTGCTCTTGAGTTATCTCGCGAACGGCATTGAATACGTTTTGCTTGTGCACAAGAATAGTTCGTTCAAGAAAATCGAAGATCTCCGGGGAACGAAGATCGGAACTCATCTCAATCATGACATGGTGCTGCTCCCTGCGTGGCTGGATACCATGCTTGCTTCAAAGGGCCTTCCCGAGGCATCTCGCTTCTTCTCCAGCATAACGCCATACGAAAAGTTGACCCAGGTTGTGCTGCCTGTTTTCTTTCACCGTTTGGACGGGGCGTGTCTGGCGCGCCGGAACTGGGAGACAGTCGTGGAACTGAATCCTCAGCTCGGGCAGGATCTTTGTCCCATCGCTATCTCGCCGCGTGTGATCCCTTGTGCTATTGGAATTCGTCGCAATTGCAATCGAAAAGCCGTTAAGCAATTCATCGATGCTTTGCTGCGCGTATCGAAACGGCCGGAGGGACAGCAGATTCTCGCCTTGTATCAAGCTAACGGGTTCGAAGTGCGACCAACCTCAGCGATGAACAGCACTCTTGAAATGGTGCGCCTGCATAAGCGTGTTACTGCAGCCGCGCGGAAAGGAAAGCTCTGAAGCCGACATTGTGACCACGCGAGAGTTTACGGGATGAAAATTATTAGGAGTGCGATAACCCGAAGACAATGCCTGTCAGGCATGACGGCCGCAGCGGTCGCTTCGCTGGTTCCCGAACTCTCGTCAACTGAGAGCGAGAGAACGATTCTGCTCGTGGCAATCAGTGTCGAGACGCTCTCCGGTGAGAACGTCAGTGACGCGCGAGCTGCTTACCGGGTATGGATCCGGGAGCTTGCCAATCAATATGGGGTCAAAACCGCGGATACCGTTCCTGATATCTTCATCCCTTCCGATGACCTCATTCGAAATGTGCGCCAGGGTGCGATTGACTGTTACGGTGTCACTGCGATCGAGTTGGAAAAACTCACCGGCCTGACCGATCCAGATTCACTGGTTGTTCAGGATTATTTCTCCAATGGGTTGGAGTATGTGCTCATTGTCCACAACCAGAGCAGGTTCAAAACGGTCTCCGATCTCCGCGGCGCGAACATCGTCTCGCATCTCCATCGCGACATGGTTCTGCTGCCGCAGTGGCTGAGCACGACGCTGGCAGATAACAATCTGCCCGCACCGGAGGACTTCTTTGCAAGCCATAAGCTCAACACCAGCCTTACCCAGGTTGTGCTGCCGGTCTTCTTTCGCCGTCTCGATGCGGCCTGCCTGACGCGCCAGAGCTGGGAGACTGCGATGGAACTGAATCCCCAGCTTGGCCGCGATCTTCGGCCCTTGCTGGTGTCACCCATGATCATCCCGATCGTCTTCGGATTTCGACGCGGGATCAACGCGCATTCGCGCAAGTCGCTTATCGATTCGATCCAGAGCATTTCCACGATCACCGCTGGAGCGCAGATCGTTGCGCTTTATCAGTCCAAGGGTTTCGTCGTGCGACCCATTTCAGCGATGAAAACCACTCTCGATTTGATACGCAGGTATGACAAGCTCAGAGCGCAACAGGCAGGGGCTGCGAAGGGAAAACAATGAAACTCGCGTTCGCCATTACCGGGATCGCGCGCCGCACCATGGTGCTGGCCTGGACCATCACGCTCGTCACACTAAGCATTTTTGTTGCCGTGATGATACCGGAACAAAAGCGGGATCTGCGCGCCCAACTTGAATCGAAGGCCAGTGGTGTCGCCGTAGCTCTGCAGGGCGAGGTTGCCGAAGCCGCCATCTCGGAGGACTATTCGTCCGTGGTCGAACATGCGATGCAGGTACTCAAGGGCGATAATGCGGTGGATTTTTTGGTGATCTCCAAGAATGATGGCCTCTCCGTTGTGGTCGATCGTAAGGGCTGGCGGATGGAGCCGAATATTGATGAGTACTGGCATCCAGATCTAAGGCGCCCTTCAAGCGAACTCGGATTGGTCCCGATGTTCAACAGAAGAGTATTCCATTACGCGGTTCCCTTCGATTACAGCAGCATTCAGTGGGGATGGATTCACGTCGGTTTGTCGCTGAATTCATACGATGAAAGTTCGCGGCAGGTGACTTTTCGTACAGGCATCATGGCCGTAGTTTGTGTGTTGATTGGCCTGTTGGCTTCCGTGCTCTATGCGGGAAGGTTTGTCCGGCCCGTCCTGCAATTGCAATCTGTAGTTGAGCGCATCGCAGGTGGCGACTTATTGGCGCGCGCTGACATTCGCAGCAGGGATGAGGTCGAACAACTGGCACATTCTTTCAACGGCATGGCTGACATGATCCTGAATCGCGACAAGGAACTGTCAGAAGCCAAGCGTGACCTCGAGATTCGGGTGAGCGAGCGTACCCAGGAACTGCGTGAACAGATCGTCGCCAAGGACTCCGCCCTTGCAGATCTGGCGGAGGCCCAGAGACGGCTGATCGATCTATCTCGCATATCAGGAATGGCCGAGGTGGCAACCGGCGTTCTTCACAACGTTGGGAATGTGCTCAACAGCGTGAACGTCTCGGGCACGATCGTTGCCGATCACCTGCGCGCATTGCGTGTTGGCCAGATAAGTGAGTTGGCTCAGGTATTGGAAGATCATAAGAGCGAGTTAAGTGATTTTGTCGCCAATGACCCTCGCGGCCAGAGAATTATTCCTTACATGAGCAATCTGTCGCTGCATCTCGAACAGGAACGTGACCAGCTCGGCAAGGAAGTGGCAGGCCTGTTGCAGCATGTCGGACATATCAAGCAGATTGTCGCGATGCAGCAGACCTACGCGCGCTCCTCGGGCGTGCTGGAAACCTTCCCACTCTCCGAGGTCATGGAAGATGCGCTGGGTATGACGAGTTCCGGCATGGAGCGCCACAACATCGCATTAGATATTCAGCGCGAGGATCTGCCGCCCATCACCACCGATCGACACAAGGTCTTGCAGATTCTGCTGAACCTGATACGCAATGCAAAAGACGCAGTCAAGTTGTCATGCCAGCATGATCGGCAAGTAAAGATTTCCTTAACGCGGGTCAATGAGAACCGCGTCTCGATCTGCGTGGCCGACAATGGAGTCGGTATTCCGCCTGAAAATCTGGTGCGCATTTTTTCTCATGGATTCACGACCAAGAAAGACGGCCACGGCTTTGGATTGCACTCCGGGGCATTGGCCGCAAAACAACTGGGCGGTTCGCTTACCGCAGCGAGTGACGGCCCAGAGATGGGAGCCACTTTCACACTTGAGCTCCCTATCGCTGTCAGTAAGTTCGCCGGAGAGGAAAAAACAGCATGACAAATGAAAACAATCATTTCCGGCTGCTCATCGTGGACGACACTGAAGCCATTCACGATGATTTGCGAAAGATTCTCTCACCGGAGGAGCCCGAGATCAATCTCTCGGACGATGAAGCACTGTTGTTCGGAACCATTAACGCGCCAACTGTCGCTTTTGAGATCGATTCAGCATTCCAGGGCCAGGAAGGACTCAAATGCTTACTGAAGGCGAGGGCCGAAGGACGGTCGTATGCCTTGGCCTTTGTCGATGTGCGAATGCCTCCGGGCTGGGATGGCGTCGAGACGATCGAGCATCTGTGGCAGGCAGATCCTGACCTGCAGATTGTGATTTGCACCGCGCATTCCGATTACAACTGGAACGACATCTCGCAGCGCCTGGGCCTGTCAGACAACTTTGTCGTGTTAAAGAAGCCCTTCGACATCATTGAAGTTAGCCAGTTGTCGCACGCGCTCACTGCCAAGTGGACCGCGACGCGTCAAGCTCGGATACATGTGAATGAGCTCGATCGGCTGGTCGCCGAGCGCACAGAGGAACTTACTGCGGCAAACTCGCAACTCGAACTCCTCGCGGCTGCGCTAAAAGCCGCCGCAAATTCTATCACCATCACAGATTCAAAGGGGACGGTTGTGTGGACCAACCCGGCATTCTCGGCTCTGTCTGGCTATTCAGCCGAGGAGGTGCGTGGAACAAGCCGCCGCGCTCTCAAGTCGGGGATGCATTGCGGCACATTTTACGCAGAGATGTGGAAGACCATTTCCTCGGGAAGTGTGTGGCGCGGAGAAGTAATCAACCGCTGCAAAGACGGAAGCCTCAGTCAGGAGGAGATGACGATAACCCCGGTCGTTTCGGAGTCCGGAGGAATCACGCACTACATTGCCATCAATCAGGACATCGCGGCGCGGAAGCAGGCTGAGAGCGCGCTTCGCGAAGCGGAAGAAAAGTACAGGATTCTCTTTGAGGATGCAGTCGTCGGTATTTTTCAAGCGTCGCCAGACGGGCGGCTCTTGCATATCAACCGCGAGTTCGCGAAAATGCACGGGTACGACTCCCCTGCCGAACTGCTCGCAGACACATCTGGAGGTGCGCATGAACGGCTCATCAGTACCGAGAAACTCAAGGAATGGACTGAGGCTCTCGAGATGCACGGCACGATTCGCGGCTCTGAAATTCAAGTACGATGCAAAGACGGATCCCGCAAATGGTTCATGGCGAGCATTCGAGCGGCGCGGGATGCAGACGGACAGGTCATTCTGCACGAAGGCACGGTAGAAGATATCACCGAACGCAAACTTGCGCAGGAACGGGTTGATTTTCTGGCCTACTACGACGGGTTGACCGGGCTGCCTAACCGAACGCTCATGCGCGACAGGCTCATCCAGGCCCTCGCCATTGCTAGGCGAAAGCATGAATGCATAGCTCTCTTGTTCCTCGATCTTGACCGTTTCAAGATCATCAACGATTCACTTGGGCATTCTTTTGGCGATTTGATTCTGCAACAGGTGGCGGGTCGACTCAAACATGAGATCCGGGAGGAAGATACAGTTGCCAGGGTTGGGGGCGACGAGTTTCTTATCGTGTTGACTAATGTTGTGTGTGCGGACGAGGTAGAGACGATTGCCACTCGTATCGTCAATTCGCTCTCGGGAGAATTCACCGTTCAAGGCAGACCGCTTAGAATCAGTTGCAGTCTGGGAATCAGTATCTTCCCGAAGCATGGTGACGACGCCGAGACGCTGATTAAGAATGCCGATGCGGCCATGTACTGCGCAAAAGATAAAGGCCGCAATACACTGTGCTTTTTTACAGATGAGATGAATGTGCAGCTGATGGAGAGTTTGACGCTTGAGAACAGTCTGCGATTGGCAACCGAGAAAGGGGAATTGTTTCTGGTTTATCAACCGCAGGTAGATATCGCCAGCGGCAGCATCACTGGAATGGAGGCGCTCATCCGTTGGCGGAGTCCGGAGTTAGGTCTGGTGTTGCCAGATAAGTTCATTCGAGTTGCGGAGAGCGCGGGTCTCATCATCGCGATAGGCGCGTGGGTTTTGCGAACCGCCTGTGTGCAGATGATGACGTGGCTGAGGGAGGGACTACCTGTGGTGCCGATCGCAGTCAATGTTTCCGCCGTGCAGTTTCGCCAGGAGGGATTCCGTGAACTCATCCGCCAAGTCCTGCACGAGACGGGTCTCGCCCCACGGTACCTCGAGCTCGAAGTCACTGAAAGTCTCTTACTATCCAACGCGGATGTAATGTTTGAAGTTCTACGCGAACTGAAAGAGATGGGGTTGAAGCTGGTCATCGACGATTTTGGAACCGGCTATTCGAGCCTTAGTTATCTGCGGCAGTTTCCCTTTACGAAACTCAAGATCGATCGCTCATTTATCCGTGAGGTCGCGGTCAATCCCGACGACGCGGCGATCACAAACGCGATCATCAGCATGTCGAAGAGTCTGGGCTTGAAAGTGGTGGCGGAAGGTGTCGAGGATCTGGCTCAATTGTCGTTTCTTCGAGAGCGCCAATGCGACGAATACCAAGGTTACCTTTTCAGCAGGCCTTTGAGCGCAGAGGACGCTGCGAGCAAGTTGCGAAGTCTCTCCGTTACAACGCCAGAGAGATCTGAGATCGATACCGGAGAACGAACTGTGTTGGAGAGAGGCGTAGCGGAGAATCCGGAGGTTTACGAATCGAACATGGCAGTTCCAATTTCTCGGGATTGATTGCTTTTAGCGCGCGGATTTTTGAGCAGTGATTCTGATTTGAAGCCAGTATCCGTTTAACCACATTCCGTCTCCGTTACGACATGCTCCAATCGCCGTTCGTGAAAGAATGAGTGTGGGTCATGGAGCATCGATGAAACGCACTGTCGCAGCCCGCATTCTTCGCACCATCGCACGGCAACTGATCGCGTCGCTTTGCTTGGTTCTCCTCACTTGCGCAGGTCTTGCACAAGCGACCCCATCCGGTTCGAAGGCCCGAGCTACCGTCGCAGCGCTGCTGCTCAGCGACATTCACTTCGAGCCCTTTTGGGATCCTGGAAAGGTTCCGCAACTCGCCACCGCCCCAGCAAGCGACTGGAAGGCGATTCTTGCCGGACTTCCCTCTCCCGATCAGCAGGAGCGTTTTCAATTGTTACAGCAGGCCTGCCATGTCGCTGGAGCCGATACCTCCTTCGCGCTTTTCGAGTCGAGTCTGAAAGCTATGCGCGCCCATGCAGCCGAAGCAAGGCTGGTTACAGTCAGCGGCGATCTCATCTCCCACGCTTTTGACTGCAAATTCACATCGCTCTTTCCTAAATCCACACCGGATGATTACCGGAAATTCGTTGAGAAGACGCTGACTTATGTAATAGACGAGTTATACGGCGCCTTCCCCGGCATCCGCGTTTATATAGCTCTAGGAAATAACGACTCTGACTGCGGAGATTATCGACTCGATGCGCACAGCGACTTTCTTCGAGTTACCGGCGCCGAAGTTACCAAGGGATTCCCTGCCGGTGAACGTCGAGCAGCTGAAGATAGCTTCGAGGCGGGAGGCTATTATAGCGTTACTCTTCCCGCTCCCATTGAGGACTCGCGCCTATTGGTTTTGAACGACCTCTTTATGTCAAAGAACTATTCCACTTGCGCCGGGAAATCTGATGCAGCCGAGGCCGATGCGCAAATTGCATGGCTGCGACAGCAGTTGACCGAGGCTCGCGCCCACAAGCAGAAGGTATGGGTGATGGGGCATATTCCGCCCGGAATCGATCTATATTCGACCATGAAAGGCCTGGGTGATATCTGCGGCCGAGCCCCCGCGATGTTTTTATCTTCGGAAAAGATGGCGGATGTATTAATTGACTTCAGCGATGTTATTGAGTTAGCAATTTTTGCTCATACTCACATGGATGAGCTGCGCCTGTTGAAAGATGATGGCCAGATCCAAGCTAGTCCCCACGGTACCGTTGCAGTCAAGGGTGTCCCGGTGAAGATGGTTTCGTCGATTTCGCCAAACCATGGCAACAATCCGTCCATAACCCTGGCTCGAATTGATCCATCAACCGCGACGCTGGTGGACTATCGGGTAATCACCTCGTCAAACCAGACCGGTATCGATTCCAAATGGTCAGAGGAATACGATTTCGCGCGCAGTTATCATGCGCCGGAATTCTCTTCCTCTGGAGTAAGTCAGATCATCGCCGGTTTCACAGCCGACACCAGTGCGAAGACCCAAGCCAGCCAAAGCTACATCGAAGATTTCTCGCCGGGTAGCCGTTCGCTAGCGCTGCAGTTGTTTTGGCCGCAGTACGTCTGCACTCTTTCGAATCATACCCCTCAAGGATTCGAGGCCTGCGTCTGCCCCACAGGACACTGAAATAATCTTCAATCCATTGAGCCGCGTAACTCCAGGATTGCCTCGCCAAACCGATCTCTCTGGCCGGGGCTCATACCACCGCCCTCTGTAGCTATGTAACGGGATAGAAACTGGCGATCCAGTTTTGCAGCAGCGCTGGAAAGCAGCCAAGAATGACGACCGCGGCGGCGATAAAGAGCAGCACAGCCATCGTCACGGGATGAGCCTTGATGGGCGACTCATCGATGGCATGCATCACGTAAGCCCGCTTGAGAACTTGTAAGTAGTAATAAAGCGACACTGCGCTGAGTGCCACAGCCAAGGCCACAAGAGCAAATGGAATCGGACCGGCAGAAACGCCTAACACAGCGGCAAACAGATTGAACTTGGCCCAGAAGCCAACCAGCGGCGGAATCCCGGCCAGCGAGAGGAAGAGCACCAGGAGCACCGCCGCCAGCAACGGATTCCGCTTATGCAGTCCAAGAAAGGAATCAAGCCGGTCGCTGCCGGTGGCACGTTCGACAACGGAGACAACGCCGAATGCGCCGATGGTTGTGAGGCCGTAAGTGAGGATGTAATAGAGGACGGCCTTCTGACTAGCAATAACCGGATTTTGTATTTCAATAATCCACGATTCATGGCCCGTATACATTTTGAAAACTGCGATACCCAACA
>CAYTJN010000046.1:0-23887 GCA_964438125.1 uncultured Occallatibacter sp.
CTCTGCCTATCGTGGCATTGCCTGTTTCGGCAAGACGCGCGCCTCTTCCCGAACAGGTGTTATGCGTCCGCAGCGTCGACGGGGTGTAATTACACCCAGCATGACCGCAGGTCATGAACGGCCTCGTGAAGAGTGGATCGAGATCCCGGTGCCGGCGCTGGTAAGTGAAGATAGTTTTGCCCGTGCCCAGGAACCTCTCGAGGAGAACAAAGTTCGATCGCGCCGCCGCACCATCGAGCCAAGCATCGTGCAGGGCCTGGTCAGTTTCCAGAAGTGCGGCTATGCCTTCTCGCGCTCATCGACGCAAACAAGCGCCCGCAAGATTCACTATTACAAATGCATTGGCTCGGATAGCTGGCGCAAGCTGGGTGGCCCTGTTTGCGACAACGGCCGCATGATCCGGCAGGATCTGCTCGATCAGATCGTTTGGGCAGAGGTCATCAAACTGTTGGAAGACCCCACGCTCATACAGCAAGAGTTGGATCGACGGCTGGCAGCAGCGCGCTCGTCCGATCCGACCAAAAAGCGCGAGCAGAGTCTGCAAAGAGAATTGGTGCATGTGGGTAAAGGCATCGAACGCCTTCTCGGTGCCTACCAAGAGGCACTCATGTCGATCGAGCAGTTGCGGGAGCGCATGCCTGGGCTACGCCAGCGCGAACAGGCGCTTCGCGCGGAGTTGCAGGCCATCGCCGACCAGGCCAACGATCGGGCTGCCTTTCTGCGGTTGGCGGAGAATCTCAGCGCATTCCTTGCCCGCCTGCGTGGCGCTGCTGATACGCTGAGTATCACTGAGCGGCAGAGAATCGTCAGGCTGGTCGTAAAAGACGTCCCGATAGGAGAAGAGACCATCACGATTCGACACAGTATTTCAGTCCCGCAGCAGAGCTCTACGCATGGCGGCAACCTACCGCCTTGCGGGACTGACGGTCGAAATTACCTTTTGTGTAAGGGGCGTATTATCGCCGCTGTTGTCGAATGTCGTGCTCGATGAACTTGACCGGGAACTGGAGCGGCGCGGCCACCGCTTCGTGAGCTATGCGGATGACTGCAACATCTATGTGCGCAGTGAACGTGCGGGTCAACGGGTGATGATGAGCATTAGGCGCTTCATCACTCAGCGGCTCAAGCTCAAGGTAAATGAGGCGAAGAGCGCGGTGGCGCGACCGCAGGAGCGAAAGTTCCTCGGGTTTAGTTTTACAGACGGCCCAGAGATCAGACGAGCGATAGCTCCGAAATCTCTGATACGTGTCAAAGACAAAATCCGTGAGATCACGCGACAGGCCAAGGGAATCAGCATCGAGACGACGGTGAAGCGACTTGCTACCTACATGGTGGGATGGCGCGGCTACTTCGGCTTTTGCGAAACCCCCAAGGTGTTGATCGGCCTTGTTCGTTGGGTGCGGCTCAGGCTGCGATGCGCACTCTGGCGACAGTGGAAAACACCACGTCGTCGCCGGGCGGCGCTGCTGCAAATGGGAGTACGTCCGCGCCTGGCCGCCAATACGGCCGGTAGTGGTCGCGGCCCCTGGTACCTGGCCCGCTCCAAAGCTCTGTCAGTGGGAGCTTCGAATGCATACTTCTGCTCGTTCGGACTACCTTCACTGTTCGGGTACTACTAGCCTAACTTGAACGAAGACTTCAAGGGAGTCATCTGTTCCCGGTAAGCGCCTCGACGCTTTCTCCACAACTGAGCATTTCATCTGTTCAGTTCGGCAGCGATGCTGCACCTACACAGAATTCTCACTCGGCGAGGTGGCCCTATCCACTGCATGCGAGCCTAACCAGAAGGCACTGTCAGCGGCCAGTGATGGGTGGTTCAGCGATGGTAGTTTCAGCCGTCTGGCGATCGAATCTGGATTTGGCGTTGGAGTCAGAAGGCCGGCGACAAGATTGTGTATAGCGGTAAACGTCGATCCGATTGTCCTGTTGCGGAACTTGGTGCCGGCAACATACCGTTGGACGGTTACCTCGAAGGCCTCAGCCTCCACGCCACCCACGTCAAGCACCGCACTCGTAGGGGCTCCCACTCCAAATGAATTCCGTTGGTAATCGTGCAAGAACCAATAGAGCTCTTCAATTACAAAGTCGTCGATCTTGAGCGACTTTGCTACCTTCAGAAACAGCTTGATCGGCACATCCTGATATTTCACTTTGCGCCCGAGCGCTTTGCCGATGATCGCGGCGATCTCTTCTGGCGCTAATAACTTCGGTCCCGTCGGCCGGTAGATCTTGCCGATAAGATGTGCCGGATTGACGAGCGCGCCGACGATCACACGAGCGATATCTTCGTTCGAAGGGGGTGCGTTCAGTCCGCCGCCCAGGGGCATCGCCATCAGTCCAAAATGAGCAATCGGTTCCAGAGCCAACATGTAGTTGTCAGCAAAGAAGCCAGGATTGATCGTGACGACGTCGAGGCCCGGTGCCCATCGAAACAATTTTTCACTTAGCCATTTCTCACGGGCATGAATCGCCGGATGGCAAGCGTCGGCCAACCACTGGCTCATTGCCACGACAACTTCCAGCCTGCACTCTAGCGCCACCGCTGCAAACAATGCGGCGCGCCGCAGAGTTCCCGGTTCCAGCGGGGGGCAGTAATAAGCCCGTTGTACCCCGGCCATAGCCTTGCGAAGATCTGTCACATCTTCAAGCGATCCGACGACGACCTCAACTCCCGCTTGCATGAGTCGCTCGCTGCGTTCGTCCGAACGATGGGTCAATGCCCGTACTGGGTATGCTTGAGCCAAGAGCTGATTGATGGTTGACGCGCCAGTCTTGCCGGTCGCGCCTGTGACCAAAATGAGAGGTTTTCGCATAATTTGATTCCTCGTGGGCATTGCCTTTTCATCGCTCGATGTGCGAGCTAATGAAGCCTACAACTGCGCCAACGATAATAAGAAGAGGCGCGGCCTGCAATTACCTCAGAGATAATTGACCAGTCTCGTCTAGGAGCTATAGTGGGCATGATGAAGAGTAATTTTGGATCGATCCTTAGTGAGTGGCGGTCTATCCGGCACGCGAGCCAGCTCGACCTTGCGCTTGCAACAGGCGTCTCGCAAAGGCACATCAGCTTTGTCGAATCAGGACGCGCACAACCCAGCCGCGAATTGATCCTCAAACTCGCAGGCGGCCTTGAACTCCCCTTGCGCATTCAAAATGAACTTCTACTCGCTGCCGGTTATGCGCCCGTCTACCGTGAGCGGCCACTTGACTTGGAAGAAATGAAATCTGTGCGCGAGGCACTCGAACGCATCCTGAAACATCATGAGCCCTATCCGGCGATCGTCACCAACGCAGTATGGAATATCGTCATGAAAAATCAAGCGGCATCGCGGATGATCGACTTTTGCGTGAACCAGGATTACAGGCTGCGACTTGCAGTGGAATCCCCCCTCAATTTCATGCGCTTGATGTTCGATATGGACGGCCTGCGGTCCCACATCCTCAACTGGAGTGAAACCGGTTCCGTGCTGATGAGCAGATTGCGGCGAGAAGCGATCGCAAACCCAAATTCTCCTTCCGCGGAGTTGATTCGAGAGTTTCGGGAAGACTTAGATGCTCCCTCCAATAAACAATTCAGACCGGATGAACCTCTCGACCCTGTTCTGCCACTAGAGTTACTCGTCGACGGCACTCGTTTGCGGCTATTCACCATGTTCACGACGTTCGGTACGTCGCAGGACATCGGCTTGCAGGAGCTACGCATCGATATGTCCTTTCCCGTTGATGAACCGACCCGCCAGTTCCTAATGATCGCTGCCGCGAACGGGATTACCAGCACGGGGTGAGGCGTAGCTTATGCAAAACTGGGATTGTGGGTGCAAAGCGCAACTAAACACTAGGTACCCTAATTCGGATTACATCACCTTGGAGTGCTCGATTGCCCGATGCTATTCATTCTCCATTCAACTAGCTCTCATTGATCTGTAATAATCCAACGTTCTAATAAGTTAACTGGCCTATCAAAAATCAGTGGAGTCAGCCCACCCGGACACCCCAGCCGGTTGAATCAGAAGTCCGTGCATGCCGACGACTAAGCGATGAATCGTTTCACCTTGTTCATCGAACGGGTGCGATTGGACCCAATCAAGCCACAGTAGGACCTTTTTCAGGAGAGCTGCGATGTCAAAATGGAATCATTTCATTCAACGGGGTTTTGTCCTGTTTTTCACGCTCTGCGTAGTGTTTGCCAGCCAATCAATTTCGCAGACCTATACCGAGGGCTCGATAGCGGGTACTGTCTTCGATTCCAGCGGCGCCGTTGTTGCGAATGCCGCGATCGTCATTCACAATGTCGGCACCAACGCAGAGGTTCAACTGACCTCCGATGGCAGCGGCTTCTTTAAAGCGCCCCAATTGCCCGCAGCGGTCTACACGGTCATGGTGAAGGCTTCAGGCTTCGCGCCGTTCAAAGAGATCAACGTCATTGTACAGGTTGGTCAGACGACTGAAGTGCTGGCCCATCTGGCAACTGCCGGAACAACCTCCTCGGTTGAGGTGACCGGCGAGGCACCCATTCTGAACTTCGAATCGCCGGACATGAGCTCTGTTCTGACGCAGACCGCAATTGAGAATCTGCCGCTGAACGGCGGCCGCTGGTCGGATTTGGCGTTGCTCACCCCGGGCGCGGTTTGGGACTCGAGTGGCTTTGGCCTCATCTCCTTCCGCGGCATCACCCCCACGCTCAATAACGTTGAGGTGGACGGCGCCGACGACAACCAGGCCTACTACTCTGAAGAGCGCGGCCGCACACGTGAAGGCTACTCCACATCGAAGTACATGATCGAGGAGTTTCAGGTCAACACGGGCGTCTACTCGTCGGAGTTTGGGCGCGCCGCCGGCGGCGTCATCAACGCCATCTCGAAGAGCGGCAGCAACAAGCTCCACGGCATCGCGTATTTCTCCGACCGCGACAACGACTGGGGTGCGATGAATCCCTATACAACCAACACCATTAACACTGCCGCCGCCTCCGCGCCGCCGGCTTTTTCCATAATTCCTTACAAGCCGAAGGATTGGCGCAAGGAATGGGGATTCGATGTGGGCGCCCCGCTGAAGAAGGATAAGCTCTTCTGGTTTTACGGCTATGCGCAATACAAGCGCAACTTCCCCGGCACCGCCAAGGCGGCTACACCCGGCTCGTTTTTCACAGTTCCGGACCCGGCTGGCGCTTCGCCAAATTCGGTCACGCCACCCTCAACCACTACCACCACGTATCCGACCTATACCTGCAACACGTCGACGGGCGACCTTACAGCCAACCCTCAGACTCCTACTACGCCGACGCCTCCGTCCGTCGATGGTCAGGCCTGTGCGCTGGCTGCGCGCATTCCCAGTCTGGGCGGAACCTACGCTGCCGGGGCGACAGCGTACTCCACACAGCTGGATAACTTGCTTGCCGACATGGGCACGGTCCCACGCACTGGCGACGAGGTAGTGAACACGCCGAAGCTTGATTGGCAGATCAACGGTAAAAATCATCTGAGTGTGCTCTATCACCGTCTGCGATGGGATTCACCCGGCGGCGTGCAGACGCAAGCCACCAATACATATTCCGTCGACACCTTCGGCACCGATTTTGTGAAATTGGATTACGGTTTGACCAAGCTGGACACGCTGATTACCAGCAATATCTCTAACGAAGTTCGCTATCAGTTTGGCCGCGAGTTGAACGACGAGGGTCAGCAGCCGTACAGTGCATACACCAAGCAACATCTACTGAGCACGAACGGCGTCACGAATACCGCCGCGGGGGATTTTTCGCCTAATGTGCCGGAAGTCTCGCTCGATAACCCGTCAACGGGAGCCGGCATTTATTTGGGATCGCCGTATTACTCCTATCGCAAGGCATTGCCCGACGAACATAAGTGGCAGGTGGGCGATACGGCCGCATGGCAGAAGGGGAACCATAACATCAAGTTCGGCGTTGATATGGTCCATAACTACGACATCATGAACAACACATACGAGGGCAACGGCGTTTACACCTACAGCTACATCGGAAACTACTTCGCCGACCTGCTGAACGAGAAGGGCACGACCGGTGTCTGCAACAGCGTCAGCTCAGTGTCGGCTCCCGGGAGTGCAACTATAAATTACACTGGCAAGGCGCCCTGCGGGACCTTCGTACAAGGCTTCGGACCCACAACCTGGAGCATCAACACCATGGATTATGGCTTCTTTGGTGAGGATCACTGGAAGCTGACCCCTCGGCTAACCCTCGATCTTGGCGTGCGCTACGACTATGAGAGCCTCCCGGCGCCCTATTCTTCGCTGACCGTTCCCTTCACACCCTCGGGAGCGGGCGGGCCAAGCTTCGTGCCGTATCTCAGTGCAGCAGGCGGCCTGTGTGGCGCCATTCCGTTTGGCGCGGCAGCATCTTCAATCGCCTCCGGTTGCTCAGGCGTGTCACTGGCTGCGAACGCCAACCTCACCAATCACCCAAGCGACAAGAACAATATCGGTCCCCGCGTCGGCATTGCCTACGATCCTTTCGGCGACGGCAAGTCCACCGTGCGTCTCGGTTATGGCCTCTACTTTGGCCGAGTGACCAACGGTGTGCTGCTGAATAACCTGCTGAACACTGGGAGCCCAGCCGGCCAATATGTGTCGGCGAGTTTGAAACCCAATAGTACGGGAGCGCCACAGTTCCCGAACATTATTTCCGCAGCAACGGGATCGGCTCCGAGTTCGCAGTTCTTCGCGAGTAACTTCAAAAACCCGCAGGTCCATGAGTTCGACCTATCCATCCAGCATGATTTTGGTCACGGCACAGTGGGACAGCTCAGCTACATGGGTGCACTGGGCCGGCATCTGCCAAACGCGGTCAACATCAATCTCAACCCAAATCCAAATACAGCTACATCGGGCTCGCCCAATGGTGTCGTAGACAGCGTCATTACAGTCTCCGACTCAACCGGATTGGGACCACTCGCCAACGGCTCTTCGTTCGTGGTTCCCACCTACACTAATCTGCTGAACAGCAACTTTGCAGCGGTGAACGAACTCTTCAGCAATATCAACTCCAGCTACAACGCCGGGATGGCTGAGATCCAAAACAAGTCGTCCAAGCAGGTCCAATACGACGTGAACTACACATGGTCTCACGCTCTAGACTACGACCAGAACGAGTCAACCACTACGCTTAGCAGTGGTGCCTTCGACCCGTATAACATCGACGGATTCAAGAAGGGCGCCAATTACGGAAATTCGCAGTTCAATGTTGAAAACCGCCTCGTCGCCTGGGCCCTGATCAATTCACCCAATGTCCAGAGAAGCGACTGGGTCAAGTGGGTTGCAAACGACTGGAGTCTGAACCCTCTCTTTCAGGCGCAAAACGGCCTGCCTTATTCGGCGACCATTGGTACAGGTTATCCATCAGCCTCTGCTTACGGTTCCAGTTGGAACGGCGCCGGAACCAACTATTGGATTCCACAGATTGGGCGCAACACTTATCAGATGAAGCGCACCATGGTTCTCGATATGGTGTTGGAAAAGCAATTCATCAGAGAGATCAACGAGAAGCCATATCACTTGGAACTGATGGGCAACTTCTTCAATGTGGCCAACCACCAGAACGTTACATCTGTGAGTTCTACGGCCTACAACCTGTCGTCAAACTCCTCTGTCACCAGCGGCTGCACAGCGACGCTGGCCGGGCAGGTCCAGGAGGAATGCGCGACTTTGACCTACGTGCCAAGAGCAGGCAGTGGAGTGAATGCGAGTGGCTTCCGTGCCATTACAAATTCGGGTTCCAACTTTGCCTATAGTCCTCGCCAAGTCATGATCTCACTTCGCTTGGAATTCTAGAGCGAATGTGGCTTGTTTCTCGATGGGCGGCGGCTTCGGCTGCCGCCCATCGTTTTGCATGAGCCGGCGTCGAAATCGCTTGTCGACAGCTTTTTGAAATGACCAGCAGTTGATATAGTCAGAGTCATTGGTGGTGGACTGGGAAGCATACTGCCAATTCAGGTTGGGCCGGGGCAGAGTATTACGAGAATCGTGTGTGTAACCGCACCTTAATCCGTTAGTGCCGAGCTATTTGCTAAGGTTCCTTTATGTACAACAGGTTTCAATATACGGTCGTCGGAGCGGTCCTCGGGTCGGTCACGCTCTCGGCGCAGATGGTCAATTTGCCCTCGAGCAAACAGCTGATTGGGGAAATTCCAGGACATCCTCGGCAGTTGAACAGCCTGCCGATGTCGATGGCTGTCTCTCCAAACGGACGCTATGTGGTCACTGTGAACGCCGGGTTTGGGACCTTTGAGTCTAAGTATGAGCAATCCTTGGCTGTCCTGGACACGCAGACGGGCGTTCTGTCGGATATTCCGGATTCACGCACGCTGGTGCAGATCGCAAAACAAACGCTTTATTCTGGAGTGGCATTTAGCCGCGACGGGAAGCATATCTATGCGAGCATGGGCTCCATGTCCGACCCACTTGGCGGCGGGGACCATACTGGTAGCGGTGTGGTTGTATACAGCTTCACGGAAGGCAAGTTAGCCCCGGAGCGAATGATTCAATTGCCGCTCGAGCCGCTGGCACCAGGGCGGACGACAAGGCTCATCGGCGACTCGGAGGGCGATAAGGGAGTTCCATTTCCTGCGGCGATCGCTGTAGTCCATCCTATGGGCAGCTCCGCTCGTGCAGAGAAACTGCTGGTTGCAGACAATCTTTCCGATATGGTTTTGCTTCTCGACTCCGCCGGCGGCGCGATCGAGAATCGCTTCGACTTATCTGAAAGCAATGCCGTCCCGTCCACTTATCCTGTTGCGCTGGCGGTGACAAAAGATGGCAGGCGTGCCTTTGTCGCGCTGTGGAATGCTTCAGAGGTCGTGGAACTGAATCTGATCAAGGGTACGGTGGAACGAAAGCTGCCTTTGCTCAAGCCGGTCAGCGCCGTGGCTCCGGGGACGCATCCTTGCGCACTGGAGTTCTCGCCTGACGAAATGACTTTATACGTGGCGCTGTCTAATCGCGATGCTGTTGCTTCCCTTAACGTGGGGGGAGAAAAGTTTTCCGTGAAAGGATACTTCGATACGCGGTTGCCGGGGCAGAGCTATTTCGGCGCGGAGCCCGAGGCGCTTGCCGTCAACGCCGACGGCAGCCGCCTTTATGTTGCGAACGGAGGGAGTGATGCCATTGCAGTCATCGACACCACGAAGCTGACACCGAAGGCATCGAAGCAGGGCATGGTAGAGCCGGTCGGATTCGTGCCGACCGAATGGATGCCGATGTCACTTGCATTCATCCCCTCTGCATCCGGCGGGAAGCTATACGTTGCCACAGCAAAGGGCAAGGGAACCGGGCCCAACAACATGCCACAGAGAGATTCGGGGGAGCCTCAGGCGAAGAAGCTGCTGAGGAAAACCACTTACATTGGTACGCTGTTATACGGTTCGCTGGCAACTCTAGACGCGACTGAGCTTGAAAAGGGATTGGCGCGTTGGACCGAGGTTGTGCTCGAATCGAACCGAATGAAGGCTGCGGCGGAAAATATCCGCTTTGCCGGCGAAACGCAATTCCCGATCAAGCACGTGATTTACATTATCAAAGAAAACCGGACCTATGACCAGGTCCTTGGCGATCTAATTAAAGATGGAAAGCCTGTAGGCAACGGCGACCCAAGCCTGACTATGTACGGCGAGGCGATTACACCAAATCTACATAAACTGGCCCTGCAATTCGGCGTGCTGGATAACTTCTTCGACTCGGGCGAAGTATCGGGCGATGGACACGTCTGGTCGACTGCGGCTATCGGTACGGATTATCTGGAGAAGACTTGGCAGCAAGACTATCGAGGCTCGCAGAGGAGCTACGATTACGAAGGCGTGGTTGCTGAGAACTATCCTCTGCTGCAGAAAATTCCTGACGTCAACGAGCCGGCGAGCGGCTACTTATGGGGCAACCTTGCCGCGCACAACAAGAGCTATTACCATTTTGGTGAATTCATCTCTACGACCTTTTGCAACGAAGCGCGTGTATCCGACCCCAAAATGGGACCGTTAATGCAAGGTCGTGACTGCGCTCAGAAGGCGATAGCGCCGGGTGAGAGGCTGCCTACGGAATGGGGCGGCGGCGTGAACAAATGGCCCTGGCCGATCCCACTAATCGCTGCCAACATCCCCACGAAGCCCGAACTCGTCGACCACTTTGCCGTCGAATCGCCGGACTTCAACGTGTCAGTTCCCGATCAAATACGGGTGGAGGTTTTTCTCCGCCACCTGAAAGGGTGGGTCGCCGACAAGGAGCAGGGAATAGACACCATGCCGAACTTCGTGTTGTTGCGTCTTGGCGATGACCACACTGGCGGCACGCGGCCGGGTGGACCGACACCCAAGGCCTCAATCGCTGACAACGACTTGGCGGTCGGTCGCGCCGTCGAAGGCGTCGCACACTCGCCGTTTTGGGACGATACGGCGTTCTTCATTCTTGAAGACGACGCGCAGGATGGCGGAGACCACGTGGACGCGCACCGCAGCCTTGGTGTCGTGGTCAGCAAATATGCCCCGCGCACCGCTGATGGTGTGCCGTTTGTCGACAGCCGATTCTACTCGACCGTAAGCGTTATTCGCACCATGGAGACTCTGCTCGGACTGCCTCCGATGAACAACAACGATGCCTTCAGCTCACTCATTTCGAGCCTCTTTACCGGCCCTGGCGATCAGCCGGCCTTTGCTGCGGACTACTCCAACCTCGACAATGGCTTGATTTACACCGCCAACGCCAAGACTGCCCCCGGTGCAAAAGAGAGCATGAAAATGGACTTTCGCCACGCCGACCGAGCTGACGTGCAAAAGCTGAACGTCATTCTGTGGAAAGACGCCATGGGTGACGCTGCGGTGCCCGCTCAGTTGAAGGTGCGTCGCAAAAAAACTGCGAAGGACAACGACGATTAGAGTTAAGTAGTCCCATTTCGCAGCATCATCTCCGCATTGCCGGTGATACAGCCGGAACCAGCAATGCACAGTCATCGGGATGGCTAGTTCTTGTCGCTAAAGCGCCGTCGGAAGCTCGCTGAGATGAAGACCAAAGCTGTGATTGAGAAAAGCACATCGGCAACTCGATCAATCAACACAACGCTAAACATAGCCATCCCGAGGAGCTTTCGCGCTTCCGTTTAGTCGCTTCGCGACGTCCTCCACCGAGTACTTCATGAGCCGTTCCCGCGCCTCGTTCAGTTCTTCCTGGTGTCAACGACGGTTATCGCCAGCTGTCGGATTAGGAAAGCGCCGAAGCTTAAAGGAGCTTATCGCAAGCTCCTTTAAGCTTCGATCTTCCTCGATCACGGTAGCAATTGGGGATTGGCTTTCTGTGCCAGATTCAAAGCCTGTTGAGGAAACCATGCTCCCGCAATTGGATCATCAACACCCCAAAGGGGATCGAAAATAGCCTGGTCCGCGGTCGTCGTGGGCCACCCAGGCTGCGTATAGGCAGTGTAGTCCCACGCCCGAACACCTCCCGCCGCGTCGCACGATCCGTCCGACTGGCCTGGCGTCTTCACCCATAAATACGCATCTAACAGCGAGATCCCAGTATTGGCCGTCGGACGCGTCCCCAACCCTCGTGCCGGAGGATTGCACCAATTTCCGCCGGTGAGGGTCTGAATGACGGACGCCGGTTGGTTATAAGGAGCATTGGCATACACGCTGGCGTCGAGCGGCCCCTGGCCATTGCGACTCGTATCAACGAGGAAATGCGTCGTGGGTATGGCCGATCCCATGTTCTGCTGATACCACTCGTCGGTGTAGACCCAAGTGGCAATGTTGTCCGGATCGACCGCTCCTAAAGGCGAGTAATACTGGCTGGCGCAATAGGAATAATTTCCTAACCTCCAACCGCCCTGTTCGGGATCATTGGCGAACGCGATGCAGTCAGAGACCCAGGTGTCATACTTCGATTCGTAGCTATTCAGATTGTAATTCGACACGTTTGTAAAGAACCCCTGCGCCTGCTGAATGCCAGCCTGCGCCAGCCTCGCTGCGATGTTCGGCACCGCCTGCCAATGACTGTTTCCCGCGTCCAAATAGACCAGTGTCTGCGGTCCGGCCTCCAACGCTGTCAACGCGTAGTTGATCTGCGTATAACGGTCTGCCGTAGCTTGCGAGATGTTCACCGTCGTCGGATCATATCCGCAATCGCTCGGCAGATCGGCTATTGAATCCGGTTCCAACACGATCACCACCTTCTGATCGTCGATCGCCGCCGCAATGGCATCAATCCATGTTTCATAAGTCGCAGTGTTTTCTGCGCCACCTGCCGAGTAGCTGCCGCAATCCCGTCCTGGAATGTTGTAGAGCACGAGTGTTGGAATCGCTCGCTCTCTCTTGGCTAGCTGCAGGGTCGACTTTACTGTCGCGCTTACAGCTGTAGGTGTGCCGTTAGTCAACCACACCGCCTGCGGGACCGTTTCCATCAAGGCAACCAGCAATGCGTTCTTGAACTCATCTTGTTTCAGCAGGCTTTCAACCTGTTGAACGGCCCCACTCGGCGGCGCTGTGATCAAGAATCGAGTGTCGGGCGCCAGTGTCTTCGACTGTCCAAACGTTCCAATGGATGAAACCAGCAACAGTGCTGCCCCGGTGGCGAATTTGTGCAGAATGTGCCTATTGATTGTCTTGTGCAACGTGAACCTCCTAAGGATGTCGTGCGGGTGAGATCACCAGTGTGTTTTTCTAGTCCTGCTGGTTAGCTCGTGTCAAGGGCTAATAACCCCAGTCGATCCTGAAAATCAGTTAACTATCTTATGATCAATGATATATGTCGCTAAATAGTGCCATAATTAACCCAGATTTAACCTCAATTTCGCCACATAACTTGGGGAAAAATATGCGCCCGAAGAGAGAGCAGGAGCAATCGCAGCGTGAGTGTCCCAAGTGGAATTGGAACAATTGATCGATGCTCATTACCCACTGGTTCATCTGGGGATGAGCATCGATTGGGCATCGTTTGAAGAGGCTTTTGGGGCCACTTATCATCCCACGCTGGGCGTGATCTCGTCGTCGAGAATGACGCGCTGGCAGCTGAATATGGGAAAGCCTTGGCCGAACAGATGCTGCTCCTCCCAAGACGCCAAGCGTGGCCAGCTCAGCCTTCATTTTTCTGCGTCTTCAAGCAGCCTTTTACCGAATCACGCAAGAAGCAGCATGATCTGCTTCCTGCGCGGAAATTCGGAGGAGTGATCAGAGGTTCCTCAGTTAGTTAACTGTGCAAGCTGTTCCGTTGAGCGAGAAGGCTGTAGGTATTGCGTTGGTTGTGCCGTTCCAGGTTCCGTTAAAGCCGAAGCCCGAATAGCTGCCGCCGGCGGGAATATTTTGCCATGATTGGCCTGACTGTTCGCTCGCCGTGACATTGGCGCCGCTCTGCGCAACGGTTCCATTCCACGAACTGCTGATGGTCTGTCCGTTGGCAAAACCCCAGGTCAGTACCCAGTTGCTCAGCGTCGTGGTGCCGCCGTTCTTGATGGTGATGGCTGCCCCGAAGTTACTCGAGTCTTGCGGGCTGATCGTGTAGTCGACGGTGCACGCAGAGCCGACCACCGAGGCGGTGACATTAAGGGTGAGAGTGGTGCTGGCCGTTATGCTCCCAGAGGTTCCGGTGACGGTAACCGTGTACGCACCTGTTGTGGCCGTGCTGCCGGCCGCCAGCGTAAGCACACTGGAACTGGTCGAGGCCGCAGGACTGAACGAAGCCGTCACGCCGCTAGGCAAGCCGCTGGCGGCAAGTGCTACTGAGCCTGCGAACGGGCTAACATCGGTTATTGTGATTGTGTCAGTGCCACTTGTGCCCTGAGGAACCGTTAGAGCAGATGCTGATGGTTTCAGAGAGAAGCCACCTGTCGACGTGGAGCCTGCGGTGATGGTGAAGGTCTCGGTGCTCTTGTCTCCGCAACTGTTGGTGTAAGTGGCAACATAGACATTAGGGCCGGCACTCAGCGGAATGCTATCGATCTCACGGAGAGTTGAGGTATAGCCATTGGGTCCGGTCCAGTTCCACGATCCGCCGCTGAGAGGCTGCGGGCCGAGGTCTACTAGAGCGCTGGTGGAAGTTACTGTCGCAGTATTCACTTCGCTCCACGATGTCCCGCCATTCACTGAAACATACGGAACGATCGCCGTGGGCGTGCAGACCGTGGTGCCCGAGGAAATACTAAGGTTGGAATACTGGGCGGTCTGCCATCCTTCAACGCCGAGGCCGACCTGTCCAGCGGAGTAATTGGAATTGCTAACGCTGGCAACCTGATTTCCGTTGATGCTCGCGCTGACTGTGGAGCCGTTGAAGGTAAGAGATAGCGGAACCCACGCATTCAATCCTGGAGCTGCCACATAGCCGCTGGCCAGAGTCGTGGGTGAGCTTGAAGTGGAATTACTAAAGAGCGACCACGCGCCGCTGTTATTGATTTGAATCACATAACCGTTGAAATGGTTGGGAAGGTTGCTTCCGGCGTTCGTGTAGCCGGGAGAGGTAACTCGTCCGGCTAAGAAGACCGTTCCCGCTTGCTCGATCAGCGCGTCCATCGACACCGTGTAGTTAGTCCAACTCTGGTCGCCCAACATCGCCCACGGCGTTCCTGGGGTGTAAAAGAAGATCGATGGTGTCTCGGGAAGCACCTGCATGATGCAGTTTCCGGTTTTGCCCTCGCAAGGCTGGCTTTGGAAGTCTCCTTCCATCTGGGCCAGGTACTTTGCTTCTCCGCCGATGGCATAACCCGAGAAGCTATCTGTGTACGGGAGGCCCATCTGTACTGAAGCGGGTGTAGTCGCGGTACTCTTTCCTTGCCCGGTGATGGTAGAGATCGAATACACATAGTTAGGCTGCAAAGTCAGCGAATAGCTGCCACCGCTGGGTGAAATACTGGCCTGCTGCACGAACCAATTCGCCGCGTTGCTGGAACCAAGATTGGTGGCCCACACTTGCACGGTTCCGGTCGACAATCCGCCGCTTACGGAAATCTTCACGGTTTGTGATGTGGTCGCTGTGCTGGTCTCGATGATGGTCGAGTAGTCTGTACCGTCGGGCGACTTTAGCGTTACATAGGTTCCATTCTGTTCGTTCCCATTCAGATATCCACTGGCGCTATTGATGAAAGTCCAGCCGGGTTGCGTGAATTGAGTTACATGGGCGATGACCCAAGTCGTTTTGCCCACCGAGTACCATCCCGACCATGGCGAATTGGCCCAGAGAAGGCCCGCCGTATCCCAGGGAAGACCGGGATAGATCGCGGCCATAATCGGCCAGTTATTGAATTCCACCATGGTGCCGTCAATGTAACCGCGGACGATGGAACGGATCACGGCAGGAGCGCCGGAGTTGTAGTCCTGAGAGCCACCCTCGCTTTGCCAGAGCGGTTTGCCGAGGGAGATCGGGGCGCCCGTAACAGGGCAGCTATTCGCGCTACCGCCGTCTCCGCCTGCGCACGGGTAGTGATCGCCAACAAAAGGCATGTCGGCGGCCCAGTTGGAGTTATTCAAGAGCGCATTTGAGATTCCACCAAATCCGTCATAGTCGTCACCGCCGACAAACTGGGTAGAGGTGTACCCGTCGCTGTTCAACGTCGACCTCAATCCTTCCCACCAAGAGGCCGTGCCATCTCCCTGGGTTTCATTGAACCCGCCCAGATAGTTGATGGTCAAACCGTGCGACTTTGCACAATCCATATAGGAGACCAGATAATCGGTGGCGTTGTTATTCCACCATCCGCCGAGCCAGCCGGGCGCAGCCCAGGGCAGAGCGTAAAGCTTGATGTTTGGATTCCGGGCCACGGCTTGTTCCATTAGCCACCACTCGTAACCCGTGTTGCAATTGACCGCGCCTTGAGTGGGCTCAATGGTGGATTCGGCGCCGTCGGTGGAGTCGTTCCCTCCACCGATTTCAACCTTCAACACTTGAAGGTTAGCGCCGGCGCCGGGTTTGAATAGATAATCCAGAATGTCAGACTGCTGAGTGCTTGGGTAATCGTAGAGCAGTCGGCTATTGCCGCCGCCGCCGCTAATGGCTCCGATTCCATAGAATTCTCTGCCGCTATTTGTGCCGTTGACCGTAATGGAGGTTTGCGCCGAAGCTGCGATCGACCACGCAAGGATCGCGGTGCAGATTAGCGGCCACAGTGCTGGTCCATGCACGAGCAGGAACCGCGGGGAAGAAATGTGATTGGGAGAGGAGATTTTCACGAAGATGAGTCCTTTCTTTGCCGTAACATTACTTTCGCGTTAAACTCACTGACACAACAGAGCCTGATCTATCGATTGCCGGCTATGCACTAACAAGGTCTTTCCTGGCTGGCCCCAACAGCATGACAACGTTTACTGCAAGCTTTCAAACAGAGCAATCTGCGCCAGTGTAGACCTTGCCCCATATGTACCCAACTCCGTTGGTTTATCCAAACGCGGCGGAGTGGATCGGAAGTTCCACTCCGCCACGTTTCTCTTTTGGTGGCTATGCTTCGCGTCAGCTTGTTAGTTAACCGTGCACCGTTTCGTTCAGCGGAAGCGGTCTAAAGCAGGTTGAGCTTCCACGACTCGCTGCTTGAACCATTGCATGTGTTGACTTGCAATTGCTGGCCGTTGGCGGATGTGCCGTTGGGGTTGTTGAGGCAAAGCCCGCTGTTGTGGTCGATGAACTCAAAATACCCCGTCGAAAGAAGCACGGGCTCGAACTGTGCGTTGAGTCCGCCATAGTAGGTGTAGAGTTGCATGGCGGTTCCAGGCGAGGTGCCCGCGCCGGCGACATTCCAGCCCAATGTGCTGGAGTTATGGGTCGTCACCTCGTAGTAACCATCGCCAACGGATGTAAACAGCCACTCCTGGTTGAGGTTGCCGGCGCCGCATGTCCACTGCTGCAGCACGGTTCCGTTGGCAGTGCCACCAGCGTTATCGTCGACGCACAAGCCGCTGGCTTCGTTGACGATGGTGTAATAGCTGGTGATGGAAATGCTGGCGCCGGTTACGGTAATGGTGAAGGCCTCGGTGCTCACGCCCCCGCTGGTATTGGTGTAAGTGGCCACATAAGTGTCCGTGCCCACGCTTAGCGGAATGCTATCTATCTCGCGCGATGTGGAGGTAAATCCGTTGGGTCCGGTCCACGACCACGATCCGCCGCTAACCGGTTGAGGTCCGAAATTGACCGTCGATCCGGAACTAACGGACGCTGTGTTGGTCTGCTGCCATGCCCCGCCGTTCACCTGGATGTAGGGCGTGATTGCGGTACCCGTCGCACCGGGAGCGGTGACAGTGAAGGTCTCTGTGCTCTTGTCTCCACAGGCGTTGGTGTAAGTGGCCGTGTAGACGTTGGCGCCTGAGCTCAGCCCGATGTTATCGATCTCGCGCGAGGAGGACGTGAATCCATTGGGGCCGGACCAACTCCAGGTTCCGGTCAGAGGCTGTGGTCCGAGGTCTACCGCCGTGGTCGTCGAACTCACAGTTGCCGAGGATGCCTCGGCCCAAGTTGAGCCGCCATTCACTGAAACATACGGAGTGATCGCGGTGGGCGTGCAGACGCTGCTGGCGTTCACCGTCAGCGCTACGGTCGCGCTCGCAGTTGTGCTGCCGGAGGTTCCGGTGATGGTGACCGTGACGGGCCCGCCTGTTGTCGCCGAACTGCTGGCGGCCAAAGTGACCACACTTGAGTTCGTTGACGATGTCGGGCTGAACGAGGCGGTTACGCCGCTGGGCAGGCCCGATGCTGTGAAGGCCACAGTGCCTGTGAAACCGTTTACATCGGTTACCGTAACAGTTTCGGTTGCGTTCGCGCCCTGAGCCACAGACAGCGTCGAAACCGAATCAGCCAGCGTGAAACTCGGCGTGCCTGTGCTAGAAGAACCCGTTCCAACAAAAGTCGTGATGCTCTGTCCCGGCAGCGAATAAGTGAAGCTGTCGTTCGACACGCTGACCGCGCCGAGTTCCGCTATCTGGTTGGAAGCCGAGGTTTGATAGGGTGTAACCGAGGTGACTGTCGCGCCTGTGATGTCAAAGGAAATGTCTGATGATCCGCCGTTCGAATTGACAGCCACGATGACATAGTTGTTGTTTCCCTTGTAGGACGTGACATAGACACCGGACGTCGGATTGTTGTTGGCTCCGGTCATCACGTAGCCCGGTCTCACGAACTTCGAATATTGGCCCAGCGCATAGGCGTAGTAATTCGGACTGTTTCCATTCAACAGCAGCGGCGTCCACCAATAGACGTAGGCGTTGTACTGCGCAACAGCCATGGCCTGGTGATAGAGTTCAGCTGCCGAGATGGCATCGCTCATGGTCGGCTCGGCCGAAGATCCAGCCGCGGGCGTATAGGTCACCTCAGTCATCCACACATCCTTGCCATGGTTCTTGGCGTTGGTGTAGTAGAACGGGTTGGTTCCGTAGTTATGACCGGCAACAATCGAGACATAGCCAACCGCACTGGAATCGTTCAGCGTCGGATCGGACTCGCCGGTATTGAAGGTATCCGACTCCGGCATCATCAGCTTGGTATTGATCTTGCTGCCTTCCTGCTTGATGAAGGCATCCATCTGCGCGCCGCTATAGCCGCAGGACTCATAGTCGGGAAGAAAGTCCGGCTCGTTCTGCACGGAGATGGCGTAAAGATTCACTCCGCCGGCCTTCTCATACGCGATGAACGTGTTTAAATAGTTGGCGAAGTTATCATAATCGGAGGTGTTCAGCGTGCCGTCGTCGACGCTGCCATTGCTCTTCCAAACCGCTGGCGGAGTCCAAGGCGTGGCGAAGACGATGACCTGCGAGTTGATCTTCTGCACCTGTTGTGCATTTTGCAGTTCGGTAGACCAGTTGGAGCCGCCGGTGGTGGAACTGGGATCGATGCGCGACCGCAAGATGGTGAGGCCGACCTGGCCAGCGCCCACGCCATACAGATTGTTGGCCTGCGTCGAGTTGAGCACTGGCTGCCACGCGGTAGAGGTGCCAAATCCGCGGATAGTCTGATACGTCGTATTGAAGTTGATGTCGTCCACTGTTTGTGCGCTGGTCATAGCCGTAGCCAGCATGAGTGCCGAAATTGCAATAAAAATCGCTTGGAATTTCATGGTAGATTTACTCCTTGTCGGTTAAGGGGGAGGGCCAAGCTATCTGCTTCTTTCCATTTTCGAAATGAAGTCAATGGGGACAACACTATCCGCCAAATTTCTGATACTCCAACTGCTATGGGAAACACTAAAACGTTTTATCGAGGCTATCAAGTTACTATTCTCCAGCCTTACAAGGTAACCCAGATAGATGTGACCCGACGGATTTCATAACACACCAAATGACGAGTAATATAAGGAACTATCATCCATCCAGGTCTAACGTTGCCACCAGGTTCGACCCATGCACATAGAGCCATGCAAGGCGGTTCGCGTTATATTCAGGATCGTCTGCAACTGGACGCGGCCGAATGAAGTTCTGAATCTATGCTCGACACTATACCTAAGGCACAGAAATTCCGGACTCGCTCTAATCCTGGACAAGCAGATCTTCACCAAAGTGCCATTGTGTTCAACTCTGACCTTGCGTCTTTCGCTCAAACGTTTTATTATTTTTGCGCAGTCGCACGAATGCAAATCTGGCGGGATATTACGTCGTAAATGCTCGTGTTGCGTTGATGGCTCTTCTTTGACCAGTTGCGGGTGTTATGTCATAGATGCGTCATCTGGGAAAGCAATGCGCTTGCATTTCAGGACACAGCGCAATCGTTTTTGCCTAGCTTGCAAGCTCGTAAAAAGTCTAAATTTGTCTGCCCCGAGCAAGTGAAATTCATTTTCCTCTCCTGCTTCATTTTCCTCTCCTGCCTTGTGCCTTGATCTTGCTCATTAACAGCGCGCGCCCAAGTTACGGCTGAGACTATGATCGTAATCGCCCGCAGGACGCGACTCATAATACCGGCATCATTCATCAAGGGCGCCCGCCTCCAAAATCGATGCGGATGGGCTATCTGATTTACAAGGAGAAATAATGTCTAAGCACTTGAATTCCTCCCGCGGGCGCGCTGGCGTCCGTCGATTCAGTGAGTACTGTGCAATCCTCGCGGCTCTCCTACTTACTCTTGCTGCACCGCGCATAAACGCTCAAGCCGCGTGCAATGTCGTGTATACGGTTTCACCGCAAAACACCAGCGACTTCGGTGCCGCGATCACCATCCAAAACACCGGGACAACCGCCCTAACCAACTGGACGCTGACTTGGGCATTCGCCAACGGTCAAACAGTTGCGAATCTCTGGAACGGTATCGAAACTCAGAGCGGCGCGAACGTGACGGTAACGAATGAGCCTTACAACGGCAACATCCCCGCCGGTGGAAGCCTCACCGGAATCGGATTCAACGGCACTTGGAACGGCGCTGCCAACACGATACCAACTTCGTTCACGCTCAACGGCGTTACATGCGGCGCCGCGATAGGCAGTTTTAAGCTGGCCCCCTCATCCGCCGCCCTGGCTCTTACGCAGGGCAGCAGCGCGACCGACACCATTACTGTGACGGACACGGGTACATTCACCGGCAGCGTCGCTCTTGCCGCTACTGGATTGCCCAGCGGAGTGACCGCGACATTCGGCACTAATCCCGCCACCGTGACCAGTGTAGGCACATTCGCGGTAGCTGCAACCACTGTCCCTGGAACTTATCCGATCACCATCACCGGAGCTTCCGGCAAGTTGAGCGGATCAACTACCATCACACTCACCGTAAGCCCAGTGCCCACGTTCACACTTTCGCTCGCCTCCCCGCTGTCAATCACTCAGGGCGGATCGACGACCGATACGGTCACGATTACGGATGTGGGGGGATTCACCGGCAGCGTATCGCTTGCCATTTCGAGTCTGCCTTCCGGCTTGACGTGCGAATTTAGCACTAACCCGGCAACCACGACTACCGCGCTGACATGCTCAGCCAGCGCCACGGCTGCGGTCGGAACGTTCGTAGCAGTCATCACCGGAACCTCCGGCTCGATCACCGCAAGCACCAGCGTCGAGGGCTCTGTCGTACCGTCCACGGGCAGCTTCACAATTGCTTCCTCACCTGCCACGTGCACACTTCCCCAGGGCAGAGGTTGCTCCGTCACCATCTCAGTAACAGATGTGAGCCCGTTTACGGGCAGCGTCACTCTTGCCGCCTCGGGCCTGCCCACCGGCGTGACTGCTACGTTCAGCCCGGCTTCATCCACCAGTTCCAGCGTGGTCACATTCGCAGCATCTTCCACGACCGTCCTCGGAACCTATCCGATCACCATCAGCGGAACCTCCGGCACGCTAACTCCCGCTACCAGCTCCATCTCTCTCACGGTAACCGGAGCTCTTGCAGTTTCATCGCCCTGTGGTAGCGGGGCCCCCGTGGTAGTACTCGCAGGCAGCAGTGGCAGTTGCACTATTACAGTGACGGGCGCCACCAGCCCTGTCACTCTTGCCGCCTCGGGCCTGCCATCCGGAGTGACTTGTACATTCGCCCCCAATCCCACCACTACCGGCAGCGTGATGACATGCACTGCCAGCAGCAAGGCCACCATCGAAACGTCCCCGATCACCGTCACGGGGACCTCAGGGACGACGATCGCGACAACCTCCATTTCGCTGACCGTCTCAGCTCCGTTAAACACCGGCTTTGGTTGCTCCGTCGTCTACACAATTGCGCCGCAAAGCGCAACTGCCTTTGGCGCGTCGATCACGATCAACAACACCGGAACCACGGCCTGGACCGGCTGGAAGCTACAGTGGCTCTTCGCCAACGGACAGACGATCTCGTCTCTCTGGAACGCTGTCGAAACACAGAGCGGCGCATTGGTGACGATGACCAATGAAAGCTTCAACGGCTCCGTCGCCGCGGGTGGAAGCGTGACTAGCCTGGGATTCAACGGGAGCTTGAATGGAGGCCCAAATCTGGCGCCAACGGCATTCTCAGTCAATGGGAACCTCTGCGGCGCAATTAGCGGCGCTCCTCCGCTGGCGCGGTAGGCACTTCAACCACAACCAGCTACACCAACACCGGCTTGACCAACGGCACTCTTTACTACTATGTAGTTTCCGCGGTGAACTCAGCTGGCACAGGTCCCATCTCGGCTCAGGCCTTTGCCGAGTCCGGCGCTACGCCTCCCAATGTTACGGTCAGCGTCAATCCAGCCCAGACCCAGCCGATCTCGCCCTGGATCTATGGAATCAATCCAATCACCAATTCGACTATTCCCAACGTTCCAGATGTAACCATCTACCGCCTTGGCGGCGATCGCTGGACAGAGTACAACTGGACGACGAACGCCTCCAACGCAGGCAGCGACTATAGGTTTGAGAGTGACAATAACCTGAGCGAAGCCAGTGCTGTTCCAGGCGCAGCCGTATTGCCGACGATCAATGCCGACATAGCCGCGGGACAAGCAACCTTGATGACGGTGCAACTGCTGGGGCTGGTTGCGGCGGACGAGGCCGGTCCGGTTCCCACCACGAATGCCCCGGTACTGGCGAGGTTCCAGGATGTGGTTGATCAGAAGAGCACAGTCACTTCCGCTCCCTTCACGACCAAGCCGCCCGTTGTTGTGGTCAACGGCGAGGAAACCGGCGATGTCTACATGGATGAGTTCGCGTGGGCAATGAATCAGCAGGCCACCGGGCAAAACATTTTCACCAGCACAACGGCTACACCCACTTTCGTCGACCTCGATAACGAACCGGAGCTCTGGAATACGACTCATTTGGAAGCGCAGGGCGCGACTGCCATTACGCCTTCGGCCTACATCGCGAAGACGCTGACTATAACCGAGGCGCTGAAAGATCAGTTCCCGAACATGGTTATCTTCGGGCCAGTGCATTACGGCTTCCTCGGCATGTTCAACTGGAATGCCTATTTGACGGCAACGGGGACCGGAGACAACTGGTTCACCGACATGTATCTCGAGGCCCTGAGCACCGCTTCCGCTACGTACGGAAAGCCGCTGGTGGATGTCTACGACTTCCATTGGTATCCCGAGGTCTACGGCAGCACTCGGATTATCGACATGACGGCCTCGACATTGTCGGATTCGGATATGCAGCTGGTCATGCAGGCTCCGCGCAATCTCTGGGACCCGACATATACCGATTCCAACAACGCCAATCCGTGGGTCGATGAACTGCTGGGAGACCAACCCTGCAACATGCTGGGACGACTGCAAGCGAAGATCGATTCCGAGTTTCCATCGATGAAACTTTCTATCAGCGAATACGAAGCCGGTGCATTCAATAACATCGCCGGAACAGTTGCGCAAGCGGACGAACTGGGCGTTTTTGCAAGTCAAGGCGTCTTCGCGGCCATGTTCTGGCCTCCGAACGGAACGTACGACTATGAGCTCGCGGGCTTCCGCGCATTCCGCAATTTCGACGGCGCCAATTCAAGCTTCGGAAATACTTTGGTGCAATCGACCTCCAGCAACCCCGGAAGTGTGATGGCGTATGTAAGCACGGACAGCACAACGCCCGGCCGGGTTGTGATGGTGGTCATCAATCGGGCAAACTCGACACAGGTGGCGGCAATCGGCGGGCTCAGCCTGTCTGGCACGGCCAGCATGTATCAAATCACGGCAACCTCGGCTTCGACACAAAGCGCGGCTGGGGATCCGGTAACGCCGGTGTCCATTGGGACCATGCCGGTCAGCGGCTCGTTGCTGACGCTGACCTTACCCGCTTACAGCGTCACAACAATCGACGTTCCATAAGCTCGCTGAATATGTGTTAAGGCAAAACCAGAGTCGGTGTTTCCCGGTGATTCCCGAGCAAGTCGTCGCTTCCTTCCCGACGAGCCGGAGGCATGGGCTTGCTGGCGCTGATGCTTTATGCCGAAGCGCGCAGACCTGCACGCCGTACGGCCAAGGGCGAGTTCGTTCCGCTCAGGAGCCAGGACACTGCACTATGGGATTGGGGGATGATCGAAGAAGCCGAAG
>CAYTJN010000047.1:0-23730 GCA_964438125.1 uncultured Occallatibacter sp.
GCTGTATAGGCGTAAGGGATCGCGCCCTTCTGCTTCATCCAGTGCAGGGCGGCGGAAGTGTCAAGCCCACCGGAAAAGGCGATGCCAACCTTTTGGCCGACGGGCAGCGATTCAAGAATTACGGACATGCTGGGAGAAGCCTTTCGTTGGGGTCAGAAATTAGAGGTCAGGTTCCGCCTGAGTCTCGTTTGGATAGTTGAAGAAGAGCTGATTGCCGTCTGGATCATCGACGACCAGGAGCCGGTAGCCCCACCAGCTCTCCTTGACTGGAACGCCTTTGGCCTCGAACTCTGCGCGCAGCACGTCCAATGCGGCCGTCTGGTCTTCGCGCGTCTCGTTCACGGAGATGAATATCAGCCCCTTGCCGGCCTTCTCTGGCCAGCTGTTGGCCAGGATGAGCACGCAGCCCGGCCGTTCGACCTGCGCGACATCCGCTCTTCCGTCCTCGTTGTGGCGCCAGGGGCTCGTAAAGCCGAGCTGCCTAGCGTAAAAATGAAGTGAGGCGTCGACGTCTTTGACGTGTAGAACGGGGCGCGCAAACCAGTCTGTCATAAGCTAAATCTCCTCGTATGAAGACCGCGAAGCTAACCGAAAACGCTTCCATCCGTTCTTTCTTTCGTCGAAATTGTCCACGGACTACCGCTCACTGAAAACTCGCGACGTTCGCCAGTCCGCCGAGCAGCAGGAGCAGCAGAGCCTTCTGCGCGTGCAGGCGATTCTCGGCCTGATCGAAGGCGATCGACTGCGGGCCGTCGAGCACGGCATCGGTCACTTCGGCGTTGCGACGGGCGGGCAGGCAATGCATAAAGACCGCGTTTGGCTTGGCTTTCGCCATGAGTGCTTCGTTCACCTGGAAGGGCCTGAAGATTGGCTCTCGCTTGGTGGATTCGTGCTCGAAGCCCATGCTGACACACACGTCCGTATAGACCGCGTCGGCGCCTTCGACAGCGGCCTGCGGATCTTGCAATAGACGGAGTTCGCAGTTGTTGACCTGCGCGATGTCGCGAGCAAGAGTGACAATCTCGATGTCGGGCGAGTAGCCGCGTGGCGTGGCAACGGTAACATTTGCGCCCAGTTGCGCGCCCGTGAGCATCAGTGAGTGGCAGACGTTATTGCCGTCGCCGACGTAAGTGAAGCTAAGACCAGCCGTTCCGCCGAAATGCTCATCGAGAGTCATGAAATCAGCCAATGCCTGGCAGGGATGCTCGAAGTCAGAGAGTGCGTTGATAATCGGCACCTTTGAATTCGCTGCCATCTCAGTGATTGTGTCGTGCGCATAGGTGCGAAGCACGATCACATCGACCCAGCGCTCGACGTTGCGCGCCACATCAGCGATGGATTCGCGCTCACCCAGCGGCGAGTTGGTTTGGTCGACGAAGATCGCATTACCGCCCATGGTATTGATGCCGGCCTCGAAACTGAGGCGCGTGCGCAGGCTGGCCTTCTCAAACATCAGCACCATTTGCTTCATGTCGAGAGCATGACGATAGTCGCGCGGGTTGTGCTTGACATCGTGACCGAGTTTTAGAATCGCGCGCACTTCTGCGCTGGTCAGGTCGGCGATAGAGCACATATCTTCGCCTTTCAGACGCACAGAAGCGGCAAGAATGTCAGGGTCTTTTCCGACGGGAACCACCGGTGCTTCGACGAGAGTTTTGCTAGCCATGAGTTTGACCTCCAACGGAAGATGGAACGGCTGCCTGGGCCACGGCGTATGCGGTGAAGACCGCATCGAGCGCGGCAACAGTAGTATCCACGTGAATGCGCTCGAAGATAAAAGGCGGGAGGAAGCGCAGCACCGTATCGCTGGTTTGGTTGATGATTACGTGATGCTTCAGCATCTCGGTGACGGCATGCTTTGCCAGGTCGGCGGAGTTGAGTTCAGCCGCAATCATCAGCCCCTTGCCGCGAATGTCAATGATGCAGGGATGGCGCTCGGCAAGCTTTGTGAGCTCCGCCTGGAAGTAATCGCCGATCTTGACCACGTGGGCGAGAAGATCGTTTTCTTCGATGTAATCGATCACTGCCGACGCGACAGCGCAGGCAAATGGGCCGCCGCCGAAGGTCGTTCCGTGCATGCCGGCATGAAAGGCGCGCGCAACCTCATTGGTGCAGAGCGTTGCGCTCATGGGGATGCCGCCAGCGAGTGGCTTGGCCAGGGTTGTGATGTCGGGCTTGATGCCGAAGTGCTGATAGGCGCACCACTTTCCGGTGCGGCCCAGTCCGGCCTGAATCTCGTCGACGATCAACAGCGCGCCGGTCGAATCGGCCAGCTTGCGTGCCTCCGCGAAGAACTCCTGGGACAGGGGACGCACGCCGCCTTCGCCTTGAATCGCTTCGAGCAGGATGCCGCAGACCTCATTGGAGAACTTGGCGCGCAGATCGTCAACATCGTTGAACTTTACAAATTCGAAGCCTGGAACGACAGGCTCAAAGGGCGCGCGATATTTCTCTTTGTAAGTTGCCGAGATCGCGCCAAACGTACGTCCATGAAAACTCTGTTCGAGCGCAAGAAACTTTGTGCCGATCTGCTTGCCTTCTTCGCGCAGGAGGCCTGCGTGAGCGCGCGCCAGTTTGAGCGCAGCCTCGACAGCCTCGCAGCCGGAGTTGCCAAAATAAGCGCGATCCATGCCTGTGATCCGCGTGACGCGCTCGGCCAGTCCGGCCATCTTGTCATTGAAGTAGTAGTTCGATGCGTTAATCAGCGTGCGGCTCTGCTCGGCGATCGTATCCTGAATCACCTTGTTGCTATAGCCCAGCGCGTTGACGCCGATGCCGCTGAGCAGATCGAGATATCGGTCGCCCTTTTCATCAATCAGATGAACATCTTCGCCAGCGACAAACAAAACAGGAAAGCGATCGTAGGTGTGAATCAGCAGTCGCGCTTCGGTAGCTTGAATTTGTTCGAGCTTGGTCATTTCTTCTCCTTAGATTTCCTTAGGCCACCATTACTTCGGTGCCGAATGCTACGCGGGAAGTGCACAGATCGGGCAGGGAACGGGCCGCTTCCGCGGGTAAAATTCTTACGCGCTTTACGCCGTTCAAAAGAGCTTCGCGGCAAGCGCCGAGCTTGGGTAACATGCCGCCGGAAATGACGGCGCTTTTGGCCATCTCGGCGATCTGATCAATCGATAGCCATCGCAAGACCTCGCCGGTGACGCCCTTAACTCCGGGCACGTCGGTGAGGAAGACAAGAGCATCGGCGTGGCATGCAATAGCACAAGATGCAGCCATCTCGTCTGCATTCACGTTGTAATACTCGCCATCAAAACCGAGGGCGATCGACGAGAGCACGGGCACGCCGGACATATTCCAGATAGCCTCAAGCCAGCGCGGATCGCTCGATGCAATCTCGCCCACAAATCCTAGATCGGGCGCGGTGCGCTTTTTGCGCGCGCGAAAGATCAAGCCGTCACCGCCTGACAGTCCCATTGCCTGGATGCCGAGCGATCCCAAGGCTGCGACGAGACCTTTGTTCACCTTTCCGGCCAGAACCATCAGAGCAACGTCGCGGGTCTCGGCGTCGGTCACGCGCAATCCGTTGATGAATTCGCTTTGCTTGCCCAGGGCTTTCAGCATTCGCGTCAGTTGTACGCCGCCGCCGTGAACCACGGCCACCTGATGTCCGTCGCGCACCAGTTCGGCGATCGCGTGCGTACAACCTTCCAGCAGCGAAGGATTCTCGAGACCAGCCCCACCTAGCTTTACGACGTACTTCATTCAGAGCCCTCCACCGCGCTGACTTTCACTCAAGGCCTTCCGATTCAGGCCAGCCAAGCATCACATTCAGATTCTGCACGGCCTGGCTGGCAGCGCCCTTCAGTAGATTATCGAGGCAACTGACAATCACAGCCCTGCGGCCGTCGGCGGAGAGTTGGAAGCCGATATCCGCGTAGCAGGTGTTGACTGAGTATTGAATCTGCGGCAACGTCTTATCGTAGAGGCGGACCATGGGACTTCCCGCAAAAAACTCGTGGTAAAGTCGCCCCACGCTTTCCTTGGTCTGTGGCTTATTGAAGCGGACATAAATCGTAGAGAGAATACCGCGAGGAATGGGCAGCAAGTGCGGTGTAAAAGTAATCTCGCTGGCGTCGATACCGATCTGTTCAAGCAATTCGCCAGTGTGGCGATGGGTAAAAGCGCCGTAGGCCGAGAGGTTATCGGCCACAGAAATGAAATGCGTTTTCGCGGTGGGCGCCTTACCCGCACCACTCACGCCGCTTTTAGCGTCGGCTACAATGCCGCATGTCAGGTCAATCATCCCAGCAGCCACCAAGGGCCGAAGAGGCAAAATGATAGAGGTCGCATAACAGCCGGGATTGGCGACCAGGCGCGCACCAGCAATCTCCATGCGATGCAACTCCGGCAATCCGTAAACGGCCTGTTCCTGCGTCTCTTCGGCGAGCCTGGCATCCTTGTCGTCGAATGCATAAACGGCGCGATTCTCTGTCTCGGTAAGCCGCCATGCGCCGCTCAGGTCGATAACTCGAATGCCGCGCGCCAACGCCTCCGGCACCCACTCGCGCGATTGCTCGTGCGGCGTAGCGAGGAAGAGAACGTCGACATCGAGGTCGGTCAACAGATCCCAGGAAAACGGTTGCTGGCGCAGCGCTCCGTGACCATGACTGTCCGCCAGTTGCGGATGAATCTCACTCAGAGGCACGCCCCCCCGCGCCGCGTCTTTTTCATCGACACGGCCAGCAAAGACCGGGGGCTTTCCTTTCAGGCGAGGGTGCCGTACGAGCAGCCTGGCCAATTCCGCGCCCGCGTACCCTGTCACACCCACCACTGCCGTTTGCACTTTATCTGTCATGACTCCAGCATCGTCCTCAATCGGGATTCTACTTCGATCGCCCTGCGAACATCGGGGCAGATCACCAACACCGTGTCGTCTCCGGCAACGGTTCCTACAACATCGGGCCACGCTTCATAATCGATGGCCGCGGCCAGGGGTTGGGCGCCGCCCATCACTGTGCCAACTACGACCTGATTCATGGCCTGCTTCACACGCATTCCGAAGCTCTCAATCATCTCGGCCACTGAAGGCGGGCTATTGTCCTCGACGGCCAGACCGAGACCATTTCCGTTGGCTCCACTCGATAAAGTGTAGCCGCCGGGACCCTTCGAAAGTCTCAGTTCGTGAATGTCACGTGAGAGTGTGGCTTGAGTCACGGCAAAGCCGCGGCGGCGAAGCTTGCGTCGCAATTCGTCCTGGTTTGCCACCTGGGCGTGGGTCACGAGTTCACGAATCGCATTATGCCGCAGAGTCTTCATTCACGTTTCCCGAAAACAAAAAAAGCGGCTCGCAGTGAGCGCACTCGTATAAATATACAGCAATGGTGCATAAGTATGCAAAGTCAAAATTGTGGAATTTGCGTTGGTCTGTCCTTATTTTAATCGAGCATGGTAGCCGCATCGGTGCGTGAACCCCAATGATTGCCTTGATGGCCCGTCAATCATAATTAGTCATCGACTGCAACCTTTAGCCTCCTCCGAGGATCGGCTGGCTTTCGATGATTGAGTGGCGTTTCTTCATGCGCAGAAACGGCGACTCGAAATAGCGGTAGGAGAGAGCCGCGATCAGAATAGTTAGTCCCAGAGTAAGCCCGAAATTGAGCAGGTAGATAAGTCCCTTCAAATTGTTGATCATCGGATCATTGAGTGCAGCGATATTTCTGATGATGAGACGATCCATCGCGTCAATGACAAACTGATGAAATACATAGAGGCCGAACGAGATGCGTCCCAGATAGATGGCCCAGCCAGGGAGCAGTTTTTGATCCAATCCCAGGAATGCCAGTAAAAGCAAGACGCATCCCAGCGTGGCCAGCACCCAGCCGAAGATGAGCGGCCAGCTGCCGGGGTTTTTTCCACCATAGCTGCCGAAGAAGGCGTGCAGTCCGTAGCAGGCATAGAACCAGCAAGCAAGCCCCGACGCTAGTAGCGCCGTTCGTTGCCAGACCGCAAATTTGGGCAACCGGCCTCGAAGTGCAAGGCACAAGATGATGCCTGCGGCGAAGCACTCGAATTCAACAAAAGTGTTGGCCCAGATGCTCACGAAAGGTGCATGGACCCTTCCCAGGTAGAAAAGCCAGGCATTGGCGACAAGGATGAGCGCCATGCAGAAGCCATAAAGCGATTTGCGGCCAAGCCATTTAATCGTCCAGGGAGCGAAGAGATAGAATTGCTCCTCGACGGAGATGCTCCACAATGTATTGGCCGGATTTAGCAGTTGGCCATGAATTGCGCAATACCAGGCGCCCAGGAAGATGGCAAACCAGCCCATCTTGGCAATCTCTGCGTGGGCGCTACCGGGCAGGAGAGCGAATGCGACCCCGAGCGCCAGGCCAAGATAGTAGAGCGGCCAGATGCGCAGGATTCGGCGAATATAGAATTGTCTGATTTCGACGCCGCCCGTGGCTTCGCGTTCGCGGAGCAGCAATTCGCAGATCAGGAATGCACTGAGGGCAAAGAAGAGGCTCAGGCCAAATCCGCAAGCATCGCCGATTGCATCGAAGGCCGGACCGAAGCCCTTCAGCAGATGGGCAACTCGGGGATCGCGAGTTGACGGCACAGTGTGGACGAGGAATACAAGCAGAAAAGCGAGGAATCGAACGACGTCCAGTTCTGGACGGTAGAACCGGCTTCTGGAGGCCCCTGTGGATTGCATGAAGCGCGGTCCCTTTCTTTTCGGTTGTGATCGCAATTCGGTGGCTCGAATCCGAGCCATTTACCAGTATTACCATCAAGGGCCACTCGGGTCCGCAGCCAAGCCGCAGCGAGAGGCTCAACCTCTGCGTACCTCTCAATCGTAATCCGAGCAGGGCAGGGGCAATGGATTTCGGCATGTGGCCTCTTCGCCGAATAGACCGCACGCTGTTACACTCTCGTCATGATCGCGGCCGGTAAAACCCTACTCTCCACCATCAATGATCTCTTTTGCCGCGTTGCTGCTTCAGGCAATCCCCGAGCAATTCTCTGGCAGGACGAATTTGGTCATTGGCAACCGGTTTCCTCCGATCAGATCTACCAGCGGGTTCGAGCGCTGGCCAAGGCCTTCCTGGGTTGGGGCGTGCACAAGGGCGACCGCGTTGCACTCGTCGGCGAAAACCGGTGGGAGTGGGCAATCACTGACTTCGCCACCCTGGCCGTCGGCGCAGTCAATGTTCCCATCTACCCCACGCTACCCGGTGAACAGATCGCCGAACTGGTGCAAGACGCCGGTTGCCGTGTCGCTGTTGTCTCGACACGTCAGCAATTCGATAAGCTGAACGCGGTGCGCGAGCAAACACCCCTCGATCGAATTCTGATCATGGACTCCGCGGCGGTGCCCTCTGGCGCTGTTGCTTTCAGCGAGGTCATGGCCGGAGCCGACGAACGCGGCTCTGAACGCGATGCGGTCTTCGATGCGCTGGTGCGCTCGGTTGCGCCCACGGATCTGGCGACACTGATCTACACGTCTGGGACCACCGGAGAGCCCAAAGGCGTAGCGCTTACCCACGGGAACATCGCCGCGAACCAGAACATTGCCGCCGCCGATTTCGGCTTTACACCAGACGACGCGTGTATCTCGTTCCTGCCTCTATCGCACATCACCGCTCGTGCGCTGGATTATGTAATGTACACATCGGGAGCGCAGGTAGCCTATTGTTCAAAGTTCGACAAATTGCCCATTGCCATGCGAGAGGTTCATCCTACGGTTTTTGTTGGCGTGCCGAGAGTCTTCGAGAAGATTCGTCAGGAGGTTGAACGCCGCGCAGCGCTCTCCCCGGTCAAGAAGCGGATCCTCGCCTGGGCCATTGGCGTAGGCGGGAAATACCGCGACGTGGTCTACGATGGCCGCCAGCCCACTTCGGTTCTGTGGAAGCTGGCAAATAAGCTTGCTTATTCCAAGGTGCGCGAGGCCTTCGGCGGCCGAGTAAAAATCTTCGTTGTTGGCGGTGCACCGCTTGGCATCGACACCGCAAAGTGGTTCGCCTCGGTGGGAATCGCCCTTTGGGAGGGATACGGGCTGACTGAGACCTCGCCGGTTGTCGCTCTCAACACGCCTCTCACTCATCGGATGGGAGCTGTCGGCATGCCGATGCCCAATATCGAGCTGAAACTAGCCGCGGATGGCGAGTTACTGGTTCGCGGACCTTCGGTCTTTTCGGGTTATTGGAAGAAGCCGGCCATGACCGCGGAATGTCTGGATTCGGAAGGCTGGTTCCAAACGGGGGATATAGCGCATATCGACGCCGATGGCTTCCTCTATATCACCGACCGCAAAAAAGAACTGCTGAAGACCTCGGGGGGCAAGATGGTAGCCCCTCAACCCATCGAAAATAAGCTTAAGAACAGTCTTTACGTTGCCCAGGCCGCTTTGGTCGGCGACCGCCACAAGTTCATCTCGGCCATCCTCTCACCGAACTTTCCGGCGCTTGAAGAGTGGGCCCGCAACCACGGATTGGATTCGAAGGAGCGTACCGAACTGGTGGCCGAACCCCGGGTGGTCGCTCTTTATGCGGAGATTGTGCGCGAGGTCAACGGCAATCTGGCCAACTTTGAAAGCCTGAAGCGCTTCCGGGTCGTCGCCGACGAGTGGTCCCAGGAGACAGGCGAGCTGACGCCTTCAATGAAGCTGAAAAGGCGCGTGATCACGGAACGATACGCGGCCTTGATCGACGCACTTTACGCGGACGAAGCAACCGCGCACGGCGAATAGGGAAGCTCAATCCTCGGCCTATTCCTCTGCCAAAGAGGGCTCGGTTGGCCCACATGAGGCTTAGGCCGCGAAAGAAGGGCGCACCCCACGCGCCTACGGCCAACAGACTGCCGAACAAAATTACCGCATCGATACTGAGACGCCCGTGCGACCAGTAAGCATCCGGATCGAGATCGAGCCAGATGGCGAATTCGTCGAGGGTGAGGGCCGCTCCTACTCCGTAGCCCACCGACATCAGCCTGCTGAAGAAGATCGATATGGGAGAGTGCGACCGTCCCAGGTCCAGCAACCAGCCGTAGCCCACTAAAAGTAGAATCAGGATCCCCCAGACCAGGTGGTGAATATGCATCCCATGCACCATCACCCACTGGAAGTGACCCTCGTGATTCACGATCCGGTGAACCAGGATGCGAACCCCCGCGAAGGTAAACAAAAAGGAGACCGAGGCAATGAACATGCGCCGACGCGGCCGGTCTGGGATGGTAGAGCGGACCAGATATCCCAGCCGGGTCAACTGCAGCAGGATCAGCAGCAGAATGACGACGAGGCCGGCGAAGGCCAGCAATAGTAGTGCACCGGTTCCGGGCATATCCCATTGAAGCACTTCGTGCCCTCCTCTTTCCAATCATCGGCAGCATGCCCATCGTGAGCGCGATCACGATTTGCCTTTACAGCGGTAGGTTAAACTGCTTAAGGCGTCGAGTTCGGCGGTTAGCCCGCTCTGGACCCACAATTCTATGAGAGATTCCCGGCCCGGCATTCAAAGCCGCGCCTTCGATCAGGAGATTCTACGATGCGAGTTGCTTTGTTGACCGGCGGCGGCGACTGCCCCGGATTGAATGCGGTAATCTATGCGGCTGTGCGCAAGGGCATCAACCACTATGGCGATGAGTTCATCGGCTTCCTCAACGGCTGGAAAGGCGTGCTGGACAATAACTTCATCCCGCTGACCCTGGATGCTGTCGATGGCATTCAGTTGAGGGGCGGCACCATTCTGCATTCTTCGCGCACCAATGTGAAGAAGATCCCTGGCGGCATCGACAAGGTCCAGGAAGTTCTGAAGGCCAACAAGATCGACGCGCTGATTGCCCTCGGCGGCGACGACACGCAGTCGGTAACGTTGTTCCTTAGTGAGAACGGCGTGCCCAGCGTTGGTGTGCCCAAGACCATCGACAACGACATCAGCGGAACCGACCAAACCTTCGGCTTCGACACTGCTGTGATGATCGCCACCGAGGCCGTCGACCGCATTCACACCACCGCCGACTCGCACAATCGTGTAATCGTGGTCGAGGTGATGGGCCGCGATGCCGGCTGGATCGCGTATGCCTGCGGCGTGGCAGGTGGAGCGCACGTAACTCTGGTGCCTGAGAAAGACATTGACATCGACCATGTTTGCAAGCTGCTCAAGTACAACTACGATCACGGCAAGCACTACGGCGTTGTGGTGGTGGCCGAGGGTGCAAAGCTGCCCGCGCTCGGCCAGGTCATCAACGAAAAGGCCAAGCTGGACTCCTTTGGCCACGCGCGCTTGTCCGGCATCGGCGAAAAGCTGGCCGAGCTGATCGAAGAGAAGACCGGCTACGAGACCCGCTCGGTCAACCTCGGCCATACCCAGCGCGGCGGCGTTCCCACAGCCTATGACCGTACCCTCGGCCAGCGCTATGGACTGCATGCCATCGACATGGTTCACGACAAGAAATGGGGCCGCATCGCTGTGCTCCAGGGCCTCGACATCACCGACATCCCCATCAAGGATGCCATTGCCACTAACCGCCGTCTCGATCAGCGCTTCTTCGACGTAATCGCGAGCCTTGAAGCGAAGGTCTAACTGCTGCCGTTTTGCGTGCGCACAGGAAGCCATCTCATAAACGGGGGTGGCTTCTTGCTTTCCATCTGCCTTAGAGTTGAACTGTGAACTACCGCCCGTACGCTCTCGATGACTTCGATCAGCTCTACTCTCTCGAAGAACTTTGTTTTAAGCCGCCCTTTCGATTCAGCCGCCGCATGATGCGTGCCCTTGTTCAACATCCTGATTCCGCAACCTGGATTGCCGAGCAGAGCAGCCGGATCGCCGGATTCGCGATTGTCGAGTGGAATGCGCACAAAGGCGAGACCACAGCTTACATTCAGACCATTGAGGTCGCCCCGGATGCACGCCGCCAAGGTGTTGCAGGGGAGTTGCTCCACCGAATGGAACGCTCCGCGGGGGGTGCGGGCGCCTGCTCGATCTCACTGCATGTGGGGGCTGAGAATGCTGGCGCCATCCGGCTCTACGAGTCGCAAGGCTATAAGTGCTCCGGCAGGAAAGAGAATTTCTACCCGTTGGGGCAGGCCGCGCTTGTTTACACAAAAAAACTAGAGATTGCCAGCGCCGGGGGTTTGTCGATTGCGACCTGCGTCGATGTTAAAAGCGAGCGTAAAATCTCTGCGGGAAGCTAATACCGCCAACTGGTCAGGTCAGCTCCCTTGGGCGCGGTGTCTTGAATTCGTTGGAGGATCTTCGGAAGGTACTGCGTATCGTAGTGCAGCCGCGACCAGGCGTTAGGCTGCGTGGGGTCGCCGTTCCAGCAGTGCTCGGCGCGCGGTCCGTAGGTTATTTCGCCGCCATACGGCGGATCGTTCTTGGAGTTGAGAAGGTCCTCCATGCGGTAGACGGCATTATTCAAAAAGTAAGTATCGTCGGAACCTACATAGATGTGAATCTTTCCCTCTAATTCCGGCCCAAGCTTGGCCCAGTCCCGCTCCAGGATCGCCTCCAGGTCATAGTGATCACGCCAATAATTGGCCACATTGTGATCGATCTCGCCCGTCACTTTATCGAAAATGGGCTGCGGATAGCCGTCGTCGCCCACCGGCCCGTAGACCGCCTGCCAGATGTCGAATTGCTCGCCACTGCGGCCATGATCGCCCAGAGCCAGTTCGTAGGCGTTGATCTCTTCCGTCGTGATAAAGGTATGGCCCAGGTAATCGCGCATCGCCGGTTGTGCGACGCGTTTGTGCGCGCCCTCTATATAAAAAGCGTTCTTGTCGTTATAGAGATCGATGTTTGTGAAGGCGTGGAAGTCGATGGGGTCGGGACAGGCGGCAAATGCGCCGTTATAGTGCTCCGGATAGAGAATCTGCACGGCCAGAGCCTCCCATCCGCCCGTCGAGCCACCGTAAGTGAACCGCGCCCACCCCTCGCCAATTGCGTGAAATTGCTTCTCGATGGCCGGGATCAGCTCTGTTTCGATGGCATCGCCGTAGGGGCCCACGTTGGCCGAGTTTACCGCATAGGAGTCGTCATAGTAGGGGTTGGCGTGCTGAATCTTCACGATCAGCACGCGCGGAAAACCGGGTGCGATCCACTGCTGGTAGAACTTGTAACCCTCCTGCTGCTGGATGCGGTTATAGCCGGCCAGATGGAAGCGTTCGCTATAGTCGGGCTTCAGCTTCGGGTCCGGCGGTGTGGTGCGGAAGTCGGTAAAGTCGTCCGCAAAATGGTCGTGGAAGATCAGCAGCGGGAAGTGTGCCTTGGGATGGTCGTCAAAGCCCTCGGGAACTAAAACGATGGCGCTCAAAAACATGGGCCTGCCCCAGAACTTGCTCAGCAATGAGCTCTGAATGTGAATGTGGCGTATGTACTTGGTGTCGGCAGGGGGGACGATCGGCGGAATGACGTCGGTGAGCGCGACGGAGATTTTGCCGCCTGGATTCAGCGTGATCTTCTCCGGCTTCGAAATCAGGTTGCCCGGCGAGCGGTACCAAAGCTGCCCTTCGCCCTGGTCCATGTGAAGCTTTATTGTCTTTCCGTCTGCGCGATGAAAGGTCTCGTATTTGTTCAGCACGGCCTGGACCGTGTACTCCCCGGCCGGAACATCTTCGAGGCTGCGGACCGGATAACCCCATGCGCTTGCGTCGACCACTGCGGGCTGGCCCGGCTGCCATCCATCTACCGTCAGGCCAAAGACCATCTGTGAGCGCGGCGAGTCGTCGATCTGGTTGCGTGGCTCATCACTCGGGTCATTTGAAAGAACCAGCAGCAGCCGTCCATCGAGCGGTTGGCCGCTGAGTTCTTTGGAGAAGGTGACCGAGAACGATTGTGCGGCGGCTGTGACGGGGAAGAGCAGGGCGAGAAAAAGGGCTAGGCGCTTCATGGAGGCTAGTTTACATCCGCGCCTTTGCCACGGGCTAAGTGCACCACCGCGACCGAGGATTGCGTTTGCCTTTCTGGCCGTAGAGGAACTCGAGCCTTGTAGCACTTTGCTCCGCGACTTTGCAGATAATTCATGGCCTCGAGCGCACACTGTATGTATGTCCGATCGAACGAGCACAACAGCAGAGCACTCTTTGATCGAAACAATCCCGGCACGACACGACAAAAGTGGACCAACAATGGTTCGAAAAAGCGAAATCGCATGGGGTACCCCCACCCCCCCTCCAATATTTTCAAAACCTCGCAGGTAATTAAGTGGTAAACCAATCTACCGACATGAGGTGACGTAGCTCACTACGCTCCTTCCGTAACTTCCTGATTGCCTCTGAAATACCATTGCACCTTAGTTCATTGTTATGTTACAAAAGTTTACACGAGAGAACTCGTGTGCGAGGTGCTGAGCGATGACCAATAGCTGTCTGGACTTTGCCAAGCAAGAAACGGAGCGGTTGGACAGGGAGATTGAAGTTCTGCAGGGAAAGATCGATCTGCATAACGAGACCAAAAGCGCCTGGGAAACGATCGTGAGCAATGCGGAAATGCATGCCGACTACTTGAAAATCGCCACCGCTGAGCGCGCCCGCCTGGACCGGGAAATTGAAGGAGTCCAGGAAGAGATCGGCCGCCACACCGAAACCAAAGTTGCATGGGACAGAATCGTTCGGAATGCTGGAAGCGAAATCCACATCTCCAAGAGCATCACCTATGAAAAGGGTGAGGACGGCCACTGGCACCTGCACCAGCTCGACCTGGAGATTGAAGCGTTGCAAAGTAACATTCACCTCCATGACGAAACCAAGGATGCCTGGGGCACGATCGTGCTCAACACCGTAGGCGAATCAAAGCCCGGTTGTCTGGACCTTGCCAGTTCTGAGACGTCACGGCTGAACGGTGAAATTGACGCGGTGCAACAAGAGATTCGCCGCCGTATGGAGACCCGGAACGCTTGGGAAACGATCATGCTCAACGCGGTCAGCGAATCGCGCATCTTCCAGGGCGCAATGTACGCGAGGGGCTCGGACGGCCAATGGCACCTGCAATCGACACAGTCTGATGAATCGAAGGACGACGTCGAGCAGGGACAGACAATCGACGCTCTCTCCAAGCCTTATTCCATGCGGCACGCGATTCTGAATGTCTGCGAAAGAACATTCCGTGGCCAGCAGAAACGGGGCACTCCGTTGACCCAGAGCAAGCAGGAGTTCCAGGGCTTGGGACTCAGGCAGTAAGGACCCTCCGTTTGGCGGGTAAACCATCCTTGATGCAGACCGATCAGGTCTGGCTGACACGGAACCTATCTGAGTTGCTCGCACCTTTGTTTGCCTGCACCCGCCGCGGCTCTTTATTCTTCTACCGTGCCCAACACTCTCGTTGAATGCGTTCCCAATTTCTCTGAAGGCCGTGACACGGCAAAAGTCGATGCCATTGTCGAAGCCATGCGGATTCCCGGCGTCTATTTTCTTGACCGAGAGATGGATGCCGACCATAACCGCTGCGTCATTACTCTCGTCGGCGATCGCGAAGCTATCCAGGAAGCAGCCATTCGCGGCGCAGGCAAAGCCGCCGACTTGATCGACCTCACGCAGCACAAAGGCGCGCACCCGCGCATGGGCGCCGCCGACGTCATTCCTTTTATCCCCATCGAGGGCGTTACGCTCGAAGACTGCGTCGTCATGGCCCGCCACGTCGGCGCCGAAATCGCGAGGCGATTCGCGATCCCGGTTTATCTCTACGAGGCCGCCGCCACCACGCCCGAACGGCAGAATCTGGAAGATGTCAGGCGCGGCCAGTTCGAGGGCATTCGCGATGAGATTGCCACCAATCCAACTCGCAAGCCTGACTTCGGCGAATCCCGTGTTCATCCAACCGCCGGCGTCACCGCAGTCGGAGCGCGCAAGCCTCTGATCGCCTACAATGTTTTTCTCAATACCCCGGATGTCGCCATCGCCAAAAAGATCGCGAAGGCCGTTCGCTTCTCCTCGGGCGGCCTCCGCAATGTAAAAGGTGCGGGCTTTTTAGTGCGCGGCTTGGCCCAGGTTTCGATGAACCTCACCGACTACGAAGCGACTCCTATCCATCGCGTCTTCGAGTTTGTCCGACGCGAAGCGCAGCGTTATGGCGTCGTTCCTTTCTCCAGCGAAATCGTCGGACTGATTCCGAAAAGAGCTTTGGAACAGGCTGCGGAGTGGTTTCTGCAAGTGGAGAACTTCGATTCCTCACTCATCTTGGAAAACCGCCTCGCCACAGTCATGAGCGGCAAACCGGCAGCAGGTTCCCTGAGTGCCGGAGTAGCCCGCTTCATCGATGAGTTGGCCGCTCCAACCGCGACTCCCGGCGGAGGCAGCGCGGCCGCGGCAGCGGCAGCCATGGCCGCCGGGCTGGCCGGCATGGTTGCCTCAATGTCGCGTAGCAAGAAAGCGTACCTGCAGCACGAAAGCCAATTGACCGATGCTATCGACAAGCTAAGTCAACTCCGCGAGGAATTGAAGTCTGCCATCGACGCCGACGCCGAGTCTTATAGCGCGGTGATGAAGGCCTACAAGGCTGCGAAGGAGACATTAGACGGCGTCACGGCAATTAACGCGGCGCTGAAGTTGGCGGCCGAAGTGCCACTAAGCGTAGCTGAAAGAGCCGCCAAAGTTGCTGAAATCGCTGCAATGCTCAGGCCGATCACCAGTGCTAACATGCGATCGGATCTGACGACCGCAATCGCACTTTCCAGAGCTGCGATTGAATCAGCGCTGGCCAACGTTTCCGTCAACCTCGACTCCATCCAGGCCAGCTCGACAGAAGAACAAGCATTCGTCAAGCAGGCGAGCGACCGCGCTGGAGCGTTGAAATTCGTACTTTGAATCGGCCTGATGGCATTTGGCAGAGAAGATAGATTCTCGCTGATCGGCGTTGGATCATCGTCTATTGCTCCGGCTGCTTGGAGGCGATGAATAACAACCGTCTGTGATTTCCTCGTTCATCTTTTCTCGGAAAACTGCGGGGTGTGTTAAAATTTGTGCAAATCCATAAATCAGAGTCTCCAGGAGCACCACCCAATGAGAAGCCTCTCGATTGCTTTATTTTGTGTGCTTATTTCCCCGATCTTCGTCGGTACGTCTAATGCTCAAACTTTCCGCGGTAGTATCCAAGGCACAATCACGGATAGCAGCGGAGCTACGGTAACTGGGGCGCAAGTTATGGTCTCCAGCCCCAGCACTGGGCTGACCCGCACGGTCACCACCAATGATCTGGGCGGATATGTGGCCTCAGAGTTGCCGTTGGGCACTTATATGATTACCGTCGCAAAGGAAGGCTTCGGCACCGTCAAGCTGACAGGGATCCCTGTTAGTGTGGGCTCGCCGACGCGCGCTGACGCCAGACTTGCTGCCGGCGCGGTCCAGGAAGAGGTCCAGGTCACGGCTGAGGTCCCTTTGGTGGAGACAACCACCAACACGACTGGAGGCTCGATCGAAGCCGCCCAGGTCGCTGAGTTGCCGGTGAACGGTCGCGACTACACCAAGCTGTTGGAACTGGTTCCAGGCGCGACGAGCGATCCCGTGGGATCGACGGAATCTGCCGGCTCTTACGGCCTGTTCAGCCTCAACGGCAACCGAGGCCGCTCAAATAACTATCTGTTGGACGGTACCGACATGAATGACGGCTACCGCAATCTCCCGGCGGTCAATCAGGCGGGCGTGTGGGGTTGTCCAGGGACCATTCTTCCCGAGGACGCGCTGGCTGAGATTCCCGTGACCGGTAACTCGGAGGCTGAGTTCGGCCGCAGTTCAGGAGCAACCGTTAACATCGTGACCAAGAGCGGCGCGAATAGTTTCCATGGCAGCGCGTTCGAGTACTTCCGGAACGGGTCGCTGACCGCGCGGAATTACTTCAATACCGTCGACCAGCCAAAAAACTCGTTCTCTAACCATCAGTTTGGCGGTTCGGCGGATGGTCCTATCGTCAAGGATAAATCGTTCTGGTTTCTGGCATACGAGGGGCAGAGAGAAAATGGTGGACTGCCCCAGTTAGGCACAGTACCGACTCAGCAAGACATCGTCGCAGGTACTCCCGCGAGTGGAATCAATCCTGTGATTCAGAAGTTGCTGGACAGCAATCCCTGGGGAACTTTGCCGGCTTCCGGTAACGGCAACGAGACTTTCACCACGCCTTTCAGCAACAATAGCGACAATATAATTGTCAAAGCCGATCAGCATCTTCATCTGTTCAGCTCCGGCGATCTTCTGACCGGACGTTACTTCTACTCTCACGGGATGCAGAGCTTTCCTCTTGGCATGCTCTACACTGGATCGAGCGCACCGGGGTATAACACTTCAACACCGACGCACGTAAATATTGTCTCGCTCTCCTATACATCGATTCCAAAACCGAATCTGATCGTTGAGATTCGCGGCGGTTACAATCGTTTCCTGCAACAGTTCATCCCTCAGGACATCGGATTAAATCCGAATACAGCGTATGGTCTCGACACGCCGCCCCCTGACTTCTCCACCAACGATCTTGGGTTGCCGACGATCGACGTTGGTTCGTACAGCCCGATCGGCTCGACCGCCAGCGACTCGCGCGGCCGCGTCGACACCAATTATCAGCTCTTCGGGAACGTTTCACTGATCAAAGGCCGCCATAGTTACAAGGCCGGCATCGAGTGGCGGCGGACATTTATCAACAGCTTTATAGACTCAGGACATCGCGGTAAGCTGAGCTTCGATAACATCGAAGATTTCCTGGCGGGCCAGATCGACGGTGGCAGTTCCGCCGAAGGGTACGGTACGCGCTACTCCTACCAGAACAGCAGCGGCGCTTACGCTCTGGATTCCTGGCGCTTGAGCAACCGAATCACGCTCGACTACGGCTTGCGTTGGGATTACTACGGAGTCATCGGAGCTGAGAACGATGCCTTCAGCATCTTCAACGTGAAAACCGGAGGACTCGAAACCGTAGGGACAGCAAGTGGTCCCTCATCGCTTTATCCCAAGGACTGGACGAACTTCGCGCCACGGCTCAGTGTGGCTGACGACTTGTTGGGCGACGGCAAGCTGGTGATCAGAGCCGGCGGCGGAGTCTTTTACGACGGAGCGTCGCAAGACTTCTTTGTGGGCAATCAGGCCTACAACACCAACGCGGGAGAAGCGGGACCGGCATTCAATGGAATCGGCTTCGCATCGCCTCTCCCCACGGGAACTGTTGCCGGCAACCCGGTCTCAATCATTTCCGCGGACACCCCGATCTTCGGCGGCTATACGCCGAGCAGCGTCTTTACCGTTGACCAGAAACTGGTAACTCCCAGGTATGCATCCTACAACTTCAACATCGAATCGCAACTCGCAAAGAAGGTTGCATTGCAGATGGGATACGTTGGCTCGCAAGGACGCCACCTTTTCCATTTCCGCGACCTCAATCAGTTCAATATTGTGAATGGCAGCGTGGACCAATGCGGAAACGGCCAAACGATTAGTTATGGTCAGCAGTGCTTCCCGACTTACTCCGTCGGTTCGTTCGTAGATATTCCGCTTTACTATGTCAATCAGATAGAGACCAGCGCAATTTCAAACTACAATTCGTTGCAAGCGACGCTGAAGATGCTGAATTGGCACAATCTAACCTCTACGCTGAACTACACATGGGCACATTCGATCGACGATGCAAGCGACGGACTGGACTTCGTTCCGAATGCATCGCAGCCCGACGATAGTTTTAATCCGCGTGGCGATCGTGCGAGTTCCAACTTCGACGTGCGGAATCGTGTTCAATGGTTCTGGACTTACAATCTTCCCAAGTCACAGCGAGCGAAGCGAATCTCCAGCGGTTGGGCGCTTGACGGAATGTTCAACTTTGCCACCGGCCAGCCTTACACGGTCAGTTATCTTTTTGAGTCTCAAAACTCGAATGCTGGCAACCCTTTCGGTTATAACGGGAGTGGAGAAGGATTTGGGAGGCCCGACATTATCGGCGATCCGCACGCGGGCGCAAGTGGCACAAACCTGCTGAATTTGGCCGCATTCGCTGCGCCATGCACATGGGTCGGTGTCGACGCGAGTGGAAACTGCGCCAGTGATACCTGGCATCCCGGCAGTGAGGGCCGCAATGCTTTCAACTCGACCAATTACACAAACTTTGATTTCTCGCTGACCAAGACCACTCACCTGACCGAAACCGTAACCATGGAACTTCGCGGCGATTTCTTCAATATCTTCAACCACCCGAATTTTAGCAACCCGCTGCTGCCGGGCTTCGGCATCGATGCCTTCGGCGCCGGCAATGAATATGTGAATGCTCAGAACCGTCTTGTAGCTGGCCCGGTCGGCCAGTTTGTAACCACTACGGCGACACCGGATGTGGGCAGCGGCAACCCTTATCTTGGCGGCGGCGGTCCGCGCAGCGCCCAGTTGGCGGTCCACTTCACCTTCTAGACGTTAAGAACAAGACGCGTCTGTTCTGAAGCAAGAATTAAAGATAACTCAAAACGACGGCGGCACATGCTGGTCAGTATGGCAAGCATGTGCCGCCGTCGTTTTGCTGTCCTGACTTCTGAGGAACACGAGTTTTGCGATTGTGAACCTCGCTCTCCATCTCGAGTTCGATAACGTTGTGGGATGCAGCAGTTGCTCAGGATTGGCTTTCGGACAACCCGTTGACTTAGTTCTGACTCTTATTCTTAAGCCCGCGCGGTGACGGGTAAAGTTGCGCCACAACCTCTATGCGGCGAATCCCTCTGTCTACATACCGTCTGCAATTGCATCGAGGGTTTCCCTTCGAAGATGCACTCAAGGTTGCTGATTATCTCAAAGACCTGGGCGTCTCCCATGTTTATTGCTCCCCTTATCTTCAGGCCGCTCCAGGCAGCATGCATGGCTACGATGTGGTCGACCATCAGAAGATCAACGATGAACTCGGGGGCGAAGATGGCCATCGGCAATTCTGTCAGCGGCTGCACAAGCTGGGATTGGGGCAGGTTCTTGATATTGTTCCCAATCATATGGCGATGGGTAAGGAGAACCGGTATTGGTGGGATGTGCTCGAAAATGGTCCATCCAGCCAATACGCGACGTGGTTCGATATCGATTGGCGCCCAGTGGAGAAGAGGCTTCTGGATAAAATACTGATCCCTGTGCTAGGGGATCAGTATGGCCGGGTGTTAAGTGCGGGACAAATTAAGGTAGAGCAGAATGGCGAGCGTTTTCAGGTACGCTACATGGACAATCTCTTTCCAGTGACGCCGCGGTCACTGTGTAATGTGCTCTCGAAAGCTGCGGGATATGCATACAGCGATACATTGAGCTTCATTGCCGATAGCTTTTCGCGGTTGCCATCGCCAGAGTCAAACGACAGTGAGCTCGCGATAGCGAGGCATCGCGACAAGACGGTGATCTATGGACTATTAAAACGCCTGTGCGACGAGACCCCGGAAGTCTTAACGGCGATTGCACGAGCGGTTGGCGAGTTGAACGGCGATCGCGAAGCTCTGGATCAAATGCTCAATCAGCAGCAATATCGCCTCGCATACTGGAAAACGGCGGCGCACGAATTGGGCTATCGGAGATTCTTCGATGTGAATACTCTCGTCGGGCTCCGTATGGAGCGCCCACTCGTCTTCGATGCTACCCACGAAAGAATTCTGGAGTGGCTGGCGAATGGAGTGCTCGATGGAGTGCGTGTGGATCATCCAGACGGCTTACGCGATCCCGCGCAGTATTTCGAGCGGCTGCGAAACGGGGCGCCCGATGCATGGATTATCGGCGAAAAGATCCTGGAGCGAGGAGAGTACTTACGCGAGAGTTGGCCAATTGAGGGAACCAGCGGGTACGACTTCATGAACGTGTGCAATAGCTTGTTGGTGCAACGAGATGGCTTAATTGAAATGAGCGAGATCTATCACAACTTTGCGAATGAATCTCAAGACTATGAAACGCTGGTGCACGAAACGAAACTGAACGTAGAGTTGGATTCACTGGGCAGCGATGTAGAACGGTTAACAAGTCTATTTGTGGAGATATGCGAGAATAACCGCGATCGACGCGATTACACCCGTACTGAGATCCGTCGGGCGCTGCGAGAGGTGGGAGCTTGCTTCGCAGTTTACCGGACGTACGTGGTCCCAGAGCGAGATCAGATTGTGGCTGAGGACCGCGCGCAAATTGACATGGCCGTGTCCCAGGCCAAGAAAAGAACCAACGATCCAGACCCCGGTATCCTGGATTTTATCGGAGATGTTCTGGCATTGCGTTCGCGGGGCGGCCTTGAGACAGAGTTTCTTTTGCGCTTCCAGCAATTCACTTCGCCTGTAATGGCCAAGGGAGTCGAAGACACCGCGTTTTACCGCTACAACCGTATGATTGGACTGAATGAAGTGGGCGGCGCGCCGGACAGCAAGGGTCTGACAGTGTCGGAATTTCATGACTATTGTGCGAAGATGCAAGCGACCCACCCGCATACCATGACAACGCTTTCTACGCATGACACGAAGCGTTCCGACGATGTGCGGGCTCGGCTGGCGGCAATCACCGAGATTCCTGACCAATGGAAGACTGCCGTGAGCCGCTGGTCAAGCGAGAATGCGGCGTTTCGAACCGGTGACTACCCCGACCGCAACACGGAGTATTTCCTTTATCAGTCACTCGTTGGAGTATGGCCTATCTCTAAAGAACGGTTGGTCGCTTATATGGAGAAAGCCGCACGCGAAGCCAAAAAAATGACTTCGTGGTCTCAACCGGACAAGGAATTCGAAGAAGCTCTGAAAAGGTTTATCGATGGGATTCTGGAGTCGCAAAAATTCGTATCGGAATTGGATAACTTCGTAGGTCGCATATTGGAGGCTGGGCGCATCAACAGCCTGTCTCAAACGCTTTTGAAGTTTACCGCGCCCGGTGTGCCGGACACATATCAAGGCAGCGAGTTATGGGATCTGAGCCTGGTGGACCCGGATAACCGTCGACCGGTGGATTATGAATTGCGGCGGAAGATGCTGAGCGACCTGCAGGGCGACATAGATATGGATGAGATCATGCGCGAGATGAATAGTGGATTGCCAAAGCTCTTGGTCGTGCATCGCGCGCTGCTTCTGCGGCGCGACCATCCTGAGTGGTTTGGCGCAGAAGGAACTTATATGCCTATCGTTGCTGAGGGAGCGAAGTGTGATCATTTGATCGGATACACGCGGGCTGACTCCATTGCGGTGTTTGTACCGCGATGGCCATTGAAATTGGGTAGCGATTGGGCGGAAACATCTATAGAGTTAAGGCCCGGACGATGGAGAAACATCTTCACAAACGAAGAGGCCGTGGGAGGAAAGTTGCGAGTGCAGGCGCTGTTGCATAAGTTTCCGGTTGCACTTCTGATTCGGGAGCGGAGTAGCCGTGCATCGATTTGAAATCTGGGCTCCGTCGCCCACAAAGGTCTCAGTGCGGTTGAAGGACACTACGCTGCCGATGCATGGGCCGGACGCGTGTGGCTGGTGGCGCCTGGACGTGGAGGAGGCGGTACCAGGTGTTGACTATTGCTATTTGATTAATGATGACGAGGCGGTCTATCCCGATCCTCGTTCATTATGGCAGCCACAGGGTGTGCACCGAATGTCGCGGTTATACGACCAGAGTTCGTTCCAATGGACCGATGCAAAGTTTCAGGCTCCGCCCCTTGAAAGCGCAATCATTTATGAGTTGCACATCGGGACATTCACCCCGGACGGAACGCTGGATGCGGCGATCGAGAGACTGGATTATCTCATTGAAATCGGCATGACCCATGTGGAACTGATGCCCGTTGCAACGTTTGCCGGCGATCGGGGATGGGGCTACGATGGTGTTGCTCCGTTTGCTGTTCATCAGGCCTATGGCGGACCAGACGCGATGAAACGATTTGTGAACGCGGCACATAACAAGGGGCTCGCGGTCTTGCTCGACGTAGTGTACAACCATTTCGGCCCGTTAGGAAATTACGCGGGGAAGTTCGGACCCTACCTATTGGCATCCCATTGCACCCCCTGGGGCGGTGCTGTCAATCTTGAAGATGCGGGCGCGCGCGAAGTCCGGAGGTTCTTTTGCGATAACGCGCTGATGTGGATGCGCGATTATCATCTGGACGGCTTGAGATTAGATGCTGTGCATGCATTTGTCGATAGGTCGGCCATTCATTTTCTGGAGCAACTCGCAGCCGAAGTCAAGACGCTTAGCGCAACTTTAGGACGTCATCTCACGCTGATTGCGGAGAGCGACCTGAACGATCCGCGAGTCGTAATTCCTCGTGAAGCCGGAGGATTGGGAATGAGTGCTCAATGGAACGATGACTTTCATCATGCCTTGTTTGGCGTGTTGAGTCCCGAACCCCTCAAAGGCTACGATGCGGACTTTGGCGAGCTGGGCCAGTTAGCTAAAGCGTTGGAGCGAACTTTTGTTTACGACGGAGTCTATTCAAAATATCGCGATCGAGTCCATGGAAGACCAGCAGGGCACCTGTCGCAACAAAGGTTCATCGGTTTCATCCAAAATCATGACCAGGTGGGTAATCGAGCGGTGGGAGATCGGCTTCGGGAGATTGTCGGAATTGATCGCGCAAAGATAGCTGCCGCACTCGTATTGCTTGGACCATTCATTCCGATGCTGTTTCAAGGCGAGGAATGGGCAGTTTCCTCTCCCTTCCAATATTTTGCCGCCCACGATGACGCTGAGCTGGCCAAGCTGGTATCCGAGGGACGAAAGAGAGATTTTGTTGCGTTTGGATGGCTTCCTGAGTCGGTACCCGATCCAGAGAACATTGAGACATTCGAAAGGTCAAAGCTGAAGTGGGACGAGATGAATAAGGGCGAACACGCACAGATGCTGGA
>CAYTJN010000048.1:0-23722 GCA_964438125.1 uncultured Occallatibacter sp.
CTCCCTCCAAACACAGTTTGCGATTGCCTGAAAATGACTTTTTCAGGATCGACTAGATTACCTCACCAAAAAGGGGCAGATAGCCAAAGGTATCGATGATGGGAATGGAAAGGACAAGATACCTCAGAGAGTGAAACGGGTCACGCTGCCGACGAATAGCTCAATGCCGTGCTTTCAACAAGTCGGAGATGGTTTCGCGTTTCAGCCGCCTATTCCAAAAGACGAAACTGAACCGTAGTGCCTCGCTTACTCCATCGCGTGCGGATCGGGGACGGTCTTCATGGCTTTGAAGTGGCGGACGTCATCGCCCTGCACCCAGAAGATCACATCCTCAGCAATGTTGGTCGCATGGTCCGCTACGCGCTCCAGCGCGCGTGCGATCATTAGCGCATTCAGGGCCTGCGGGGCCAAGTGGCTCTCTTCTTCCATCACTTTGGTCAGCGCCTTATAGGCCGCGCGGTTCATGCCGTCGACGGCATCGTCCATGGTGAGCACTGTGCGCGCCAGATCGGCATCGGCCTCGATAAACGATTGCAGGCTCTTGCGCACCATTTCTGCGGCCAGGGCGGCCATCCGCGGAATATCGACCGGCAGTTCGACTTGGGCCATCTGTTCGATAGCACGCACGCGATCGCTGATGGCCTTAGCGGAATCACCCACGCGTTCAAGATCGGCGTTGATCTTGATGACGCTCAAAATGAAACGCAAATCGATAGCCATGGGCTGCTCCATCGCCAGCAGATCGAGGGCTGCTTGATCGATGTCGCGTTCCAGGCGATTGATGGCTATCTCACTGCGGTTGACCAGATCGCAGATCGAAAGATCGCGCACGCGATAAGCCTCGATGGCGCGCTGAATCGCCTGTTCGGCAAGACCGGCCATCACCAGCAGTTGCTCTTTGAGATCTTCCAGGCTTTGCTGAAAACGTATGCGCGTCATCCAAACCTGCCCGTGATGTAATCCTCAGTCCGCTTATCGGCGGGATTGGTGAAGATCTTATGGGTCGAGTCGAACTCGACCATGCGGCCGTTGAGAAAAAAGCCGGTCTTCTCTGCGACGCGGGCCGCCTGCTGCATATTATGGGTCACAATCACAATAGTGTACTGCGTTTTTAATTGGAAGATCAGGTCTTCAATTTTTGAAGTGGAAACAGGGTCGAGCGCGGACGCGGGCTCGTCCATCAGCAGCACCTCTGGGTCAACGGCCAGTGCGCGAGCGATGCATAGACGCTGCTGCTGGCCGCCAGAGAGGCTGGCGCCTGATTTCTTTTTGAGATCGTCTTTGACCTCGTCCCACAGCGCAGAATTTCTCAGCGACTTCTCGACAATCTCGTCCAGTGCCTGTCGATTGCTATAACCGTTCAGCTTGAGCCCCGCGGCCACATTGTCATAGATGGACATCGTGGGAAAGGGATTGGGTCGCTGGAAGACCATGCCTACCCGGCGGCGAATCTCCACCGGCTTGGCGTCAGCATAGACGTCGAGCCCGCCAATCAGTACCGTGCCGGTGACGCGGGCGATGGGGTTGGTCTCGTGCATGCGATTGATGCAGCGGACAAAGGTGCTCTTGCCGCAGCCCGACGGACCGATAAGCGCCGTCGCATGGTTGGCTGGGATATTCAGATTGATGTCCTGCAGCGTGTGATTGGTCCCATACCACGCGTTCAGGCTGGTTACCTCGATGCCGACGCCCACTTAACTTGCCCCTTTCATTACGCCGCGGCTAGTGACAAAGCGCACCAGCGAAACCGCAAGCACAATCAGCACAATCAGCACCAGCGCCCCCGCCCACGCCAGCCTGTGCCACTCGTCATAAGGCGACAGAGCATAGACGTAAATCTGCAACGGCAGTGCGGCGATCGGTTCGTTGAGGCGCTCGCTCCATCCCACGTTGCCAAAGGCGGTAAAGATCAACGGCGCGGTCTCGCCGGCCACGCGGGCAAAGGCCAACATGCAGCCGGTGATGATGCCGGGCGACGCCGTCTTGACCGTGATTGCCAGCACCGAGCGCCAGTTGGGTACGCCTAAAGCCAATGCCGCTTCGCGCACCGAGTTTGGCACCATCAATAACATCTCCTCCGTGGTGCGGCAAACCGTAGGGATCATCATGACGCCCAGCGCCACGCCTCCCGAGAAGGCCGAAAAGTGGCCCTGAGGCACCACGATGAGCGAGTAGATAGCGATGCCCATCACGATCGAAGGGACGCCGTTGAGCACATCGGCGGTGAAGCGTACGGCATTGGCCAACTTTGTGCCGCGCCCGAATTCGGCAAGGTAGATGCCGCCTGCGATGCCCATCGGAACGCCAATCAAGCTACCCAGTCCAAGCAGGATCGCCGAACCGACAATCGCATTGGCCATACCGCCGCCCTCAACGCCCACTGGCTTCGGAACCTGAGTGAAGAAGTCCAGGCTCAGTGAGCTTGCGCCGCGATAGATGAGATAAATGAATACAGCAACCAACGGCGCCACCACAAGCACGGTGGAGAGAATCGCCAACCCGGTAGCAGCGCCGTCGGTCAGCGTTCTTAGCCTTGCCTTGAGTTTATGTTCGGTGTGCAGTTTCTCTTCTCCCGCGTTCGTTCCTGATCTCTGACCGGTAGTTCAATGTGCCTGTGACGGCGTTCCCCGCGTGACGGCCCACACCAGCAACTGCGCAAAGGCGTTCACGATAATCGTGACAATAAACAGCGCGAGGCCCAACTCCATCAGCGCGCTCAAATGCAGATCGCCCGAGGCCTCGGCAAACTGATTGGCGATAGCAGACGCCATTGTATTTCCGTTGGAAAGCAGAGAGCGCTGAATGTCCAGGCTGTTGCCGATGACCATTGTCACGGCCATTGTTTCGCCCAGTGCGCGGCCCAGTCCGAGAATCACGGCGCCCACGATACCGATGCGCGCATTGCGCAGCACACCCATTCGTATCATCTCCCAGCGCGTGGCTCCCAGCGCCAGCACGGCCTCGCGCTGCGAGTTGGGGACCGCTGACATGACCTCGCGAGTGAGCGATGAAACGATAGGCAAAATCATGATGGCCAGGATCACCCCCGCTGTTAGGAAGCCCAGCCCGGTGGGATTGTCGTCAGCAAAGAAGCCTGTCCAACCCAATAGTTTGATGAGCCAGGGATTGACATGTTCGCGCAGCAGCGGCACCAGCACAAAGACCGCCCAGAGCCCATAAATCACGCTGGGAATCGCCGCCAGCAACTCTGTAATGAAGGCCAGAGGCGCGCGCAGCCAGCCTGGACACATCTCGGTCAAAAACACTGCGACGCCTACCGCCAGCGGCACCGCCATGAGCAGTGCTAGAAAGGACGAAACCAGCGTGCCATAGAGGAACGGCAGGGCGCTGAAATGCCCATTTACAGGATCCCAGTAAACTGTCTGTTTGGTGTAAGTATCAACGTACGCCTTATAGAAAAAATCCAATCCAAAGCTGGCCCATGCCATTTTGGAACGTACCACCAACTCAACGGCAATCAACACTACAATGCCGAAGATGCTCAGAGCGCAGAGCACCATGAGCCAATGAAATCCTCGATCGGCAATCGCCGAGTTGCCCCGCGCCAGTAGAAATGTCCGAATCGCGGAATGCTCACGCGGAGGCTCCTGCACCGAACGCTGCTCTCCCGGAGTGCCGTGTTCGGGCTGTGTTTGTACTTGGGAGATGCGGATCTCTGGCACCTGGGCTATCACCTAAATCAGGTTACCGGTAGAAGATGAATAGGAGGTTACAAGGGGAGTAAAATCAGACGCATACGGCGAGAAAACCCACCCGATCGCGGAATCGGCCACTCCATCAGGATGTGGGAACCTTCCCCGATATATGGAAAACGCTGTTGCCTCAAAAGTGTACTGGGCAAATTTTTTATTGAAATTTCTCAAGCGAAGCACGTAATCTGGTGCTACACGGAATCAGGTGCCCCACATGAAGACCAATGTTACCTTGAAGATCGAAGCCGATCTTCTGCAGGAAGCCCGTGTATTGGCCGCTGGAGAAGGCTCGTCCATCAGCGCCTTGCTGGCCACACGGCTAGAAGAGGCCGTGCGCGAACGCAAGGGATACAATCAGGCTCGCAGGAGCGCGATAGCCCGGCTACGGGCAGGCTATGACCTGCGTTGGACCCCAAGCCGCTCCAGGGGTGAAATGCATGAGCGGTAAGTGCTTCGTCGATTCCGACATTATCGTCTATGCCCACGACCGCTCCGCTGGAGTCAAGCACATGCGCGCCCAGATGCTGCTGGAGCAGCTTTGGGGCTCCGGCTGGGGAGCATTGAGCACCCAGGTTCTGCATGAACTCTGCATTCACCTTTGCCGTCACGCCGAAAATCCGATGCCGGTGGAAGAAGTGCGCCTGCTGATTCGCGACTACTCAGCCTGGGAAGTGGTTCCGAACACTCCAGCATCGGTCCTTGAGGCACTGGATATTGTGATGCGCCACCGCGTTCCCTTCTGGGATGCGATGATTCTCGAAGCCGCCGAGCGCAGCGGCGCAGCGGTCCTCTACTCCGAGCATCTGGCAACGGGCCAGCGCTACGGAGCGGTTCAAGTGGTAAACCCGCTGGCGGACTCGCCTTCGCAGTAAGCGCAAAAAATCCCAGGTCCTCAACTTCGAGACCTGGGATCTTCGCGTACGCAACTCTCTTGCCTAATTGCCGACGTTGATGGTGTAGACGGCCCACCAGAAGGTGGCGGTACTATCCTTCACGTTCACCTCAAAGGTGATCGGGCCAGCCGTTAATGGCGTTCCGCTGATGGTAGCCGTTCCGCCGCTGATGGAAGCGCTCAATCCGTCGCCGGGTCCATAGACCGTATAGGTGTAGGGTGCGGTTCCACCCGAAGCGGTGATCGTCCCCAAATAAGGTTGGCCAACCCTTGCCGCCGCTCCCAGCGTACTGGGATTGGTTCCGGGGAGCCATACGCCCGTGTAGCCCGGATCGTAATACACGGACATATTGGAGAGGTTGCCACTGCTGTCCTCGGTCCCGATCCACCACATGTACTCTCCTCCCTCGACCAAGGACACGGGAGGTGTCGAGCCAGTGAAAGTGTTGGCGCCCCAGGTTATTGATTCGACGTTGGTTGGAAGGTACCCTCCCCAGAAAAAAAACGGGTCGTTCTGACTGGGAAGGGAGACCGGGACCAAGTAGAAGTAGTTAAAACCGTTGCTGTCGACCACTGTAGGGTTGATCCAAGTAAAGTTTGGAGTGAGGTCTGCACCCGCGCCCGCTGGTGATGGATTGGCGCCAAAGTAGCCGAGCACGCCGGGCACCTTTTCGGTCAAGGTCTGTTGGGTTCCATCGCTGTAGGTGAGCAGGAGCGAGTAGGAGTCGCCGACACTTGGCGTGCCGTAGAGATTGATACTCGAGAAGTACGAATATCCGGGATTTTGAAAGCTCCGGGGGATGTCCTGAACGGTGATCGCATTGGGCCCGGAAAGCAGTTCGGCGCCGATCAAGTGTTTGGTTCCATCGATCGCCCGGAAATTGATCGAGTACTGTTGCTTTGAGCTTGAAGAGGAACCGACTGTCTGGGTGTTATTTGTCGTCCAGGTCACGTAGCTCTCGCCGCCGTTCACCAGCGCTATATCCTGGGTCACTGGGCTGTCCGTCACGGTCAAAAGGGGAGTATTGGGTGCTGTTTGCATATCCCCATTGACTTCAACACCGCTGTTGTTCTGGTCAACGAATGCGGTGTATACATACAGTCCCGCTGGAAGCATGATGGTATAGGCTTGCGAAGCTGCGGGGTTTGCAATACGCAGGTAGTAATTCGGTGTGTTCGAGGCTTGGTCCTGAAAGACGATATATAACGGGCCGGTGGCCGCGAGGGGAAGGGTGACAGTGCCGGAGACTTTGACGCTGCCTGTGGGCTGGCCAGGGGTGACGGGGCCAACCACCGGCGACCATGAACTGGATGCGCTACCCGCCACGCCTTGATAGCGGAAGTAGTAAGCTTTGCTGTCTGAAAGACCGCTCACGAACCAGGTATTCGTTCCCTCGCCGATGGTCGCCGGAAAGCTCTTACTCCCGATCACGGTGGCGCAGACGGAATCCGCGCACCATTGAACGGTGTAGGACGTAGCCGCTTCCGCACCGACACCTAGGTCGTTAATAACCGAACTTGCATCAAAAGCGGCAAGCATCGTCTGAGCACTCAAAACCACGCCTGAATCGAACGGCCACACCGTTGGAATGTTGGGGCTGGGAAAGGAAACCGGCCCGGGATCGGTTAGAGTGACGGAGATGCCGGTCAGGCTGCCAGTGGCGCCGACGTAGGCGGCTGCGCTACCCGCAGGATCCAATGCATTGGGCGCGCCGTTGTTCAGTGTATCTCTCCACGCGATAATGACATAGTCGCCGGGTTCTACGCCGTTGATAGTGTACGGCCCCGGAGCCAGAATGCTTGTGCCTTGAAGGGGAACTCCGCCGTTAGCTCTCGCAACCAGATAGATAGGTCCTGTCGCTGTCCCGGTATAGCTGACGGTGCCGGAGATTGAATAGCCGACATCGGCCTTGAAGCCGGTTTGCTGTGCGTCGTTATTGACGGTAACGCTCTGGGTTGCGGGCGTGAAAATGGCATTGGCGAGCGATGGGGTAATGGTATAAGTACCGTTGGGAACGCCTCCGAACGCGAAGTTTCCGTCATAGTCGGTAGGCACTGTCTGCGGGGTGGGGGTGTTGATAGAGACCTGGACCGTTGGCAAGAAGACCGTAGAACTGGAAGACGCAACACTGGATGATGCAGCGGATCTGACGGACACGGCGGTTTTGTTGGCTGAGGTCGAAAACGCAGACGCGGAGCTCGTAGAATTGGCTGTGCTGTCAAACAGTACGGTGCCGGTGATGCTTGGCGCACCGATGGTCAAGCTCAATGTCGCGTTCGCAGTCAGGGCGGTGGGCGTGCCGGAGTCGGTCATCTGGAAGGTCAGAGACGTAGCTGGCGTGGCCGAGGTCGCGCCAGCGGCAGCGGAGATCACACCGGTGGTTGCATTCAGGGTCACGCCTGTCGGCAGCGTGCCGTTGGCCAGCGTCCATATATACGGCGCGATGCCACCCGATCCGACCAACGTCGCCGAGGCGGCTGCTCCTGGGATGAATAAGGGCAGCGAGCCGGTGAGGATCGTTGGCGCTGCTGGGATTGTCACCGTCACGAAACCGGATTTGGTCGAATCGGCTACGGAAGTCGCTGTCAAAGTCACCGTCTGCAGGGAATGGGTAGCTCCTGGCGCCGTGTAGGTCGGCGAGGCTGCCGTAGCGCTGGAAAGAGAGCCGGCGGAAGGCGCAGTCCAGGTCACTCCCGCGTTGCTGGCGTCGTTGGTCACCGCCGCGGTCAGTGTGGTCGTGTCGGTTCCGTCGATCGTGGTTGACAATGCGGTCACCGAGACGCCGATAAACGGATTGATGGTCACCGTCACGGAGCCGGATTTAGTCTTGTCGGCTACCGAGGTCGCAGTGAGTGTTACCGACTGAGCTGCACTGGCGGATGCGGGCGCAGTATACGTCGTCGAAGCGGCCGTCAAGCTGGAGAGCGATCCACTTGCCGGGGCGGTCCAGGCGACGCCAGCGTTGCCGATGTCGTTGGAAACGGTCGCGGTCAGCTTCACAGTGGCATTGCCATTCACTGTTGTCGACGATGCGGTCACCGCAACGCTGATCGGATTGGTGCCACCGGTGTTTCCGCCACCGTTTCCGCCCGTCGTGGCGCTGCCGCCTCCACCGCAATCCGAGAGGCAAATGAGAGTGAGGACTGTGATAGCAAACAGGCTTGCAGGCACACTGATCTTCAGACCAGCAGGAAGAGATCTTGACCTGGACATTTCGCGGCCTTTCAATATCTTGAATGAAAACTGGAAGGATTATAACAATCACAGAATGTATTGAGCTATCCAAAACCGCGGGTTAACTCCAGGTTATTTCTTTGGAAGAAGTCGAGGCACCGCCGGTCGTGCACCGTCCGACGTCACGTCCCAACTTTCCAAAAGTTCCACCGGTGGCTTTCGTTCTTCACCCTATTCCAGCATCTGCAAATCCAAAGGCTCTTCGAGCAAATAGTCCTTGCCGTGAAGAACCTCAAGCGCGCGCTTGAGCGCTGAAGACTTGCAGGGCTCAACAGTCATCACAAACGGCAGCGCATGCGACGGGAACCCAGGCTTCTGGACGATTGCGCGAATGTTGATACCCTCGCTGGCCAGCGCCACAGTGATGTCGGCGATGATTCCCGGCTTATCGTTGACCATGAAGCGAATGTAATGCGGAACCTCGAACTCGGCGCTCAGCCGCTCCGGCGAAGCTGGAACCTTGACTCTCCTCGACCCGTGCGCCAGCGCCAACAGATCGCTGACCACCGCCACCGCAGTCGGATGACCTCCGGCGCCATGTCCAGAGAACACCACATCGCCGCCATACTTACCGCTGAAGATCACCATGTTCTCGGTGCCCCGCGACCAGGCCAAAGGTGAGTGCAGATCGACCAGCATCGGTCCTACCGTGGCGGCGATCTTTCCCTCGGCGTAGTCAGCCCGCGCAATCTGTCGGATGGTGCAGTTGAGGTCCCGCGCATAGGCGAAGTCGACGGCCGCGATCTCCGTAATGGCCTGGGGCTCGATCTCCGCTGGGTCCACCTCGGCACGCAACGCGAGCCGCATCAAAATAGCCAGCTTGGCGCGCGCGTCAAAGCCGCCCACATCCTCGGTGGGATCGGCCTCTGCATAGCCTTTGGCCTGTGCATCGGCTAGCACCGGGCCGTACTCGGCGCCCTCCTGCATCTTGCTCAAAATGAAATTGCAGGTGCCATTTAAAATTCCCTCGATGCGCTCGATCCGATCTCCCGCCAGTCCCTGTTCGAGGCCGGGGATCACAGGGACGCCGCCAGCCACCGCCGCCCCGTACTTCAGGTGCCCACCCGATGACGCGGCCAGACGCTCCAACTCAGCACCGTGGGCGGCAATCAGTTTCTTGTTGGCGGTGACCACGCTTTTGCCTTCACGAAGCGCGTGCCGCACCCACCCGCCGGCTGGTTCGAGTCCGCCAGCCAGTTCAACAACCACATCCACGTCGTCGCTGGCCAGCAGCACATCGGCATCCTCGGTCCAGATCACATTCGAAGGAACCCAGTCCACGCGCCTGCGAGCCACGCTGCGGACGTATATGTGCGTGAGTGTGAGGCCCTCGGGACGGGAATCGACCAGAATCCGCGCCACTGAACTGGCCACCGTCCCAAAACCAAAAAGAGCGATCCGCAAGGGGCGCCGAGGGCGAGAGGTTGGAGCCAAAAACTCACAAGGATGAGAAGATACGTTCGATTCGGGCACGGTAGTTTCCTCTTAGAATGAGACGGAGCTTCGTACACCAAATGATACGCGACCGCAGACCACAAAGCAGAGGTGAAGCATTTAGGAAGGAGTAGCCAGGACCTACATCTTGCCTTCAAGGTTTTTTAAGTTGAACAACTTACCCTCTCTCCCCCATTCAATGATGAACAGTACTAAAGTGTACACTTTCGTGCTGTAAGTTCAATCAAATCGCATTGCGCGATTTGAAGTTTTTGAGCTAGTCTCTTGGCATTTAGATTTCTGTCCCGCCCCGGCCCTCCATTTTGGCGGACAAAAACTATTTCGATAGACTGAAAGCCCACAAAGAGACGCCAAAGATGATTCCTAACGGAGTCACATTGAGGTGTCCAATTAAGGCCCATCCCCACAATAAGGAGAACGTATGGTCCCCACATCCGTCCCGCGTCATCGCGGCAAGGCGCTGCTTGCCCTTGCTCTGTTCGCTCTGCTACCGGCCTGCGCCGTTGCACAGACGACCTTTACCCCCCCAGCAGTTGCTCCCGTCCCCAACCCCTGTCCCCGATTCACCGCAGGCAGCCCGGTGATCAATCCGGTGGCACTCTTCAGTTCCCATGGAATCCTTGCAGTCAATTTCTCCTATCAGACGAAAATGGACGCCGAAGGCCGCACCCTGTTTTGCTTCATGACGCCCAGCGGCCTTGAGAACCCGACGCTGCATGTGCTGCCCGGCGATCACCTGGTCATTACAATCACCAACAACACTCCAGTCGGCATGAATCCGATGGAACTCAACCCACCCAACTGCGGCTCCGCGGTCATGGACTCCTCGTCGGTGAATATCCACTACCACGGCACGAATACATCTCCCACCTGCGGTCAGGATGAAGTGATCAAGACCGTCATCAACACCGGCCAGACCTTCCAATACAACGTGGCCTTCCCTTCAAATGAGCCGCCGGGGCTCTACTGGTACCACCCCCACATTCACGGCATCGCGGAGCCCGCTGTTCTGGGAGGAGCATCCGGCGCAATCGTAGTAGACGGGGTCCAGAACGTGCAGCCTGCCGTGGCGGGGCTTCGCCAACAGGTGTTAGTGCTTCGCGATCAGCCTCAGGTTCAAGGTCTGTCGGAAGGACCTGGCGGCTGCATCAACGGCGTTCCCTTTCAAGACATCACCGTCAACAACGTGCCCGTCGATTCGAATCAAGTGGCGCCTGGCGATCCTGTCACCTTCACGCCTGCCGTGCTCAATGTAAACCCTGGAGAGAAGCAATTCTGGCGTGTAACCAATTCGTCTGCTGACACCATCATGGACCTGCAAGTGCAATTTAACGGGGTTGCGCAAACCTTGGAACTCGTGAGCATCGACGGTGTCCCAGTGAACTCTCAAGACGGCACGACACCGCCCAGCCTGATTCCGATCACTCACTTCAGGTTGCCCCCGGCTGCGCGGTTCGAGTTCATCGTGACGACACCGGCGGCCGGCGTACCAGCGCAGTTTGTCACCACCGCCATCAACACAGGAGCGAATGGCGATTGCGATCCGACTCGGCCAATCTTCAACATCGTCACGCGCGGAGATACACCGAGCAACGACAGCACCGCGGATGTCGCTCCCTCGTCGATCACAGCAGCCGCTATGCAGCGCTTCGCGGGCCTTGCATCTGCGCCGATTGCAAAAGCACGCCTGCTGTATTTCTCAGAGAATCTGAATGTAACTCCCAACCAGTTCTTCATGACCGTATTCCCACAAACGCCGGCGGTGTTCAACCCCAACGCGCCTCCAGCGATCACTGCCACACAGGGAACTGTGGAGCTGTGGACCGTGCAGAACCGGGCTCAGGAGAACCACGAATTCCACCTCCACCAGGTCCACTTCCTTGTTCTGTCGCAAAACAACTTCGCCATCAACGGCGCGCCACAGGCCCCCGCTGACACCGGCCAGTATCTGGACATGCTCGAAGTACCGGGCTGGGATGGAAACCCCGCTCACCCCTACCCGAGCGTCACGCTCCTGGTTGACTTCCGCGGACCGGACATCGGAAGCTTTGTCTTCCACTGCCACATCCTCAACCACGAAGACCTGGGCATGATGAACATCATCCAGGTCGTGCCCGCTCCCGCGGCTCAGAACATTCCCGCCTCCGCGCCTGCCTCGATTGCTGAGACCGCGTCTCCAAAACCAGCCAGAACACGCGCTCCAAAGACTAAGTCAATGTCAATGCCGTCGATGGCGTCCTCGACGCCGGGTGGAGGAAATTGACCTGAAGGCCAAGCCTTTGACGTTGACGAGCTCTTCGATCGGATTGAAGGGTTCGTCAGCGTCAATCCACTTTTTGCATTGATGCTGAGGCAATAAGCGCTCGTAATGCAACCCGGCTCCGATACCAAGTTCGTATGTAAGTTTCCTGTCTAAGCTTGCAGATGATCCCGACCCGAGTTATCGTGAAAAAGTATGAGCGCTCTCTTTGAAAAGATGAACCTCGTTAATCGGACGGAGATTCTCGTTGTGAATGCCCCCGCGAGCTTTGATGCCGAGTTAGCCCGCCTGCCGGTTTCAACGATTCAGCGAGACATTAAATCTGTCGCGGAGATTCCAATCCTGCTTGCCTTTGTCACACGAAAGAGCGAAGTGGATGCGCTCGTGCCTGCGCTTGCGGCGCGGGCCAAGGGTGACGCGACGGTTTGGTTCGCGTACCCCAAAGGCACATCGAAGAAATTGAAGTGTGATTTCAACCGCGACACCGGTTGGGATGCGTTGAAGGCTGCTGGATTCGATACCGTGCGCGCTGTGGCTATCGACGAGGATTGGACATGCCTGCGCTTCAGACGAGTGGAGTACATCAAGGCGCGGGCAAAGTAGCCGGTAATCCCACCGCGGCGAATCCGCCTATCGATCGGTTCACTTTACAGCGAAGAGTCCCTGCAACACCTCTCCTGCGTTGCCTCCCACAATATGAGTAAATGCGGAAGCGTTCAAAGGCGGCTCCGGCCCAACATAGACAGTGCGACCGCCTTGCTCGCGGGCCCAATGAACAAAATTGGCAGCGGGATAAACTGAGCCTGAAGTTCCGACGACCACCATCAGCGTCGACCTTCTAATTTCGTTTTGGATGCGGCCCATCTCCAGCGGTATTTCGCCGAAGAAAACAATGTGGGGACGCAATCGCGCGCCGCACGCACAGCGGCCTACCTCGTCCAAACTGCGATAGATGGCACGATCCTCGACCGGCGGCAGACCGCAATCGACCTCGCAGTGCGCCTTCGCCAGTTCGCCGTGCATGTGCACAAGCCGCCTCGATCCCGCGCGCTCGTGCAGGTCGTCGACATTTTGCGTGCACAGAAAGAAACGGTCGCCCAGCTTTGCTTCTAACTCCGCCAGCGCGATGTGTCCAGGATTCGGCTCGGCCTTTTCGCCTGCCGCCCGCCGGCCGGAATAGAACTCCCACACAAGCGCGGGATCGCGTTCCCAGGCCTCCGGCGTGCAGACATCCTCTACCCGATGGCCTGCCCACAGCCCGTCCGAGCCGCGAAAGGTCGGCAGCCCGCTCTCCGCGCTGATGCCCGCGCCAGTGAGGACGAAGACGTGGTCTTCGGGGGTGATAGAGATTGTAGCCAAGGTTCTTCCTTCCGATCACAATTTGTTCGTTGAAACCTATCTATGCTCAGCCTCGAATTCCTGGTAGGTCTTGTCGAGTTGGTCCACAGCCGCACTGATCTGAATGAGACGAACCTGCATCCTTCCGATTCGATCGGTCTCTATGTCAATCTGCGCAGGTGAGGGGATCCAATCATCGGGATGAGAGATGGGGAGGGAGGTCGAATTGGCCATCTCTTCAGTGAATTCCCATACGACCTTGAATAAAATGTCCTGCTCTGTGTAGATTTCAGAGAAAGTCTGGGCATCTTTCCGTGGCATGTAGGCAACGGCGCCGGTGTTCTGCGCGGTCTTCCAGGAGATGTCATCAAAGCCTTCAAACTGGACGCCCAATGACATCCCGTGGATGGTGCCGGGGTGTATCCGTAAACCTGCGAGGATATCCTGATCGGTTTGCAGTTGTTTCTGACGAACCTTGATTTGCTGGCGAAAGTACTCCATTTCTTTCGCGTTATTGGCAATCTCCGAGCGCAGGCTGTCCTCGGCCTCGTGGGCCAGATGACGGTGATGTTCATACTCCACCAGGCCTTCCAGACTTAGAGCGATGAACAAACCGACGGTAATGGTAAAGAGATGAAGGAAGAATTCCTTGATGCCGTGCAGCTTTCCGTGAGGTAAATGAATGTCGAGCACAATTCCCTCCCGAACGACAGAATACTCTGTAGTCGCATCGCAAGGCCACAAAGCTGCCGCCCCGTGCAGCGCTGCTTCGCAGAGAAAACGGAGTTAGCGATTCAGTGTACTTCTATCCCTTGATCTCTGTACTTACGGCTCGAGCAGAATCTTGCCTGTCGTCTTGCGCTCTTCGAGGTCAGTTTGCGCCTGGGCAGCCTCGGCCAGCGGATACGAATGTTCGGTCCTCAACGTGAGTTGACCGCTCGAGGCCCAGCCCAGCACATCCCCGGCGCGCCACTCCAACTCCGCGCGCGTAGCTACGTAATGCCACAGTGTGGGCCGCGTCACATAGAGCGAACCCTTGCCGCTAAGCTGAATCAGATCAAAGGGCGCAACCGGGCCACTGGATGCTCCAAAGAGTGCGAGCAATCCACGCGGACGAAGACAGTTCAAGCTGCCCTCAAAGGTCGTCTTACCCACCGAGTCGTAAACCACGTCCACGCCTTTGCCGCCCGTAAGCCGCTTGACCTCGGTGGCAAAATCCTGCTGGGTGTAAAGAATCACCTCGGAGGCACCCGCCTCGCGCGACAGATCTGCCTTCACCGGCGTTGAAACTGTGGCAATGACACGCGCGCCCAGCCGCGCTGCCATTTGCGTGAGCAGCAGACCTACGCCGCCGGCTCCAGCATGAACCAGCGCCGTATCGCCGGCCTTCAGCGGATAAGTCGAATAACTGAGATAATGCGCGGTCATGCCTTGCAACATAGCCGCAGCGGCATGCTCGGGGGACATCTTACTGGGAACCTTCACCAGTTGCGCTGCGGGAACCAGTGCGTACTCCGCATAACTGCCCAGCACAGCAACCGAGGCTACTGCATCTCCTTCGGCAAATCCGGTGACGCCAGGACCCACCGTTTCCACCGTGCCCGCGGCTTCGCTGCCTGGAGTGAAAGGCAGTGCGGCTTTGTAGACTCCCTTGCGAAAGTAGATTTCGATGAAGTTGACGCCGATAGCTTCCACGCGGATCAACACCTGCCCAGGCCCAGGTTGGGGGATGGGCAACTCGGCCAGCTTCAAAACCTCTGGCCCGCCGTTCTCGTGAATCTCAATGGCTTTCATCTCACGGCAAGAATGCACCCTGAGGGGGTGTGAGTGCAAGGTGCCCCAGAATAGGGAACAGAAATTAACTTGAGCGGTGTGCCGCTTGCGTTGATTTCTGCCACCGACGACAAAACCGTCTCTGCCAGCGCCATCTGATCCCGGTTCTCTGCCTTCACCGTTCCGGCAGGATGCTCGGCTCTTTCGGCGCGCGCAGGCGTACCATTCGATCGATGGTGTAGGGCGTAGGATTCTGGCTGGTGAAGAAGTGGCGCACTTGCAATTCGCCGAGCAGCCCGATGGCAAGCAACTGAATGCCGGAAACAATCAGCACCCCGCCCACCACAAATAACGGCCCGTGAACGTCCATCACATTTTGATGAGGATGAAGGATCTTGAGCACCAGCATCGAGGCCCCTATCGCGCTGCCGCCGAAGATGCTCAGGGCTCCCAAACCGCCAAAAAAGTGCAGCGGCCGTCCCATGTACTTCAGTAGAAAACGAATCGTCAGCAGATCGAAGAAGACGCGGAAGGTGCGGCTGATGCCATAGTGGCTCTTGCCCCGCTCGCGGTGAACATTCTTGATGGGAATCTCGCAAATCGTCGCGCCATACCATGCGGCCAGCGCGGGAATAAAGCGATGCATCTCGCCGTAGAGCGGGATGTTTGTGATCACTTCGCGGCGATACGCTTTAAATGTAGTTCCGAAATCGTGAATGTCTACGCCCGAAAGTTTGGCCATTAACCAGTTGGCGCAGCGCGACGGAATGCGTCGCATCACAAAATTGTCGATGCGCTCCTTGCGCCAGCCCGAGACAACGTCGTAACCTTCTTCGAGTTTTTCGATGAAGTTGGGAATCTCGGCAGGGTCGTGCTGCAGATCGCCGTCCATCGCCAGGATGAACTCGCCCGAGGCGTGGTCGAAGCCGGCGGCCAAGGCCGAAGTCTGGCCGAAGTTGCGCCGCAGCTTGATGATCAACACGCGGCTGTCGACCGCCGCTATCTCTTCCATCAGCCGGTAGGTGCGGTCGTTGGAGCCATCGTCCACCAGCACCAGCTCAAAACTATTGCCTACCTGCTCCATCACCTGCTTGAGGCGCGCATATAAAACGGTGACATTCTCCTCTTCGTTATGAAAAGGAACGACAATTGAATACTTCGGCATAACAATAGTATAGACGGGAATGAGTTGAAAATGAATTGAAGCCCAGGCCGGAAGCGGCAATAAAACCTCTAGCGCTCTAACTCGTCCAGCATGGCCTGCATTTCGCTCGCGGCATGGATGTTGCCGCTGCTTCTGGCGCTATCGACGCCGGTCTTGAGCCGCGCGATGGCCTCCTGTGTGCGCCCTGCTGTAGCCAGCGTCTGCGCAGCCATGAAATAACCAGCCGTGTATCCTGGATCGTTAGCCAGGAGCGTATCGAACTCGCCGATCGCCTCGTCTGTAGCACCGCTTCCGGCAAGTTCCATCGCCAATCCGTAGCGTGCGAAACTGTTCTCCGGGTCCAGATCTAAAATCTCTTTCAATGCCGCAATCTTGTCCATTTTTCTCGAGTAGGTCGCACCAGGTTTAGCTCCGGCGCCGAGCGGATTTGCGTAATTGGCGGCAATTGCCCAAACTGGAGGTAAGCGCCCGCGCGCAGATTCACCGCCATCTTCATTCTATCCGGCGATAGGTACCTTCGAGCGGCGCAAATAGAATGGAGCAGACCCACCATGAGTTCGACCGAGAGCAATCAAGGCATCAATCCCCAAGCCCGTACTGTGGCGAGCACGCAGTCGGAGATGACCGAACTTGTGCTGCCGAACGATACCAACACCCTGGGAAATTTACTTGGCGGGCGTCTGATGCACTTCATCGATTTGACAGGCGCCATGGCTGCCTACCGGCATGCACGCACCTACATTGTGACGGCGGCCATGGATCACATTGACTTCATCCAACCGGTGCATCTGGGCAACCTGGTCACTCTGAAATCCAGCATCAATCGGGCATTCAACACTTCGATGGAGGTGGGGGTGAAGGTCTGGGCTGAAGATACTCAGACGGGCAAGGTTGCGCATGTGGCCAGCGCCTTTCTGATCTTCGTAGCCATCGACAAGGACGGCCACCGAGTACGCGTGCCCGCCGTCATTCCCGAGACGCCCGCGGAGAAACGCCACTATGCCGATGCCCTGCTGCGCCGGGAGCACCGCGAGGCCGAGGCCGCGCGCCGCAAGCAGGAGAAGGCGGCTCATTCAGATTCCGAAAGCTCAGAACCGCAATCGAAGTAAGAGCATCTAAAATGCAAAGGAGCAATTAGAGATCATGGGTCATTCACCCGCCATGCCTTCGCCCGTAGCTTTGCCGGGCGTCTCGAAGATTATCGCCATTGGATCAGGCAAGGGCGGCGTAGGCAAAACCACCGTCGCCGTCAATCTCGCCATCGCGCTCTCGCGACTTGGTCAGCGCGTGGGTCTGATCGACGCCGACATCTATGGTCCCAACGTTCCCTTGATGATGGGCTCGGCGCAACAGCCGAAAGTCGGCCAGGACAACAGCATCCAGCCCAACTTGACCCATGGCGTAAAGACCATCTCCATCGGCTACATCTCTCCTGGCGACAAGCCGTTGGTGATGCGTGGACCGATGCTGCACCAGATCATCCGCCAGTTTTTGCAGCAGGTGGATTGGGGCGAACTCGATTACCTGGTCGTCGATCTGCCTCCGGGCACGGGCGATGTGGTCATTTCTTTAGTCCAGACTGTCCCGCTGACCGGCGCTGTCGTCGTCTCCACGCCCAGCGATGTAAGCCTTCAGGATGCACGCAAGGCTCTTGAGATGTTCGGCCAGGTCAACGTCGAGGTGCTGGGTATTGTCGAAAACATGAGCCACTTCACCTGCCCGCATTGCTCAAAGGATATCGACATCTTTTCCCGAGGCGGCGCCGAGCGCACGGCACGGCAGTTCAACGTGCCTTTCCTGGGTTCGATTGAACTGGTGCCCGCGATCCGCGAGGGTGGCGACCGCGGCCTGCCCGTCGCGCTGGCCGGACCAAAGAGCCCGCAGGCCGCGGAGTTTTATGCCGTGGCGGAAAGGCTCATGGAGCGTGCCGAAGCCGCAGCTGCCGCAGCCACCGACGTGATCGAGATTCATTAAACACCTGCGGCGGGACAGCCACCTTCTTCATAACCGCGAAAAAGACAAACCGCGGCAGAGTGGGCGAAGGGAAACAAGGAATCTTAAAAACAGAAAAGCGGGGCAGGCGCCCCGCTTTTCTTGTTCATAAAGGTCAACCTACCGCCAGTGACCTTCGCGCAGTTCCCAATGATCGCCGTGACGAACCCAACGGTGGGCGACCCAATGGGCGTGCTCATGGGGCGGACGCTCCCAGCGGCCCGGTACCCATACGTACCGTTCGCCGTCCCAGCGATGATAGCCGTCGATCCACACGAAACCGCGCTCCGGAGGAACGCCACGGGTCTCGACGATGGGAGCCGGCGGGCCAATGCGAACGACAACCTGGGCAAACGATGCCACAGGGCAGAGAGTGAAAGCGAACAAAAGCGCAAGTGCAATCTTCTTCATCACGATTCGAATCCCTCCAGGCTTAAGTCTTTCCGGGCTTTTTCGAGCGTTCCGGATTGTTAGTTATTTCAACGCCGTGCAACGAAAATAGTTGCGCGGAGTGCAAGCCGCACCTGTTCTCCCTTTTACTCCGGCTGGTTTTGTTTTCGATGTTCCCAATTGCACAGCCTTCAGCAATTGCCCGTTTCCATCGACAACGATGGACCTTAGCGGGCGAAATCGGGCGAACGCTCGACCTTGTTGACCGGTCCCCGCGTCTTGATTCTGCAAACTGGAAATCAATTCATTCCGAGAGCGGCCGAACTCACGCCGTCTTCGCACATGCCTCAATCGCCTCGGCCAGCGCTTCGGTTGCGGTCACACAGGCCGCTCGATCCACATCGAGATGCGTGACCAAACGAATCGCGTCATGACCAAAGGCGCTGGCCAAAATGCTACGCGTCTTGAGCTGCTTCACGACGTCCGATGCGCTTAACCCTTCTGTCAGTTTGAAGATGACAATGTTGGTCTCGACCGCATCGGCGTCGATCTCAACCCCGTCGATCTCGGCCAACGCTTCGGCCAGCAGGCGAGCATTGGCGTGGTCCTCATGCAGTCGCGCCGGTCCCTGCTCGAGGGCAATCAATCCCGCGGCGGCCAGCACGCCGGCCTGCCGCATTCCGCCGCCCAATGCCTTTCGATGGAGACGCGCTCGATCCATCAACTCCGCCGACCCCACCAACATCGAGCCGACCGGCGCGCCCAGCCCCTTCGAGAGGCAGAACATTACAGTGTTGAAGCCCCCCGTCAGCGCCTTCACGTCCTCCCCCAGCGCCACTGCCGCATTGAAGATGCGCGCGCCGTCCAAGTGAGTTGGCAACTTGCGCTCCTTTGCGTTGGCCCAGATCTCTTCAAGCACAGGCAGTGGCGTCACGCTCCCACCGGCAAGATTGGCCGTGTTCTCAATCTCGATCAATCCCGTAGCGGCGCGAAAGGCTCCCCGCTCATAAATCGCAGGGGCGATGTCTCGCCAAGTTAAAATGCCGCGCTCGGCCGGGACGGCACGCACCAGGCAGCCGGAAAACACTGCTGTCGTCGCCATCTCCCAGTCCAGGATGTGCGCCCGCGACTCGGCGATCACCTCCTGCCCCGGCTGTGTGTGCAGTCGTATGCCGATCTGGTTGCCCATGGTGCCGGTGGGGACAAAAAGCGCAGCCTCGCGCCCGAAGATTTCTGCCGCGCGCTGCTCAAGAAGCTTGACAGTGGGGTCCTCGCCGTAAACGTCATCGCCCACCTCGGCCGCGGCCATTGCCGCGCGCATCTCCGCCGTAGGTCGGGTCACTGTGTCTGAACGCAAATCGATGATGGCTGGCATGTGCTCCTTCCTGTTCCGCCGTTGAGTTTCGCAGACCGTACAACTCCGCTAACACGTGCGCAGCGCAGCTAACGCCGCTTCTACGGAATCTGCGCCATGGGCAATTCCAGCACCGGCGTCCGCTTGCCGTCTTTTACGGCATAAGCCCAGAGGCCGTGGAAGCTCTCGCGCAGTCCAGGCTGAGCCTTCAAAAGTGCCGTCAGCAAGGCGATCGCCTCAGTACGTCGAGCGGCCGGGTCGGCGACGCCTGTCGATTCATAGACCACGCCCAGGTCGGCGTGCAGCAGCGTCGGGTCCAGATGTACGCTGTCGATCTTCCAGCTGCGGGGACCGTCGGGCAGGGTCAAGGGAAATGCGTCTTGCGGAGAGCCCTTGATCAAGGCCTGCTCCGAGCCGAGCTTCTCCAAATTCGGCGAGGAGAGAAAATCCACCGGCAGCAGTAGCATCCGAGCAGTCTCGTAAGAGAACCAGGCAGCCCAAGCCTGGGGTTGAGCATTTGTTGCATCGGCTTTGACTAACTCGCGGGCGTGTGTCCACCACCAGATCCCATCGTGCCCGTCCAGGGCGCCTGGGCGCGCGGTCAGACCGCCCAGCTTCCAGCCGTTCGCGGGACCGTCCCAGGCCAGGATGAACCCCAACTGGCCGGCGTTCGGCGCTCCCACAGCATCCGCAAGCACCACGGCGTAGCGACCCGGTGGCAGCGCGCGCATGGTGAGCGTAACGGTGAGCGCGCCGCTACCGCTAGTGCAAAAGAACTGCGTGTCGGCGGGCGCGGTTTGGTTGGTCGCATCCAGCAGGTAAAGGCTGCGCAGTTCCACCTTCCCGCCTTTCATCAGTCCGGCGGCGTCCTGTGCCACTCCGCTAATACCCTCCCACTGTTGGTCCACGGCGGGCAGCAGGGCGGCCTTCAACGCAGCCAGATCCTGACCGGCGACGGCAACGGCCAGTCGGCCCCCGATCGCGGCTAGCCCATCGCGATCCTGCGGCTGCAATTCGGCCTGCGTGGTGCAACTGGTGGCGCTCACCAACGCTGGCTCCCCGAGCATCGCCACCAAAAGCAGCGGAGAAGCGAAACCCTTCAAGCAGAGACGCATCGCGTACTTCCTTTCCATAATCTTTAAGGACTTTACAGCCGAATGGAACCTCTAATATGAGCGTCCGCGGGCCATTGTTAGTCTAGTACAGTAGAGCGGCGCCGCAATGCCGCCTTCAAACAGCGCTTTGACGTACGCGCCGGAAGACATTCGTCAGGATAAGGAACCGGTCTCATGCTCACCTTCCTCGGTCACAATTCGACGCTTTCCTCCGGGATCACTCGGCAGCGTTTGCTGGCCGCGCCGATGCTTTTTGCGGCGGCTATCTGTTCGATGCAGATGTTGCCCGCGCAGACACCGGCCCCCCCCCCTCCCCTACAGGCCACGGCTCACACCGCAACACGCCATCACCAACACCCTGCTCCAGCCCCAGCGCAACGGACGCCGCCACCGGCCGCGCTTCTTCCGCCGACGCCTCCCGCACCCGAAATGCCACTCTGGCCGGCCAATGAGAAGCCGTTTGGTGCCGCGGTAGTCTGGGACAGTCAGGGTCTGCAAATCAATGCAGCCAACTCCAGCCTGCACCAGATCTTGACCGACGTGGCCGCTGCGACCGGTGCCACTGTAGAAGGATTGGGCGCGGACGAGCGCATCTTCGGCGTCTACGGCCCCGGCAAAGCGCGCGACGTGATCTCACAACTCTTGCAAGGAACCACATACAATGTCCTGCTGATTGGGGATCAGGGCGAGGGAACGCCGCGCGATATTATCCTCAGCTCCCGCCATCCGGGAACGGCCCCAGCATTGGCAGGTAATACCCCACCGTCCAACGAGGAGGACGAAGTCGCGGACGACCCGCCGCCTCCCTCAAATCCTCCGCCCTTGCGGAACGGATTCCCACCAGGCGGGCAGCGCTCTCCGCAGCAGATGCAGGAAATGCAGCAACGACAAGAGCAGATGCAGCGGGGGCAGCCGATGCAGCCTCCACAGTAGGAGTCATGGAGTTAAAGTTCGAAATCGCAATATAAGACCAGCTGTCGCTGGGAGCTAACGGGGCACCGAACGTTTTTCAATTTCGGGGGCGGTGAATCGAAGATCTCCGGTTTATTGTGATGAACTTTAGATGTACGACACTTCTGAGATTGAGAAGAGGGAAGGGAAGTGGCGCGTAGCCGCGGACTGTCTCTCCTAAACGTCGGCAAATATCAGAACCCGGTCTCTAATCTCTTGATCCCTATCTTGCTGTACTCTCTGCCTTACAGGACCCGCGCCGGCTGCTGCGGGGCCTTCACCGGGATCCTCTGGTGCTGCGGACGCATCAAAATAAAAGCTGTGCGAAGCACTCCATAAGCCGTCAAAATGCCGAACGCCAACGAGCCAATCGACACGGTAATCAACAACACCAAATTCAACGCATCTACCATCTCTGCTGCCTTTTGCTCCATCTTCGGGGAATCGAACGCATTGCGTTCCCACTCTCAGGTCGTCAAAAACTCGATCAAGCGGCGAGAGAATCGCTTGCTGAGATTCTCGCAGAAAATGCGCCGCGTTGACCCTTGTTTCTATTGACCAATAGAATACCCCTAGGGGGTTACGATGCGGTGATATAGCTCACAGTACCCCTCAACTCTCGGACCTCAAACCGTTTCCAGCTCCCAAACTATGCCCATTACTCACATCTCCGTGCGCGGCGCGCGTCAGCACAACTTGCGCGACATCAATGTGCGCATCCCGCGAAACACGCTGACGGTCGTCACGGGCCTCTCGGGCTCGGGCAAAAGTTCGCTCGCTTTCGACACTATCTACGCCGAGGGCCAGCGGCGCTACGTTGAAACGCTGTCCGTCTACGCGCGGCAGTTCCTCGACCAGATCGAACGCCCCGACGTGGACTCGATTGAAGGGCTCAGTCCGGCGATCTCCATCGAGCAAAAAACCACCAGCCGCAGTCCGCGTTCCACGGTCGGCACCATCACCGAAATCTACGATTACCTGCGCCTGCTCTATGCCTCCATCGGCACCCCTCACTGCCCTAACTGCGGCCGCCCCATCTTCCGCCAGACAGCGGATCAGATCGTGCAGCGCATTCTTGAACTGGGAGCCGGCGAGCGCGTCACCGTGATGGCGCCTGTGGTCCGAGGGCGCAAAGGCGAATTTAAAGATCTGCTCGACCAGCTTGACCGGCAAGGCTTCCGTGCCAGGGTGGACGGCGAGTTGATGGACCTCGCAGAACCGGTTCCGCTCGACCGGCGCAAGAATCACACTATCGAAGCAGTCGTCGACCGCATCCTGCTCAAAAATCCTCCGGCCGACGCGCCACCTCCGCCCGGAAAGTCTACGCCAAAACTGCCTTTGGGCAAGCGCCTTGAAGCCGCCGTGACCAAGGCTTTGCAACTGGCCAATGGCTTGGTCCTGGTCGCTGTGGCTGGCGGTGGAGAGCAATTGTTTTCCAGTTCCATGGCCTGCCCCGACTGCGGCCTCGACGTGCCCAAACTGGAGCCCCGCAGCTTCAGCTTCAACTCCACCTTTGGTGCATGCCCGGAGTGCCACGGCCTCGGCTCGCTCTACGATTTGGATCCCGCCAAGGTCATCACCGACTGGTCGAAGCCCTTGCTCGACGGCGGCTTAGGCCCCGGTTCCTCGTCACAATATCTGCTCAAACTGATGCATCTCGCGGCCGACCGTTACAAGATCGACCTCAAGACGCCGTTCGAGGAGTTGCTCCCCCGCCAGCAGCATCTACTGGTCTACGGCCCTCCGAAGGGCGAGGCTCCGCGCACCGGCTTTCATGGCATCCTGTCCTTCCTGCGCGACAGCATCGAAGAGGCTCACAGCGATTCCTATCGCGAGTCCATGATGGCGTATATGTCGGCCACACCCTGCCCCATCTGCCGCGGCAAGCGCTTGCGCCCCGAGTCGCTGGCGGTAAAGATCGGCGGCATGTCAATCGCCGACTTCACGGCGCTGCCCCTCAACCGCGCACTCTCGGCAGCCATCAACCTCAAGTTCACGGCCCGCGAATCGCTTGTCGCCGAACGCATCCGCCGTGAGATCGCCGAGCGGCTTGAGTTCCTCTGCGCCGTCGGCCTCACTTATCTTTCTC
>CAYTJN010000049.1:0-23600 GCA_964438125.1 uncultured Occallatibacter sp.
CAACCGGATTTCGCTAACCAACTGAATCTGTTCGACATCTAACCGGACACTAGTGATTTCGCACCTAATCTCATTTTTCGCATTAAGCAAAGTTGAGATTTCTCCTTCGCTCACATTGTAGGCTCGAGACAGCTCTGCCATTACGTCTATCAACTCATCGGCTTTCTCATCAACGACTCTTCTGAGATACGCCATGGCTGCAATGCCACAATTCTGCTCTCGGCAGATCAGGGCTTTTTGTAATGGCCCGCGGTGCTTCCAAGCCGATCATTCAGTTCCGCGGAAATACTAATTTCCTGCGGTGGCACCTGGCCAATCTTTCGCACCGCTGTATGTTGCCATTGTTTTGGAGTGGTTCCACTATTTGGGTCCACTATCCAATTTAGCAATTCATAAATGACAACAAAACTATCGTTCATGCAAAATCCGCACTTATAGCCAACAGCTTTGAAGTGCATTTCCGGGGTAGTTCCGTTAACGAAGCATCCCAAAATGTCGCCAGTTCTAAACCAAGTAGTCTCTTTTTTGCATTTCGGGCCAGTACACAAACGCATAATGCTCATCGGTGGTGTGAAGTCCTTTAGCCCAATCCGTGTGTAAAGAGGCGCATTCTCAATGAATTCATGAGGTGTCATAGCCGTTTGTACTGCCATATCAAGCACCACTTTTCTTTCCGCATAAATTTTGCCGGTCCTTCCAGTTCACAGCCCCAGTTTGGTCCAGATGGCGTCTACTTTGGCTTTGGTTGTGCGGTCCATTTCTATCATGGCGGGCCAAGGGCGGGTGAAGCCTTCGACTTGCCATTTTCTGGTGGCGTCTATTCCCATCTTGCTGCCGTAGTTGGGCAGGCGGCTGGAGTGGTCGAGCGAATCGACCGGGCCTAGCGTGAACTGAATGTCGCGCTCGGGGTCGATATTGTTGGCTACGCGCAGGACGACCTCGGCGACGTTTTGCACGTCGCAGTCTTCATCGACGACCACGATGCACTTGGTGAACATGGCCTGGCCGAGGGACCAGATGGCGTTCATCACCTTGCGCGCCTGGCCGGGATAACTCTTGCGGATGGAGACAAGCATTAGGTTGTGGAAGACGGCCTCGACGGGAAGATGAATGTCGACGAGTTCTGGAATCTGCATGCGCATGGCGGGGAGGAAGATACGCTCGACGGCCTTGCCCATCCATGCGTCCTCCATGGGCGGCTTGCCGACGATCGTAGCGGCGTAGATGGGGTCTTTGCGGTGGGTGATGCAGGTGAGGTGGAAGACCGGGTACTGGTCGGTGAGGGTGTAGAAACCGGTGTGGTCGCCAAAGGGGCCTTCGTCGCGGAGTTCGCCGAGTTCGACGTAGCCTTCGAGGATGATTTCGGCGTGGGCTGGGACCTGGAGATCGACGGTTTCGCACTGGACGATTTCGACGGGCTTGCCACGGAGGAAACCGGCAACGAGATATTCCTCAACCTCGGGCGGGGCGGGGACGATGGCGGCAAAAGTGGTGGCGGGATCGGTGCCGATGGCTACGGCGACTTCGAGGCGCGAACCCTTCAGATTGCCGAGTGCGACTTGCGGAAGACCGCCGATAGGGCCGTCGGGAATGGCGACTGAACCGCCGGCGGACTCGGCCATGGCGGCAACACGGGCGGTTTTGGGGTCAGCATCGGCTGCGGAGGATGCTGCGGCGCGGAGAGCTTCCCTGTAGTGTTCTGCTGCTACCTTTTGGCGCTGCCAGTGCATGCCGGTGGTCTGGCCGTCGTAGACCTGCATGCGGTACATGCCGACATTGCGCTTGCCTGAGCCCCCACTATTTCCAGGGTCGCGGGTGACGACGCAGGGCAGGGTGATGAAGCGGCCTCCGTCGTGCGGCCAGCACTTGAGGATGGGGAACCAGTTGAGGTCGAGATTGTCGCGACGAATGACTTCTTTGCAGGGGGCATCTTTGGCGGCGACGGTCTTGGGAAAGGCACTGGTAAGCGCTCCCAACTGGGGCAGCATTTTGAGTTTGTCGAGGAAGCCTTCGGGGGCTTTGAGATTCATCAGGCTGGTGATGCGTTCGGCAATTTCGTCGAAGTTGTTGACGCCGAGGGCGAGGGCCATGCGCCGTTCGCTGCCGAACTGGTTGATGAAGACCTTGTGGCCGGGATGGCCTTTTACGTTTTCGAAGAGCAGCGCGGGGCCACCGCTTTTGGAGATGCGGTCGGTGATCTCGGTGATTTCAAGCTCGGGCGAAACTTCTTCGCGGATGCGCTTCAGTTCGCCATGTTTTTCGAGGGTCTTGATCCAGTCGCGCAGATCGTCGTAGGCCAATGGGTTGCTCCTGGGGGTATTTCATCTCCAATTCATAGTAAGGCTTGGAGGGGCGATGAAACGATTACCCTGCTTTGCTTCACAATAGGAGCGTGTGACATACTGCGCACGACACTCGTGCCGCATAAAAGGAGGCCCATGAGTCATTCCCATTCCCCGTCGAGTTATTCCACCACATTCAACTCAGTACCGTATTTCAAACTGCGCAAGCCGACCCTTCGGGGCATTGAAGCCGGCGCAGCCCCAACAGCACCTGCCGCACCTGTCGACGTCCCTTGGACTGTGCCCGCCCTCTGCGAGGCATACAACTGGCCGAAGAATCTCGCCGGAGGGGGCGTGATTGCCATTGTCGAACTGGGTGGAGGCTGGGTGCAATCGGACGTGGATGCGTTTTTTAAGTCCATTGGCCAGCCCTCGCCGCAGATCACCGACGTCTCGGTAGACGGCACGGCGAACAGCCCCAACCAGAGCGTCGGTTCCAACGATGATCCGGATTTCGAGGTTGCACTGGACATCGAGGTAGCCGGCGCGTCTTACTACGCTGCTACCGGCAAGCCTGCCAAAATCCGAGTCTACTGGTCGCAGGACATTGGACAAGCAGTGCAAAAAGCGAGTGAGGATGGCTGCGATGTCTGCTCGATCTCCTGGGGCGCCGACGAAGCAAACTGGGGTAACACATCGGCGGAACAGATGGAGTCGATCGCCAAGGCCGCGACCGAAGCCGGCATGGTCGTCTTTGGCGCGGCCGGAGACAACGACTCGAGCGACGGCGGACAGACGCCTGCCAATGTGGATGTGCCGTCCTCTTGCCCGCATGTGGTGGGCTGCGGCGGAACCAATAAAACTGCCACAACAGAGACGGTGTGGAACGACAACCCCGGCCAGACAGACGGCTCGGGAACGGGTGGCGGATACTCGACAATCTTCCCTGTCCAGTCCTTTCAAATAGGTGCTCCAAAGCACCCGAAGGGTAGCACCGCAGGAAAAGGACGGATGGTGCCGGATGTGACAGGCGATGGGGACCCCGATACCGGCTATGAGATTCTGGTCCACGGCCAGCAGGCAGTGGTGGGCGGAACAAGCGCAGTGGCCCCACTCTATGCGGGACTCTTTGCGTCGTTTGGAACGAAGCTGGGGTTCGTAACTCCCACGTTGTGGAAGAACCAGAAGACCTTCAACGACATTACAGTGGGCAGCAACGGATTTTATAAAGCCTTGCCCGGTCCGGACCCATGCAGCGGAATCGGATCGCCGATTGGAAACAGCATTGCAGCTCTGTTTGTGGAGTCATCCAAGTAGCTTGGACTACAACTGTCGTTCCAGGCAACTCGAGATCTAGAGCAGTTGTTGGCTGACTGGAATTGCTGTTGTCACGGCATCAAGCGGAAACCCCAGCCGCTTCCACTCGTCATAGCCACCGCGCAGGGGACGGACGCGCTCGATGCCCAGCTTGTGAAGGGCCATGGCCGTTTTTGCGGCTGTGGCCTCGCTGGGACAGGTGCAAAAGAGAACAACGTCGCGGTCGCGTGGAATCTCAAGATGGCGCGCTGCCAGCGTGTCCGGCGAGAACAGCAAAGCGCCGGGAAGCGTGCGCGGATCGGGCAGGAGTTCAAGTGGGTGGCGCAGATCGACAATGTAGACTTGCTCTCCGGCATCGAGCTGCCGCTTGAGGTCTTGCGGTTCGAGGCGCGAAGCAACCAGGTTCTTGAGGATCAAGCGACGGCGCAGGACGCGAGCCACAAAGAATCCGACAATAGCCAGCAGCAATAAACCCCCGGAGAATCGGCCTGCCCAATTCAGCAAATTGACATTGCGTTTGAGCAGATCGCCGAAGAGGCGGCCCGCGGTTAGCAGAACGGCAAGCCATGTGGTGACGCCGATGGCGTCGTAGAGCAGAAACTTCCCATAACCCATTCCGTTCTGACCGGCCACCGGCGCGGCCAGGGTGGCCACACCGGGAACGAACTTGGCGAACAAGAGCGTTACGGCGTGGTTACGGCCGAAAGTATTCTGGGTGCGCCGAACGCAGACTGTGGGCTCGAGCGAAAGTTTGCAAAGGGTACGCAGCACAAAGTTCCCGTAGCGGCGGCCGATGAAGAACCAACTGCTGTCGGCGATGAGCGAGGCCACGAGACCGGCCAGCAATGCCAGTTTGAAGTCGAGTTCGTGCTCGGCGGAGAGAGCTCCAGCGGCCAGCAGAATCGGCGTGGCGGGCAGAGGAATTCCGAACTGCTCCACAAGAATCCATGCAAAGAGCAGCAGGTAGCCGTAGGTCAGCAGAATGTGTTCCGGCAAAGCCATCGAGGGCTCCTGTCTGAGCTTGCTGGGGAAGTTAAGAGCTGCGCGCCACCCCCAATGGGTCGCGGCTAGCGTGTCTCTGTTTTGATGAGTTCAGTTGGCAAATCGCTTCAAGCGACGGACCAACTTGGAGGGTGAGGCTTTTTCCGCTCGGATCTGCGAGCTGTCCTCACTTCTGCCGCTTTTCCGCGACTGCTGCGTGCGGTTCAATCAGCACGCCGTCAAAGAGCGAGGCAGCCAGCAGCTTGCCATCCAACGCGCGCAAGCGGTTTATGCGGTAGCCGGTCTCAGCCCATGTCCAGGCGAGACTCTTCGCGTCGATCGAGTAAACCTGGTCGCTGGACTGTGAGCTGACAAGAATCTTGCCCTGTGCTGCGTCGAAGGTCAGCTCATCCACGTCGGTCAAAGGAAACCGGTTGACCCACAACCAGGTGTGGCCCAGATTCCGCGTGAAATAAACGCCCTCGCGAGAGCCGAGCCATAAGGTTCCATCCGCCGAGAATGCGACTGAATGAATGCGAGTGAGCATGGCGGGAATGCCAATGGGCGCCCAACTTTTGCCGGCATCTTTAGAAAGAACCGCTCCATCCTGCCGAACCGCTGCGAAGACCGCGCCGTGTGTGGCAATAGAGAGATAGTTCACGGCGCCGATCACCGGACCGCCCTGCCAGCTTGCGCCCATATCGTTGCTGGTAAAGAGACCGCCGGTAGTCGAGGCCAGCCATGCGTCTCCTGAGAGGTCGAGCGCAAAGACGCGCCCGTTAATCTCATGGGGCTTTACTTTTACTTTTTTCTCAATGGTGACGCTCGTTCCAAGGTGCGCGTCGGTGACCGGTTTGGTTGGAATGTTTTGAATTGTATTCAGCGGGCTCCAGCTCGCGGCCGGCGCGGTCTGCGACTCCTGATCGAACGCGAAGATGCCGCGGTTGGTTCCTGCCAGAATGGTTCCATCCGGCGATTCTGCCAGGGCAAAGACATCGCGCCCTTCGAGGCCATCGGAAAGCTGCTCCCAACTTGCTCCGCCGTCGCCGGAGACGAAGACGCCGCCAAAAGTTTTGTCATTGACGACCCCCGCGAAGATCCGCGCCGGAGCACCGGCTGACTGGCTGTGAGAATCCACCAGCAAGGCCTCCACCCTGCGCTCGGAGAAGCCGCCGTTGGTAGCCACAAAGCTGGCCGCCGCGTCATGGCTTGTCAGGACACCTCCGCGGTCGGCGGCAACGATCACGTGGTTCGAGTCCTCAGGATCGACAAACACGTCATTGACGATCACTTCCGGTCCGGTCATGCGCTGAAAAGTTTTGCCGCTGTTTAAGGTCTTATAGAGCCCTTCAGTAGTTCCGGCATACACAATATCCCGGTTGGCGGGGTCCTGTTTGAGCACACGGGTTCTGCGCGCAGTAGAGGGAATGCCCTGGATTCTCTTGAACAGTTCGGCCGCATTCTCACTTTTATAGATTCCGCTGCACGCGCTGGCGAAAACGATCTTCGGCCGCTCGGGATCGACGATGATCGAAAAGACATCGGAGTCGTCAATGACGCCCTTCTTGATGTTGTGCCAGCTCTTTCCTCCATCGCTGGTCTTCCACGGCAGATGCCAGGTGCCTGCGTAGATGACCGCGGGATCATTGGGATCGATCGCCAGCGACTCCACCTCGTGAATCTCTTTGCTGCCCGGAGGACTGATCAGCGCCCACTCGGAGCCGCCATCGGTACTTCGGTAGACTCCGTCGAGAGTTCCTGCGACCAAGATCTTTGGGTCTGAAGGTGCTTGCGCCAATGCGCGAATCGACTGGCCGCGCAGTGCAGAGACCGCACTCCAGCTCCGGCCTCCGTTACGGCTCACCCACAATCCGCCGCCGGGGTGGTCAAGGCGCCAAGCAGCGACAAACACTGTCGAGGTATTTGCGCGGTCCACGATGATGTGATCCAGAATCAGATCGTCGGAGGAGTCGAGCTTCGAAAGCCGATGCCAGGTCGCACCTCCATCCACAGATTCGTAGAGCCAACTGTTGGTGGCGCCGAGATACAAATGCCGAGACTGGCCGGGAACTGCCGCAAAGGCGCGCGCATCACCGCCCGCAGGACCGACTGTGTTCCAAAGCGGCTGCGCCGCCAGGCATGGGAATGAGAAGCAAGCCAGGACCCACAGTAGAATCCGCCGGGAACTTCCAAACCGGGCGGAGAGATCAAGGCAGATTCGAAGACAATTCATACAGAAGCAAGGCTCCAGGATCTAATCGGTACGCGAGAAAAAAGAGCGTGAAACAGAAGCGCGAAAAACGGAAGAGGTTGACCGGCGAGAGCGGCCAACCTCACGTGATTGCACGAGGAACCCCTCAACCTGGCATCCATCCGACACTTGTTCCGTTGGAGCCGTATTCTATATTTTACAGCCTGAGCAGCCGGATGGGCGTGTGGCTCACTGTTTGGTCGCTGCCTTCTTCGGGGCAACGCGGCTGGCCGGCAAGGGCTCGCGCGTCTCCGCCTTCAAAATCGTCTCATCGACCGCCGTTGTTCCGGGCACATCGGACAAGAAGATAGCGCCGCCGGGTACCAGATAATCTTCCACTCTTTGATCGTCCGCCATGCGAGTGCGCACTATCACGCGAGTCGGGTCAATCCCCTTCTCGGTCACCAGGTAATCTTTCGCGTTGACAGCGCGCTGGGCGGCATAATCATGCATCTTGACGTTCTTATACTTAAGCGCGGCTGCCTGCTCCTTGGCCATTTTTGCCCGTTCCTTCGCATCGGCGGCGCCCACAACAGCGATCTTGGCGTCTTTGGACTGCTTCTGGAATTCAAGAGCCACTTCGTCGAGGCAGGCTTTGGCTTCGTTGCTCACCCGCGTCGGGCGCTTTATGTCGGTTGCGAAACCGATGGAGCACAGTTCCCTGCTGTTTGGCACGGGAGGCACATAGGCGGCAGTAATGTTGACCCCTGTCGACGCCGAAGCCGAGTGGCCCTTGTCGTCTGTCGCAGTACACGTGATCGACACGCTATCCTTAGCCGGCGCGCCCACCGAAGAGTAGCTCGCGGTCGAACCGCTACCGCTGATTGAACCCGCCCCCGCCGAGTAAGTGTAAGTCAAGCGACGATTCTGCGGGCTTACTCCAATCGCAGTCACCGTGCTAGCCTCGCCCGGCTTGAGTGTGCCGGGATTGGCCGAGCAACTGATCGTCGGCGGGTCAAACGGCTTGACTGTAAACGTGGCCGTAGAATCGGCTGTCTGCCACGACTTAAGGCCTTCCTTGCCGGCTTTGCCTTCCTTCACGCTACATAGGACCGTCTGCGTACCCGGCGTCAACGAACCGGTGTCCACCTCGGCCAACGATCCATTGCCCCTGACTCCCGTACCCGACCACGTATAAATCGCATTCAGCTTGGGTTGCAGGTTCTCTGCCGCCGCCGTGATCATGACCGGGTCGCCGGGGAAGATCGAAGCCTGGTCAGCCGAGCAAGCCAGTGCCACTTGCTTGGGTGTCACGCCGACGGGCGGGAAGACAATGCCTGTGCTCAACCGCACCGCATTGACGTTTACATCGCCTCCGATGGACCGGCCGGCGCTGTTCTTGCCGTAGTCGACGTTCATGTATTCATAATCGACCTGGAAGAGGCGAAGCGCCAGGTGATGATAGAAGAGTGCGGTGTTATAGTCCAAGCCGCCGCCGCCGCCGAATGTCGGACCCCAGGTGTACAGATTGTGCGCCGGACCATCGACCAGAGCGGCGCCGCCAAGCACATGGACAAACGGCGTCCAGTTGCCGCGCACGTTGCGAAGCACCGGACCGGCAGTTACTGTTGTGAAGCCGTCGTTGTTGCCCTGCGTGCCGTTATGCCCGGTTGGGTTTTGGTTCTGTATGCCCCACTCATGAAGGCCTAATTCTCCGGTGATGCCAAGATGCCGGCCAAAGAAATGAGAGAAGCTGATATCACCGCCAAGATTTACATAATGGAAGGGGACAGGAAGAATCGCATGCGGGTCTGGAGATCCGTCCACTGATCCGTGCGGCGAGAGAAAACTATAGCCAAGAAATAAATTCCACGTCGGCGGAGGCTCAAGCCCAGGCGCTCCATTGATAGGGGATGCAACTTGCGCTTTCAGCGCGATCGGCAACGATGCAACAAATCCCAAGGCAGTTAACTTGCACAGCAACTTCAAACTACAAAGGTGCATCCGTGTTTTCCTCCGCAATCAGGCCAATGGCAGGTGGGCAAGGCTGTCGGAGGGAACCAGACATTCGAATCCGGCAGGCTCCTCATCTACGAAGACACTTGCGACCTTAATAGAGCTTTAACAACCGTACCATAGGCGTCTCACGAGGAGGAAAACAATCCGATCCAATATGTTACCCTCTTGGCACTCCAAACCCATCCGGCAGCAGGAGCCTTTGTTACTCGGGTAATCCGCCTCTAAACTGCGTTGAGTGTCTTTAAAAGGCTGCGTGGTTCGCGCTGAATCTTTTCTTGTAAAAGTGTAATTGCATAAATAAGCTGCTCCGGGCGTGGCGGACACCCTGGCACATATACGTCCACCGGGATGACCTGGTTGACGCCTTGAAGCAGCGCATAGTTGTTGAACACTCCCCCCGAAGTGGCGCAGGCACCCATCGAGATCACCCACTTCGGCTCCGGCATCTGGTCGTAGAGCCTGCGAATGACAGGGGCCATCTTCTGCGAAACCCGTCCGGCAATCACCATCAGATCGCTTTGCCGAGGCGATGGGCGAAAGACTTCGGCGCCGAAGCGCGCCACATCGAAGCGCGATGCCCCCATCGACATCATCTCGATTGCACAGCAAGCCAGCCCAAAAGTCATGGGCCATACCGAATTCTTCCTGATCCAGTTCACCGCGAAGTCGAGCGAAGTGAGCAGCACGCCCTCAGGCTCTTCATACCCGTAGCCGACTTCCTTCAACTTGAGGCGGTTTCGCGCACTCGAGTCCAACGCCCCGAACAGGTACCGATCCCGCTCCACCTTCTCCGTCATACGATGAGTATACCCTCGCCCAGTTTGATGCGAGGCAGTCCCTCTCTGGTGCGCAGCGGGTTCGACTTCTATACCGTACCAAGAATGAGGAATCCATAAAGATGTTGCAGATTTGAACAAAGATTCTGTAAAATTCTTCCCAACACACCTTACAGTCGGCAAAGCTCTCGAAATCCGGCTGCTGTTTTGCGGCGCCTCAAATTGGGGCTTCGTTCCATTGTGCGCCGCGTAGCCGGTGGTGTTTATTTCTGTTGATTCGGATGGGCGGCCGGTCTCCGCCTTGATGATTGCTCTCTATCCATCGATTTCCGTCTGGAGTGAAACGATATGTACCGTCGCGCAATCAACCTAATGATTCTGTTTTTCTGTCTGGGAATCCCGACGATGGCTCTGGCCGTGGCGCCCGATCTGCGCCCCTCGCCTCCGGCCACTCAGGCCCAGATCGCCGCCCTCACCCAGGCCGTTCACGATGCCCAGACCTCGGGCGATAATGCGTGGGTGCTGATCTCCGCCGCGCTGGTGCTGCTGATGACCGCTCCGGGGCTGACGCTCTTCTATGGCGGGCTGGTGCGGCGCAAGAACATCCTCGGAACGATGATGCAGAGCTTTGCCATGATGGGACTGATCACGGTCATCTGGGCGATCGTGGGCTACTCGCTGGCTTTCGGCCAGGGCAACGGCTTTGTCGGCGGCCTTGAACACGCTTTCCTGCGCGGCGTCTCGCTCGATCCCAATCCCAACTATGGCGGCACCATTCCCGAGCAGACCTTCATGATCTACCAGCTCATGTTCGCCATCATCACGCCGGCGCTCATCACAGGGGCCTTCGCCGAGCGTGTCAAGTTCAGCTCAATGGCGATCTTTTTATGTCTCTGGTCGCTGGTTGTCTACTGTCCAATGGCACACATGATATGGGGGGTCGGCGGAGTATTGAACATCGCCGGTGGGCGCTGGCCGGTCTTCGACTTTGCCGGCGGCACGGTGGTCCATATCACGAGCGGTGTCTCCGCCCTGGTTTGCGCGCTCTATTTAGGGAAGCGTGTCGGCTATCCACAGGAAGATATGGCGCCCCACTCGATGGTGCTTAGCTTCATTGGCGCAGGGATGTTGTGGGTGGGTTGGTTTGGCTTTAATGCCGGCAGCGCGCTGAACGCCGGACCGCTGGCCACCAGCGCCTTCGTCAATACGCAGTTTGCCGCCGCTGCCGCCGCCATCACGTGGGTGGTGACAGAGTGGCTGCAGAATGGCAAGCCAACCGCCCTCGGAGCCATCTCGGGCGCGGTCGCCGGCCTGGCCACGATTACCCAGGCTTCTGGATTCGTTCAACCCATGAGCGCGCTCGCGATCGGCGGCATCGCCGGTGTTGTCTGTTGCTTCATGGTCTTCCGTGTCAAGAAATTTTTCGGCTACGACGATTCGCTCGACGCCTTCGGTGTTCACGGCGTCGGTGGGACCATGGGTGCGTTGTTGACCGGCCTTTTCGCAGCCGGAGCCATCAATGCAGTCTTCGGCAAGGACGCAGCCGGCAAAGCCCTCCCCGCAGGCGCCATCGACGGCAACTGGCACCAGGTCGGCAACCAGTTGGTGGGCATGGGAATCGGATGGGGATTGGCAATCGTAGGCACTCTCGCACTGCTGCTGCTTGTCGACAAGACAATGGGATTGCATATCTCTGCCGCCGACGAAGCCGTCGGCCTCGATCTCTCCCAACACGGAGAGGAAGCCTACGACCTCAACTCGTAACCGCCTCCAGGCCTCGCTTATGGGACCCTGGGATACCACTGACTGAATGCGTCGTCTCGATTGGAAAAGTCACCGAGGAATCTGATAATGTTCAAGATTGAAGCCATCATTCAACCCGCTAAACTTGACACTGTAAAGGAAGCCCTGATTGAAGCAGGCATCGAGGGAATCACCATTCTCGAAGCCCGGGGGCATGGCCGGCAGAAGGGTCATACCGAGTTTTATCGCGGACGGGAGTACACGGTCGATCTTCTCCCAAAGGTCAAGATGGAGATGGTCGTGGTTGATGCTCTCAAGGATAAGGTCATCCAAGCGATTTTGAGCGCCGCCCGCACCGGGCATATTGGCGACGGCAAGATCTTCGTTAGCCATGTGGACGACGCCATCCGCATCCGCAACGACGAGCGAGGCGATGCCGCCATCTGAACGCTGACGACCGCCGATCCATGTTGTTGTGAGAGCCTCTCCAAATCAACCCGAAGGCCCGAGCTCTGAGCACGGGCCCTCGAATAAATCTCCTTGGGCCAGGAATAGCGAAATCCCGTAGCGCGGGGAGAATTATTTTGCAATGTTTTTTTAGCGTCTCAGACCTATTTTTAACAGTTTTTCGAGAATCCTCATGGATTCCTTATGTGAAGAACTCTAACCTTTCCATGGAATCGCGCAAATCATAGAGCCAAAGTCACCCTCCAATGGGCGTGGCAACTTGCCCTCCCTGCTTGGTATGAGGCGGAGTCTCTGTTTCAGCGGTTCTTCGTCTCATCCGGACGGGCGGCCAAGCGCCGCATCGCATGGCTCCGGCCCTCTGCATCTTCTAGATTCTTTGGAGTAGAAACCTAATGTATCGTCGAATCGAACTGATGCTCCTTATGCTTGTGCTTGGAGTTCCTTCCATAGCCCTGGCGGTCGCCCCAAACATCACCCCAGCCGCCTCCGCTGCAGTCGCTCAAGCTCCCGCCACGCAGGCTCAGATCGAGGCCCTCGAGCAAGCCATCACGGCCGCAACGCAAGCCAGTTCCAAGGCCCAAGCGGCGGCCGCCAGTGCCCAATATGCAGGCGATAATGCCTGGATGCTGACCTCGGCTGCCCTGGTGCTGCTGATGACCGGCCCCGGTCTGGCGCTGTTCTATGGCGGCCTGGTCCGCAAGAAGAACATTCTCGGCACCATGATGCAGAGCTTCGCCATGATGGGCCTGGTTACGATCATTTGGGCGGTCGTCGGCTACTCGCTCGCCTTCGGCCATGGATCGAGCTTTGTCGGCGGCTTCGAGCACCTCTTTCTCAAGGGCGTTGGTCTAACCCCCAATCCCGATTACGCCGCAACAATTCCCGAACAGACCTTCATGATCTATCAACTCATGTTCGCCATCATTACTCCGGCGCTGATCACCGGAGCCTTTGCCGAGCGCATGAAGTTCAGCGCCATGGCCATCTTCCTTTCGCTCTGGTCCTTGCTGGTCTACTGCCCCATGGCTCACATGGTCTGGGGCGTCGGCGGCCTGCTGAACGCATCCGGCGGACGCTATCCAAGTCTGGATTTTGCCGGCGGGACGGTGGTTCACATCACCAGCGGAGTGTCGGCGTTGATCTGTTGCCTCTATCTGGGCAAACGCGTCGGTTATCCGCACACCAAGATGCAACCGCACTCGATGGTCCTCAGCTTCATCGGGGCCTGCCTGTTATGGGTCGGCTGGTTCGGCTTCAACGCCGGCAGCGCACTCGCGGCTAGTTCCCTTGCCACCAGCGCTTTTGTAGCGACTCACTTCGCAGCCGCCGCGGCAGCCATCGGCTGGTCCATCGCCGAGTGGATTCACAACGGTAAGCCCACCGCGCTGGGCGCCATCTCGGGTGCTGTCGCCGGTCTTGTGGCCATCACTCCGGCATCAGGATTTGTGCAGCCCATGAGCGCGCTGGCGATCGGCTTCATCGCCGGAGCTTTCTGCTTCGCGATGGTCTTTATGGTCAAGGCGTTTTTCGGCTACGACGACTCGCTGGATGCCTTTGGTGTGCACGGAGCCGGTGGAACTCTCGGAGCTCTGCTCACCGGCATCTTTGCGGCAAGCGTGATCAACCCGATCTTCAAGGACTCGGCGGGAAACACGCTTCCCTCAGGCGGCATCGAGGGCCATTGGAGCCAGATGGTCAACCAGTCGGCCGGCGTCGCCATTGCCTGGGTCATGTCGATCGTTGGCACGCTGTTGCTGCTGTTTGTCGTCGACAAGCTGGTCGGCTTGCGTGTCTCGGCCGAAGACGAAATGGCGGGCCTCGACCTCTCGCAGCACAATGAAGAAGGCTACGACTTCAACACGTAGGGTTGCGCTTGGGGTACATTTCATCAATAATTCGGGGGGACTGGCGCAACCAGCCCCCTCGCCTGTTAGGCTGTCAAACGAGGCGTTTTCCGTATGATCAAGATTGAAGCCATTCTGCAACCCTCCAAGCTGGACGCAGTCAAGGATGCCCTGCTCGAAGCAGGCATCGAAGGCATGACCATCCTCGAAGCCCGCGGCCATGGCCGCCAAAAGGGCCACACCGAGTTTTACCGCGGCCGCGAATATACGGTCGACCTTCTACCCAAGGTGAAGATCGAATTGGTGGTCAACGACGACATGAAGGAAAAGACCCTTCAGGCAATTATCGCGGCAGCCCGCACCGGCCGCATCGGCGACGGCAAGATCTTTGTCAGCCGCATCGACGACGCCATCCGCATCCGCAACGATGAGCGCGGCGAAGCTGCTCTCTAAATTCATACCGCAAAATGGGTGCCCCAGGTCCGGATTCTCGGACCTGGGATATTCTGTCTTGGTTCTATTGATCTAGCCGAACACGTCCTCTATTGCGAAAGCTTGCTTCGCTTCCGTTTGGCCAGACTTTCTTTCGCCACTTCAAGCGTGGCCGCTTGTTGAATCCAGTGCGTCCACGAACTATACCGGCCACTATTCGCTCACGCCAGCATCTTCAATCCGTGTTTCTCGACGATATCTAGCAGCTTGAGCGCCATCCCGCTGGGCTTCTTCGCGCCCGACTCCCATTTCTCCACCGTCGATTCGCTGGTATTCAGGTAGCGTGCAAAAACCGGTTGGCTCACCCGCTGGCTTTCGCGTATCGACTTGATGCGCTTCGGCTCCATCGCGGCAGGAACGGACAGACAAGACGCGTCGAACTCCCGCATCGTCGCCTGATCGATCGTACCTGCTCGATACATGCCTAAAGCGCTGCTATGGATCGCTTCAAACGCATCACTCTTGTACTTGCGGTTGGTTGCCATCGCATATCTCCAACAGTTCTTTGAGTTTCAATTCTTTCACTATGTCGGTGCCAGTCTTCCTGGCATAGAGGCTTGCTAGCGCGCAAAATTCCACCAACTCATCGTCGCCAATATTGGCCCTGTCCTTCTTTGCAAACAGTTAGGCGTAAACCCAAAACCGCGCGCCCTTCGCAACAATGATCGAACGGTAGTGATTCCTGCCCAAGCGCTTCTTGAATACTCCGCCACCCAAATCGTCAGCTTGCCTCTGCATCACTTGCTTCATCGCCGAGCAAAGCTCGACATCCTCGATGTGCGCTTTTCGAGCCGCCTTGGCAAACCAGGCCGTCTTGAAAACCCGTTCCAATCTTCCGGCTCGACTCGACATGTTTTAGTGTAGCACTTGGTGCTACTGATCACAAGAGACTGAACCACCGCTCAGTTTACGCGGGCGCCCACGCAGCCCCCTGATCGGGGGCCATTCTCAGATTGAACGGCAGCAGAGCCCCCAGTCACCGCTCCGTTGCGCTTCACCCGCAGATTATTTAGCGCGTAATCGATGAACCGTGGCTCGAAGTGCGCCGGTTGTCCCATGAACCGGCAGGTGGCCACCACCTGATCGACAATGAACCTTGGTTGATAGGCAGCCAGTTGCAGCCCTTTGTCGTCCTTGAGCTTGCGCACAATCTCGTCGAAGACGTCGGCAACCATCGTCATTCCCTGACGAATGCATTCTTTTTCAAAGATCGTCCTGTAGATGTCGAGACTCGGCGACCCGACCTCGATCTTGTACGGAAGCCGGCGCAGGAAGGCCGGGTCCATCAGATCTTCCGGCTCAAGGTTGGTGGAGAAGATCACTAACTCTTCGAATGGGATGCTCACGCTCTTGCCTGAGTGCAGCTTCAGGTAGTCGATCTTGTTTTCGAGTGGCACAATCCAGCGATTGAGCAGGTTGGTCGGGCTGACCAGTTGGCGGCCGAAGTCGTCGATTACGAAGCACCCCCCGAGCGCCTTGACGTGCAGCGGAGCCTCATAGAAGTGGCCTGTATTGTCGTATCGCAGCTCAAGCATCTCCAAGGTCAACTCTCCGCCCGTGGTGATGAAAGGCCTGCGACAGGGAACCCATCGCGCGTCAAACTCCTCGGCCCGAACGAACGACAGTTCTTCGCCTTCGCTCAATTCAGCGGATCGAACGTCCTGATGAATGCTGGGGTCAAAAAAGCGAATCAACTCGCCTTCCACAGTAATTGCATAAGGAACGTAGATCACATCGCGGTAGACGCTGCTGATCGAGTGCGCAAACGAAGTTTTTCCGTTGCCGGGAGGACCATAGAGCAACATGGCCCGGCCCGAGTTCAATGCCGGTCCCGCCTGTTCGAGAATGGCCGCATCGAAGGTCAACTCGCCCAGCCCTTTGCCGATGCGTTCGAAGGTGACCAGTTCGTTCGTCAGCTTTTGCAGGCTCACCTGGTAGGTGAACTCATCGAGAGTCACCGGGGCCGGTCCGGTATAGCGTAATCGATCGAGCGCGTCGATAGTCCAGCGCTTGCCCTCGTCGGTAAATGCATAGATCATATCGATCGGGCTGTCTGAGCCGCGCATGCCCAGGTTACGCAACAGTTGCCGATCGACTGCCATCCTGACCAGGTCGGCAACGATATGGTACGGCAGCTTAATGGCATCGATGAACTGGCGAGGATTTTCCAGGCGGCCAACATAGATGAGCTTCATCAAGAGGCTCAAGAGGTCGAGTTCGTCGATGCCGGTTGCAGCAATGTCCGCGGGCTCGCTGGGAATGCGCTTCAGGAACGCTTCGAGCGCCTGCTGCTCAATGACTCCCAGCGCCACCAGGTTATCGCCGAGCCGTTTGCCGTTCAAAGCCTGACGCTGGATGGCCTCGGCAACGTTCTCTTCGGTGACCAGATTGGCCCGAACCAGCAGATCGCCCAATCGCATTCGTGCTCCGATGGTGTCCTCCTGGCGACTGGGTGATTTTGTCGCACACCTGGACCTACTTCTCTCTATATCGCCCGTTCAGGGGCAAATGTTTACCGCCTGTTGCATCCATTCATCTCAAACAATCGGACACGATGCGATTCGCCCAAATCGAAAGACGAAGGATGAGTGACAGAATTGAGTGCCAGACTTGTGGAAGCCGCGATCCGATGTATGATGGGTCGCAAGACCTTCACCTCCTATGACTTCGAGATCCACATGACTTCGATGACCAACGGCAGCACAGGACCCCATCTTCGTATTTCGTTAGCGGAGAGACGGCCAGTCGAGCAATCGCCGTCTACCAGTTCTGAGGATTCAGAGTGGGCGTCGCGTTTTGCTGAAAGGTCAAGGTCGTCCTGACGAGCCTGCAATCGACGGGTAATGCAGCGCACAGAATTCAATTGGTCAATTCTCAAAACGCAAGGAGAAAGAAAATGGCATCCACGCTGAAGAACCTAATCAGAAAGCTAAATCTGAGCGATTTCCATTCTAATGACCAAGTTTCAAAACCGGCTCCTGGGACGCATCATCACGTTGCTGAGACCGCAGTGAAGGTGGGTACTATGGGCCTAAAGACAGAATTTGTTGGAGGCAAATATCGCATCAAAGACAGCCTCATGGTTGACATCCAATTCGATCCACGCCAGAGTTGGGTTGCTGATTTTGTATCGGGTGAGTCGGACGAATTCCAAAGCCAATTACTGAAGCATGAACAGGCGCACTATGACATAGCGGCGTTGTTAGCGCGAGATTTCTTTCTCGCGGTAATGAAGTTGATAACCGACAACTACCCATACTCGACCTCCAACGAGCCGATTGCGGATGTAAATCAGGCGAAGCAGGTAACACTCGATAAAATGCAGATTGTAAATGACCAGTTCGATGCAGACACCTATCACGGCATGAACAAATCTCAACAGGATCGATGGCTTGGCTTCATCCAATCGGCATTCACACAGCGCGTTCAGCCGCAGCAAACGGTCGCCAACAACAATCAGCTCATGGTTCCGCTTTTGAAGGTGCTGAAAGATAACCACGTCAGCATTTAGATTCTGCCTCCTCAGCAGAATCCGGGGAGGTACCGGTTCCGGTCCGGGTGGCTCCCTTCCCTTTGTAGCTCTTGACCTGCCCTTGAGTGGTGGTGTGGTAATGGAAAAACGACGGTGGTTTCCCCTGTCTGGATTCTCAGACATGGGAAACTACCAACTGGCGGCAACAATAGCCATGTCCATCTCGCGCTTCACCCCTTACCGCTCCGCTTTCCCGCATAAAGAAACCGAACTTTCCCATTCGCGCCATCTTCGCTTATGCTGTTAACATTCCTTTATTGCCTCGGCAAGCCTCACACATACCAATCATGAATCCAGTCGCTTTGGCGGTTGACGATCTTCGGGAGCAGTATACGAGGGAGATGGCGCTCGTCCGCCAGACGTGTGAGCGCACGGGGGACGGCACGGCTGCCATACGCCGGCGCTCTGCGGTGGTTGACCGCATCCTCATTGAAATGTGGCGCCGGGCCTTTGGCGGACAGCCTGCGGCCAATGTTTGCCTCGTTGCCTTTGGCGGCTATGGACGCAAGGATCTGTTCCCTTACTCCGACATCGACGTCCTCTTCGCATTTGGGGACGACAAGGCCGAGGCGCAATCCAAAGATCCGGTCCGCGCCATCATCCAGGGCATGTGGGATATCGGTCTGCGAGCCAGCCCCAGTTCCAGAACAGTAAAGGAAGCCGGCCGCTTCGACCCCGACAACCTCGAATTCACTCTCGCCACCCTCGACCGCCGTTTCCTGGCTGGCCTCTTCCCTCTCTACCAGCAGCTTCATCAAACGGTTCTTCCCGGCCTAGTTCTGAGCGAGTGGAATACCATCACGCAAAAGCTGGGCGAGATCGCCCGCGCCCGCCACGCCAAATTCGGAAATACCATCTTTCACCTGGAGCCGAATCTCAAGGATTGTCCCGGCGGCCTGCGCGATTATCATCTCGCCGTCTGGTTCGCTCTGCTCTTTCACCTTAAAGAGACCAAGGAGTGGCCCCGTCACCGCGGCGGCGTCTTCCAGAGCGCGCGCGGCGACGCTGAGGCAGCCTTCGACTTTCTCGCCGCTGCACGATGTTTTCTCCATTTCCGTCACGGCCGCGACGACAATATCCTCGACTGGCAATCTCAAGACGAAGCCGCCGCCAACTCGATCGGCCTGGAGACTCGTGGAACAGCGGACCCCGCCTACTGGATGCGCACCTACTATCGCCATGCGCGGGTGGTCTACCGTCGCGCGGCCCTGCTGATGGAGCACCTCCCTGCCCCGGTCAGCTTCTACCGGCAGTTTCGTCGCCGCCGCACACCCATCGCCGGTACCGACTTCCTTCTGGATCAAGGCCGAATCGACATTGTGCCCGGTGCGCAGTTCAACGACACCAGTGCCATCCTGCGCATCTTTTCGCTCATGGCCACGCACGGCTACATGCTCTCGCAGGCCGCAGAAGACCGCATCACCGATGCTCTGCCGGCGCTCGCCATTCACATTCCCGAGGGGCCTTATCTATGGAATGCGCTGCGCGAGATTCTGCTTGGACCTCATGCCGCCCAGGCCCTGAGAACCATGCACGCACTGGGAATTCTGGAGATGCTCATCCCGGAGTTCCACGGCATCGACGCCCTGGTGATTCGCGATAGCTATCACCGCTATACGGTGGACGAGCACACCTTCCTGACCATCGACAATGTGCATGGCCTGCGCCAGCCCACCCGCGATTATGAACAGCGCCTGGCCCAGTTGTTGCCGGAGATCGATCGACTCGACCTCTTCCTGCTAACTCTGCTGCTGCACGACACGGGTAAGGCCCGGCGCAATGTGGAGCACGTCGGCCCCAGTATCGAGTTGGCAGACGCCCTGCTCGCACGCCTGGAGTTCGACCCCGAAGAGCGCGAAGCCGTGCTCAATCTCATTCGCCTTCATATCGAAATGTCGAACGCCCTGCGCCGCGACATCTTCGATCTTGAAAACGTTCGCGGCTTTGCTGAAAAGATCGGCACTCCGCAGATGCTGAAGATGCTCACCCTGTTGACCTTCGCCGATATCAAGGCGGTCAACCCCGATGCCCTGACCCCGTGGAAGGCCGAGAATATCTGGCAACTTTACATGGCCACCGCCAACTTCATGGACCGCTCGGTTGATGAGGTCCGCTACCACGCCGCGATTGACCCAACCCTGCTCAATCGCCTGCGATCGATGGTCCCGGCCACACAGCACGATGCCCTGAAACAATTCCTCGAAGGCCTGCCTCAGCGCTACCTGCAAACTCGTCTTCCCGAGCAGATCCGCAATCACTTTCAAATGGCGGCAAAGCTTGACGAAGATTCAGTTCAACTCGACCTGCGCCCCCACCGCCAGCTTTACGACCTAACTGTCATCACCCGCGACCGCACGCGCCTCTTTGCCGACGTAGCCGGAGCCCTCGCCGCGTGGGGCATGAATATCGTTACGGCAGGTGCCTTCTCGAACGACGCCGGGGTGGTGGTTGATAGCTTCCACTTCACCGACATCTTCCGCACCCTCGAACTTAATCCCAGCGAGAAGGACCGCTTCCTTGAGTACCTTCACGACGTCGTGTCGCTCAAGGTACCAGTCGAGCAGATGCTCGAGGCCCGGCGCCATATGGACAATCCCGCCAACCTCAAAGTCGAGGTGGCAACGCGCCTCCAGTTCGACTCGGAATCATCCACGCATTCCACCATCCTGCAAGTCGTCGCCCAGGATCTCCCCGGCTTACTGCGCCAGATTGCCCTCACTCTCAGCACACACCAGTGCAACATCGAGGTGGCCCTGATCGATACAGAAGGCGAGACTGCCATCGACGTCTTTTATCTCAGGAGCCTGGGCGCCAAACTGACCGAGGAAGCCCAGCAAACCCTCGCCACGGACCTGATCGCCGACCTTACTTCTCTCCGCGTTCCCGCCGGGGCATAGTACTTAAGGTCATTGCGATCAACTGATCTGGATACCCGGCAACGGGCGGCGCAGGCACTCGGTTGCCAATAGGCCAAGACAGGGTTACACTCGAAGCAAATCCCAAGGCATTCTCCCGCGTGAAGGGAAGCTACGTGAAACGTCATTCGCTCGACCTCTCCCGTTCTATCGCCCCGTCTTATTTCCGCAATACCAGCTTGATCACTCGCCCGCTAGCGAGGCTGGTTTTGCCCGTTTGTTTGGCGATACTTGCAGTTTCCGGTGCCGCGCTCCACGCGCAGAGCACTGGTCAAGCCAGCCAGAACAGCGGAACGGCGCGAGTGATAGCGCTCGCCAACCATCATCCTCTTTGGGCCAATGTGGCGAACGACGCGGGCTCTCTGCCACCGGATAAGGTGCTGGATCAATTGACCCTGGTGCTGGCGCGATCCACAGAACAGCAGCAGGCGTTTGAGAGCTTCCTGGCGGAACAGCAAAACCCGGCTTCGCCCGAGTACCATCACTGGCTGACTCCCTCTGAAGTGGGAGACCGCTTTGGACTCTCCCCGGAGCAGATTTCAAGCCTGACCACGTGGCTCCAGTCGCAGGGCCTCCACGTCAACTGGATTTCGCCCAGCCGGATCTTCATCGGATTCGGCGGCACGGCTTCTGATGTGGGCCGTGCTCTTCAGACTGAATTTCACTACTACACGGTGAAGGGAGCGCAGCGGTTTTCCATATCATCGGATCCGATGCTTCCGGCAGCTCTAGCGTCGAGTGTCAAGGCGATCCATGGGCTTTACACCATTGAGTACAGGCCTCAGCACCACATGAAATCCATGCACTCGGATTCGCCACTGCTAACCCTCTCCGCCGCAGACCACCTTATTGCGCCCGCTGACTTTGCAACCATTTACGATATCCCGAGTGATTGGTCGGGGGCCGGTCAAACGATCGGAATCGTGGGACGTGCCCACACTAATTTCACCGATTTTAAGAACTTTCGAAGTTTAACCAAATCTACCTTTCCCAACCCCACCGAGATTGTTCCGCCGGGAGGCACGGACCCAGGCCCACCCGATAATACAGGTGATCCAAACGAGATCGACGACCAGGGCGAGGCTACGCTGGATGTGATGCGGGCGGGCAGTGTTGCTCCCGGCGCGAATCTCCTTCTGATCATCAATGGAGGCAGTGGGGACATTAATGTTGACGCCCAATATTTGGTGGATACCCAGCCCCCTCCCGCACAAGTGATGACCATCAGTTTCGGACTGTGCGAGACCGATGCTGGACCCTCCGAGGTCAATTTCTGGGACACGTTGTTTAAACAGGCAGCCGGGGAGGGAATCTCGGTATTTGTCTCCTCCGGCGACTCCGGGGCATCCGGCTGCGACCAGGCCTTTACTACTCCGCCTGACTCTCCAGAGGCCAATAGCCCGAATTCCATATGCTCCTCAAGCTATGCGACTTGTGTCGGTGGAACGGAGTTCAACGACGCAAGCAGCTCCTCCACTTATTGGAGTTCCAGCAACGGCTCCAACCTCGGGTCGGCGCTCAGTTATATTCCCGAGGGTGCATGGAATGAGCCCCTGGGTAACACCTCGGACCCACAGAATCCCGAACAACCCGCTTCCTCTGGCGGCGGCGTCAGTGCATTCATCGATACGCCAATTTGGCAGAATGTGCCAGGAGTACCGACCCCCGGTACCGGACGCTACACGCCGGACATCGCCTTCTCCGCTTCAGAGCACGATGGCTACCTCGGGTGCTTCACCGTCTATGGGTACACCTGCGACACCGCCGCTGACGGTGTGAACTTCTCCGGCACATCTGCGGCGGCTCCTTCCATGGCAGGCATCGCGGCGCTGCTGAATGAGTCAAAGGGAGCACCCCAAGGCAATCTTAACCCGGGACTGTACACGCTGGCAGTCAGCACCCCCACGGCATTCCACGATGTAACAGTGACCTCAAGCGGCGTCAGCGACTGCAGTGTCAACACGCCCAGCATGTGCAACAACAGCGTTCCCTCAGCCACAGGGCTGAGCGGCGGACAGGCTGGTTATTTGCTGACCGCTGGGTACGATGAGGTGACCGGCCTCGGCTCACTCGACGTGGCGAAAATACTGGACATCGTTCCCACGGTCACGGTGACTCCATCGCAATCGATCGTCACCACGGCGCAACCGCTGACCGTAACGGTTACAGTCAGCGGCGGCACCAGCGCTCCGGTACCGACAGGAACAGTGAACCTCAGCGGGAGCGGATTCAACGCAACGTTAACGACCACGCTTACCGGTGGGATAGGAGCATTTCCGATATATGCCGGGCTGCTGGCAGCCGGCAACGACACGTTTACGGCTGTTTACGTACCGGACACATTGGGTGCCTCCCACTATAGCGGCGCGACCTCATCTACAGTCTCCGTCACCGTAACAACAACATCACTTTTGACACCGCTGGTGACGGTGACCCCAACGTTGTCTGGAAATGTCGCATGGGCTGAGTCCCTTCCAGTAACAATCTCCGTCAGCGGCGGAAGCGGGCACCCCACGCCCACCGGCGCGATCATATTCGTCAGCGGCGCTTACACTTCCGCTTCAACAGTACTTGTCGATGGTGCTGCGACAATCACCATTCCTCCTGGTTCGCTATCGGTAGGTTCCGAACTTCTGACCGCTGTTTACGCGCCCGACCCGGCAAGCGCCTCAACATATAACTACACCTCTGGATCCGATTCGGTGAACGTCACTAATCCAGCCATGTCTGCCCCTGGCATGATCATCACGCCATCTGCGACAAGCATTAGCCCCACGCAATCGCTTACGGTTTTGGTTGCCGTCACCGGAGGTGCTGGATACCCGACGGCCACCGGCTCGGTCACTCTGAGCAGCGGAAGCTACACCTCCACACCAATGGCACTCAGCGCAGGCAGCGCAACGATCAGCATTCCAGCCGGAACGCTGCCCACAGCCATCGACACCCTGTCTGCGACGTATACGCCTGACGCGCAGAGTGCCCCTGTGTTCATAGGCACATCCAGCTCAACCGACGTGACCGTCGGATCAGCCAAGTTCGC
>CAYTJN010000050.1:0-23592 GCA_964438125.1 uncultured Occallatibacter sp.
TCAATAATCCACGATTCATGGCCCGTATACATTTTGAAAACTGCGATACCCAACAGAATGTAACCCGCATGGGCGATGGCTGAATATGCCAGCAATCGCCGCACACTCACCTGCACTAAAGCGGCAAGATTGCCAACCACCATCGACGCGGCTGCAACAATGAGAAGGATCGTAGTCAATGGAAGCCAAGTCTGATCAAAACTAAATAACAATTTGTCAAAATCGCTCTTTCCAAGATCGAACGTTCCATGGAACGTCATCCAAGTCTGAAGGAGGGTAATCAGAAGGGTAAAACTCGCCAATTTGGAGACAGATGCGATAAACGCCGCCGCCGGAGTCGGCGCGCCTTCATACGTGTCAGGTGCCCATAGATGAAACGGGACGGCTGCCACTTTGAAACCCAGCCCAGCCACAACGAGCACCCAAGCCACATAGAAAAGTGGACTGGTTCCCTGATCTGCAATCACTTTTTGAATCACACTAAGATTCGTGCTTCCAGTCAGACCATAGAAATAACTGAACCCGAACAGCAGAAATGCCGCCGACATGCCACCGAACAGGTAATACTTCAAAGCTGCTTCCGCGCTCTTGCCAGAGCTCTTGGCAAAAGCAGTCATGATATAGAGGCCCAGACTCAGTAGTTCTAGTCCAACAAAAATGACCAATATATCCTGCGCACCTGCCACTAACAATCCGCCGGACGCAGCCATTAGAACCACAGCCACAAACTCTCCAACATGGCGTGTGAAATCTGAATCGATTAGAAGAAGCAACGTCAAAGCCGTCAAAACCAGAATTCCGGTTTGTGACACCTGGATGTAATTGCCTGTAAGAAGCGACGGATAATCGAGGCTATCTATCAAAGTGAACCAGTTGCTGCCCTGAAACTGCAACGCCCACAGCGCAGCGCCGCATCCGGCCACTCCCAACAGTGCGGCTACGGTCACGCGCACTTTGAGCGCGGCCTTGCGCAGGAAGCCCAGGTCTACGATCAGCACGACAAGCGCTGCTACTTCGAGCGCTGTCTCGGGCAACGTGACGCGGAAGAGATCTGCGTAGTTCATTGCGCACCTCCCGCGAGTAGCACTTTCACGGCCGGTTCAATTGTGTCGAGCAGGATTCGCGGCCAGAGGCCTACGATCAAGCTGGCCGAACCCAGCAGCGCAACGCCCGTGATTTCAGGCCATGTGATAGGAGCAAAGTGGTGCACGTGCTCCTGCTCTAAAACATGCGCAGTCGGCAGAAGATCAGAGAAGAATGCCTTTTGCAACGCACGCCACGTGTAAGCGACGCCGACGACGATGCCGACACCAGCCGCTAATGCCCACCATGGATTGGCGATCCATGCGCCGACCAGCACCTGCAACTCAGCGACGAAGCCGGAGAAGCACGGCAGGCCCATCGACGCCATTCCGGCAACGACAAAGGCCCACGCGGCAAAGGGCAGCCGTCGGGAGAGATGCATGGTTTCGAGCTCTGCGAACTGGCGCGTGTGGGTGCGGTCGTAGACGATGCGGCCCACGATGGCGAAGAGCAGTCCGGCGATAACGCCGTGCGAAAACATCTGCAAGACCGCGCCGGTGATTCCAATTTGATTGAGCGTCATCAGGCCGAGCAGCACAAAGCCCATGTGGCTGACACTCGAATAGCCAATGACGAATTTGAAATCGGTCTGCGCCAGCGCCACCAGCGCGCCATAGACGATGCCAATGACTGCAAGCAGCGCGAATACGTCGCGCCACGAGCCCAGGCCGAGAAGCGAAAATCCCCAGGGATCAAGCCCGTGCGGAAAGAGGCCAATGCCAACACGCAAGCATCCGTACGCGCCCAGCTTCATGACAACTCCTGCGAGCAGCATGGATGCAGCAGTCGGCGCGGCAACGTGGCCTGTGGGCGCCCAGGTGTGGAACGGCCACATGCCGGCCAGAATTGCAAATCCCGTAAAGACCAGCGGAAAACACCACAGCTGAAAGCTGACCGGCAGCCCAGCATGAGCAAGCGCATCAAGAGTGGTCGAATGGCTGCCCCCCGTCGTGTAGGCCGCCAGCAATCCTATGAGCACCATCGCCGAGCCGGCAAAGGAATAGATGGCCAGCTTCATCGCGGCGTATTCGCGCCGCGTCGAGCCCCAGATGGCAATCAGAAAATACTTGGGAACGATGGCAATTTCATAAAAGACAAAAAGTAGAAAGAGATCGAAGCTGAGAAAAACACCGTAGACGCCGCCGATCAGAGCCAGGAAAAAACCAAAAAACTCGTTGGTGCGCAGCTCGATATTCCAACTGAAGAGAACTCCGGCAACCGCGGCCAGCCCGGTTAGCAGCACAAGCACGCGGCTGATGCCGTCGGCCGCCAGCAGGAAGTGAATCCCCATCGACGGCACCCAGGGCAAGTCGACGATGGTCACTCTTCCTTTGCCAATACCGGCCGCAAACCCAGCAACGGCCAAAGCCAGTCCGGCTGCGGCAACGGAAAGCGCCAGCCAGCGTGAGAGCGCGGTGCGGCCCTTCGGCAGCAACGCTTCGGCGAGCGCTCCGGCAAACGAGAGATAGATCGCAAAAGCCAACATCAAAATCTCCAGTGAGCCAGAAAGTTGAGGACCGTGGGGTTGACGCTGTCAACGATCAACGAAGGCAGAAGCCCCACCAGCAGCATGAGGCCGATGACCGGGATGAGCGCCATCCGCTCGTTGTGGTGCAGGTCGGGGAAGTTTTCGCAATGATTCGTGACCGGGCCCCAGAAGGCTTTTTGAATCACGGCAAGGATGACGGTCGTGGTGACAAGCAGGCCGAGAACCGAGACCGACGCTGCGACCCAGGCCAGCGGAAAGACGCCGCGGAAGATAAGGAACTCTCCCACAAAGCCGTTCAGTCCGGGCAGGCCGAGCGATGAGAAAAGTGCGATGCCCATCAGCCCCGTGAGGACTGGTGCAGGTTTGCGCAGGCCTCCGAACTGGTCGATGCCGCGATGGCCGCCGGTACGCTGCTGCATCATGGCCACAAACCAGAAGAGCGCCGCGGCCGTGATGCCGTGATTGAACATCTGCAGGATCACGCCGTTGAGCGCCATGGCCTGGCTCGTTTGCGCCGCCGTGCCGGCCAGGGGCACAGCCAACGCAAAGATCGCCAGTAGACAGTAGCCGAGGTGGTTGACGGATGAGTACGCAAAGATGCGTTTGAGATCTTTTTGGGCAGCGGCGGCCCACGCTCCCATCACAACCGTGGCCACGGCAAGCACGAGAAGCGGTATGCGCATTTCGGAGATTTGATGGCCGAAGATCGGAAGCGCAATGCGCAACAGTCCGTAGACGCCCATCTTCGACATGGCGCCGGTCAATAGCATCGTCACCGGTGAAGGCGCTTCAGCATAGGCCGCGGGCAGCCATGTATGAAATGGAAACATCGGCACCTTGACGGCAAACCCTGCCAAGACGCCGATCGCCAACCAAAGCATGACCGGCCCGGAGACAAGACGTTCAAGCTCACCCGTTGAAGCCAACTGCGCCAGATAATCGAAGTCCATGCTCTTTGCGTAACCGAAGAGCGGACTTTTTGTTGCAAGGAAGAGCCCTAGAAACGCCACCAGCAGCGCCACGCTTCCCGCCATCGTGTAAACGAAGAACTGCGTTGCAGCCGGCCCGCGCCGAGTTCCTCCCCAAAGCTTGATGAGAAAGAAGGCGGGAATCAGACTCAGCTCCCAGAAGAGAAACCAGTGAAAAAAGTTCAGCGCGGTGAAGGAGCCGAAAAGGCCCGACTCAAGCAACAGGACCAGGCCAAAGTAGAGCCCAGGTTGATGATGAACGCGCTGCGCGGCATCGACAGACATGAGAGTGACGATAGCCGAAAGCACGAGCATCAGCGCGCCCAGCCCGTCTGCTCCGAGGTGGTACTCGATGCCTAGCGACGGCGCCCATGCAAGTCGTTCAACCATGCCCATCTTGCCATCGACGGGCAATCGCGACCACACCACCAGAGCCAGCGCCAGACTGGCCAATGAAACAATAAGAGCCACTGCGCGCGCGTGTTTACCCGAGCATAAAGCAACGACTGCCCCGGCAAGAGGCAGCACGGTCAAGAGCGTCAATATCGGAAAGTCACTCATGCCCGGCTGCTCCAGATCAGAATCACGGCCAATACAGCCACGGCCAGTGCAAGAATTCTCAAGTAAGATTGCACGCGGCCCGATTGCACTCGCGCAAGCAGACCTCCACCGACATTCAACTCTTCGCAGCCCTTGTCGAAACTACCGTCGACGACATTCATATCAAGGAAGCGGTTGAGTTGCGCCCATAAGCCGAAGGACCATGCAACGCCAATGACCACGCCCCCCCAGACTCGGCGGTCAAGCCAATCGGAGACGCGCGCCCACCAACCATAAAACGCGATCACAGTGGCGGCGTAAAGCTCGTCGACATAGAGCCGGTCGCGCAGCCAGCCCCAGAGACGCGGTACGGCCTGCTCCAAACGGTCAGGCCGCGCTGGGCTCGGCGAGCGATCGCCGTATAGCCTCCACCCGATCCCGAGCCCTATAAGTACAACCAGCGTCGAAAAGCCCATCAGCGTCAGTAGGCCCGGCTCGGCAAAGCCATGTAAATCGAAGACCGCCGAGTGACCATCCAAGAAAGCACGGAACCAAGGCCAAGCGGGAGTTCCGATCGCTCCCAGCGCGACGGCAAAAAAGGCCAGCATGGCCAGAGGCACGGTCATCACTGCGGGACTCTCATCAGCGGGTTTGCCCCCCCGCCATGTCCCGAAGAAGACATAAGCCACTTGCCGTGTCATGTAAAAGGCCGTCAGCAACGCGCCAAAGACCAGCATGTAGAGGGGCGTTCTGGCGACAGTCCAATGCTCGGCGGCTTCTAGAATTCCATCCTTCGACCAGAAGCCGGAAAAAAGGAGCGGAAAGCCGCAGAGTGCCAACATGCCAATGCCGTAAGTCGCAAAGGTCAGCGGCATGTCGGACTTTAATCCGCCCATGCGGCGGATGTCCTGCTCCTCGTGGCAGCCGTGAATCACCGAGCCCGCCCCAAGAAACAAGAGCGCCTTGAAGAATGCGTGGGTGATAAGGTGGAACATTCCCACAGAGACGCCGCCCATGCCGAGACCGGCCATCATGTAGCCGAGCTGCGAAACCGTCGAGTAAGCCAGAATGCGCTTGATGTCGTTTTGAGCCACAGCGATGAGCGCCGCGAAGACAGCTGTGAACGCCCCGACCCATGTTATGACGGTGAGCGCCGTCGTCGATCCGCCGGCTAGCGCACCAGCCTGCATGAGGGGATAAACTCGAGCGACGAGATAGACGCCAGCAGCCACCATCGTCGCAGCATGAATCAACGCCGAGACTGGCGTTGGGCCTTCCATCGCATCCGGCAACCAGACGTGAAGTGGAAACTGGCCACTCTTACCCGCTGCGCCGGCAAAGATCAGCAAACCAATTGCGCCTGCCGCGCTCAAACCGAGACCCGCATGTTGCGCCAGCAGCCCAGTCAGCGCTGATGGCTCGATAGAGCCCGCGCCGCCTTTGTAGAAGAGCAGTGTGCCGGTCTGTGCAAACAACCAGACAATGCCGAGGAGAAAGAAGACATCGCCGATGCGCGTTGTGAGGAATGCTTTCTTGGCTGCCGCCGCAGCAGCAGGCTTTTGATACCAAAATCCGATTAACAGGTAGGAAGTAAGTCCCACCAACTCCCAACACATAAAGAGAAGCAGCAAACTATTCGAGATCACCACTCCCAGCATCGCTCCAGCAAAGAGAGAGAGAAAGCAGAAGAAGCGGGTGTAGTTCTCGTCGTGTGCCATGTAGCCAGTGGAATAAATAAAGATGAGCAGCCCCACAAAGCTGACCATTACCAGCATCACCGCGCATAGCGGGTCAAGCACCCAGCCCAATTCGACGCTTGCCGTGCCAACCTGAATCCAAGCGAAGTTCACGGTTTCGCGAACAGAGATCCCCTGCGCCCAGCCAGCCAACACGTGCGCAAAGGCCAATAGCGACAGCAGCAACGATAAGCCCATTGACCCAATCGCCAATGTCGCGGCTGTCTTGCGCCTTGACTGCTTGAGCAGCGCAGCAAGGCCCGCAGCCACGATCGGCAATGTGGGAATCAGCCATGCGACCTTCGCAATCAGAGACGCCGTCAATTGCGGGGCCGATGAAATGGTCTCTTGCATCAACCCCTCATCCTTTCATCCTGCTCATTTGGTCGAGGTCCGTGGTCTTCGCGTGGCGATGGATCTGAATCACCAGCCCGAGCCCCACCGCTGCTTCGGCCGCCGCCACAGCGATCGAGAAAATTGCAAACATCATTCCCGTCAGCAACTCGGGATGCGGACCGTAACGCCAGAAAGCAATCAGATTCAGATTGGCGGCGTTCAACATCAATTCAATTCCAATCAACACAAGGATGGCATTGCGCCGTGTGAGAGCGCCGGCCAAGCCGATCGAAAACAACAAAGCTGCAACCAGCAGATAGCCGGCAAGCGGCGTGGCGTGAATGATCATTTAGGAATACCGTCTTTCTCGTGCATGGCAATAATCACGGCGCCAATCATGGCCGCCGTCAGCAGCACAGCGACAATCTCCAAAGGCAACACATAGCGGCCTACGAGCGCCTCGCCGATCTGTTGCACGGTAACCGTAGGAGTTGGTGCGGATTGGGGCAGCAGGTTGGCCGTTTGAATTACCGCCCAGCCGAGCACGGCAAAGACCGCGGCAGCAACCTCAAGGCCTGCAAGCCACGTGCGGCTGAAGACTCCATCTCTGGGAGTTTCAGAACCCTTGGTAAGGAGAATTGCAAAGACAACGAGGATGGCAACCGCACCGATGTAGACAAGAATCTGAGCAAAGCCGGCAAATTGCGCATCGAGATGGAGAAAGAGCAGCGACAGTCCAGCAAAAGCAATCGTCAGCGACAGCGCGCAATGCACCGTGTTTTTGAGCAGCACCGCGGCGAGGGCGCCGACCAGGGTAAGCGTCGCGAGGATGTAGAAGACAATGCTCATCAATTGACGCTCCGTTCTGACACCGGAGAAATTTCCTCGAAACCATGCCCGCAAGAGCTACTCCGCATAGCGGTACCTCCGAGGCCCTATCTGTTTTCTCAGCCGCTCGTTCAGGCCCATGCCAACGTAAGCCGCAAGCAGGATCACAGAACAGACCACCCAACGCAGCCAGCCATCGCCGAGGAAGCGCCACAAAGCAGCGACCATCAAATTCAGCAGGCACATGGGCAGGATAAACTTCCATGCAAAGTTCATCAGTTGATCTTGTCTGAGTCGCGGCAGCGTTCCGCGCATCCAGATGAAGACGAAGATCGACATCATGAGTTTGGAAAAGAACCAGACCCACGAGGGAATCCATTGGAGAGCCGCGAGCGGCGCCGACCATCCACCGAGAAACAGCGTTGTCCCCAAACCGGAGATGGAGAACATGGCCAGATACTCGCCCAGAAAAAAGAGAGCAAACTTGAACCCGGAATACTCCGTATGATAACCGGCCACTAACTCCGACTCGCCTTCCGGCAAATCAAACGGCGACCGGTTCGTCTCCGCTGTAGCCGCGATGGCATACATCACAAAGCCCGCGCAGCCCCAGGGCGTGAAGATGAACCAATGCGGCAGCCCCCACGTGTAATGATTCTGCGCCTCGACGATATTGGTCAGCGAGAGCGAGCCGGTCATCATCACAACGGTCACACTGGAAAGCAACAGCACAACTTCATAGCTGATCATTTGCGCAACGGCACGCATCGCGCCCATCAGCGAATACTTGTTGCGGCTCGACCAGCCGGCCATAAAGACCGCAACTTCGGTCGACGCGCCCATCGCGAAGTAAAAAAGCAACGCGGAATCCATGTCGACCAGCACCATGTTGCGCCCCATGGGCAACACCGCAAAGCCCATAAAGACGGTCACCACCAGCACGACGGGCGCCAGAAAATGGACCGCCGAATCGGCGCTCAGAGGAACGATGTCTTCCTTGGTCAGCGACTTGATGCCGTCGGCAATGGGCTGCAACAGGCCAAAGGGTCCAACGCGATTCGGCCCGATTCGATTCTGAATGCGGGCAAGCCCCTTGCGCTCGAAGACCGTCGTCAAGGCAAAGAGTGCCGGAAAAATGCACACGATGGCCGCCACGCCGATCAGTACGCCAGCCAGCGGTTGCCATGCACTGGGCAAATAGCCCATCAGCCAGTGTTGGAGCAAAACGAAGATCTGGTCCAACTTCTCTTGCATGGGCTAGTTCCCTGCTCCGGTTGCCGTTTCCGCGGCCTTCGAGGCTGCGGCAGCAGTTATGGCGGCATCTTCAACAGCATTGTCGGCAGCGAGCTTAGGCTGCGTCTTGGCGGTTGCCGGCTCCTCTGTGCCCTTGACGGGGGCAGGAGTTACCTTGGCGTCCGCCTTGGCTCGTCCCTCTGATAGCCGGTCGTCTACCTCGGCGGCTTCAGTGGGATGAATCCTGTGGTAGTACTCATTCGATTTTGCCAGCTGTTTGCGGTCGAGCAATAGCCCGCCAAATCGGTCGGTCGTGCTCAGTTCATACGCTGTATCCATCTTGATTGCTTCAAAGGGACAGACCTCAACGCAGATCTGGCAACTCATGCAAACCGAAATATCGATGTCGAAGCGCGATGGGTAGAACTGCTGTTTGCCGATAGCATCGGGTTTTTTGTCTTTGGACTTGTCGATGTAAATGCATTTTGGAGGGCACTCCTTCTCACAAATCTGGCAGGCCACGCAGCGCATGCCGGCCTCCCAGTCCGCGGGATCAGCCGAGTTCCTGGAATCGTAAACGAGGAAGGGAAAGACGCGCGCAGCCTCGTAGGGAGCGATCCTCTGCTCAGGATACTGGACCGTCGTCAGCCGCTCGGCGGAGAAAAAGCTGCCGACGAAATTCTTCGCCGTCTCCGCCATGCCCTTCAGGATTCCCTCGCCCAGCAAATGCCCTCCTGTTTCCTAGTTCCCCAGCCCGTCACTCCGTCCCTAGCGATCCACTTCCCCCAGCACAATATCCACGCTGCCAAAGATCAGCACCACGTCGGCTACGTCGTGGCCAAGGCACATGTCCTCCAGCACTGTGAGATTGATCAGGCTGGGCGGGCGAATCCTATAGCGATAGGGATTCGGTCCGCCGTCCGAGATTAGATAAAAGCCCAACTCGCCCTTCGGCCCTTCAATGCGTCCGTAAGCCTCGCCCGGCTTAGGCCGAAAGCCGCGCAGCTTCGCCTTGGGATCCATCACCGGACCCCTCGGAATATCTTTAAGAGCTTGTTCGAGAATTGTAATCGACTCGCGCATCTCCAGCATCCGGACCATGAAGCGGTCGTAGACATCCCCGTGATCGCCCAGCGGCACGCGGAAGTTGAAGCGATTGTAAATGCCATAGCCGTCGACTTTGCGAATGTCGTAGTTCACTCCCGACCCGCGCAGCATGGGCCCGGTGACCCCCGCGTTGACCGCCAGATCAGCCTTCAACACACCGACGCCTTGCGTGCGCGCCATCAAAATTTCATTCGAACCAAGCAGACGGTCAAACTCATTCACAAACTCCGGAAGCCCGGCAACGACCTTGCGTGTCGCATCCAGCCATGCCGGCGAAGCATCTACACGGCACCCGCCAAAGCGCATATAGTTGACCATCATTCGCGCGCCGGTAAGTTTTTCGAAGAGATCGAGGATCTTCTCGCGCTCGCGGAAGGCATACATCAACGGTGTGCCGCTAGCTCCCATTTCTTGAATCAGGAATCCGATCGACGAAGCATGATTCTGAAATCGTGTCAGTTCGCCGAGAATCACGCGCAGATATTCAGCGCGCTCTGGGACCTCCTGGCCGGTCAGCTTCTCGACCGCTAGCGCATAGGCCCAGTTGTTGGTGATCGGGCAGATGTAATCCAGCCGGTCGGTGTAGGGCATCGAGGCCAGATAGCTGACTCCTTCCGCGATCTTTTCGTGATTGCGATGAAGGTAGCCGAATACAGGCCTCAGCCGAATGACCCGTTCGCCGTCCAGTGCCAAGTCCATGCGGAAGACGCCGTGGGTCGAGGGATGGTGCGGCCCCATGGCCACTTCGAGCAGTTCCCCATCGCCCGAGGGCTTGATCAAAGCAGGTCGGTTCCAGCCCTCCGGCTTCTCGGCGACAGCGGAAGAGTTAGTTTGCGAATCCCTCATTGGCCGCACTCCGCGTCTGCGTGCACAGCAGTCCCGGCCCGGTGTTCCTCAGCCCTTTTGAGCACCTCATCGTGGGCCGTGGGCTCGTATTCGAAGTCGTCCGGCTCACGGTAATCCTTGCGCATCGGGTGATCCTTGAACTCTGGCCACATCAGCAGCCGCCGCAGGTCCGGGTGCCCTGTGAATGCGATCCCATAAAGGTCGAAGATCTCGCGCTCCTGAAACTCCGCCGAGCGCCAGACGGGCGTCAGGGATGGCAAATCCACGTGGTCGGCCCGATCTTGAGTTCGCATCCGCAGAATCACCGGCCCGTGCTTTTTGGCCACTGAATACAGGTGATAGACCGCCTCAAGGCAGCCGGGGTCGAGGCGTTGCCGCGTCTCCTCGACGGTTTCTTCCACTGTTTGCTCTACACCATCCACGGTTTTGACTACTTGACGCTTAACTTTCACTCTCTCGGCGGTCACCTTGTCGGGCCAGTCGATGCCGGTGACGTTGGAGAGAAAATCAAGGGCCAACTCCGGGTCGTCGCGCAGAAAGCTCGCCACTGCGACAGCACTCTCCGGGGCGAGCCGGAGCGAGTGTTGCCCTGAGACGCTGGGATTGGAGACAATCTCTACCGCCGCTCCCGGCACAGCCGCCTCGATCGCCGCTTTGATCTCTTCCACTTTCTTCATCAACGAATCACCACCGGAATAGGCCAGACGCCGGGATTGGAGGCTGGCTCAAGATCGTGTTCGCCTCTTACAGGTACAGGAAACTCGCCCTGGGCTTCTGAGTTCAAATGGCGCGGGCGATCCTCCCCGGTCAGAGGCTGCCCGTCAATCTTCTTCTGCAATGTTATGAACGCCTGCATCAGCGCCTCGGGACGTGGCGGGCAACCCGGAATGTGCACATCGACGGGAATATAGCGGTCAATCCCCTTCAGCACGTTATAGCCCTGCTTGAAGGGCCCACCGGAGATGGCGCAGGCCCCCATGGCGATCACGTACCTCGGCTCGGCCATCTGGTTGTAGAGCCGCACCACCTGCGGAGCCATCTTCTTCGTCACGGTGCCCGAGACAATCATCAGATCTGCCTGGCGCGGCGATGGCCTGAAGACTTCAGCCCCGAAGCGCGCCAGATCATAGCGCGCCATGGTGGTGGCGATCATCTCGATGGCGCAGCACGCGAGGCCAAACTGCATCGGCCAGACCGAATTTCGCCGGCCCCAGTTATACAGCTCCTCGATGGTTGTCACGAAGACCCCTTGCTTGCCCAGCTCGATCTTCAGCCCTTCTTCCATCGCTCACTCCGCTCCACCCAAGCTTTTAGCTGACAGCTAATAGCCCTCGGCGCCCCTCAATCGTCCCGCTCTTGCAGAACCCTTCCAGTTGATGGCGCTCCGCTGCCGGCTGCATTCAACTCCAGGTGAGAACACCTTTGGCCCAGGCCCACGCCAGTCCTTCAATGAGCAGGAGCACAAACACCAGCATCGCGCCGCAGGCTGCGGCTGGCAGACCGGCAAAGGCCACAGCAAACGGCAGCAGGAAGACAGCCTCCACATCGAAGACCAGAAAAATGATCGCATACAGGTAATAGGCCGAGTGAAATTGCATCCAGGCATCGCCCCTGGACTCGAGCCCGCATTCGTAAATCGAGTTCTTGACCGCGTTCGGTTTGGACGGCGAAAACATCCTCGCCCACATCCAAGCCAGACCCAGCGGAGCCACGCCGAAGCCCAGCGCCGCCACGAACAAAACTGCAAGAGAAAAATAGGGGTTTGAGGCCATCCTTGAAGCAAAACCCTTCTGATTCAACGTACCAGTTTGATGGTAGTTTTGGCGAGAAGATGCGCCCGGCGCTCTGAGGTGATTCCACTTACGGGCAACTCATACCACCCTGTGAACCGTTCCCGTGATCGCGGCTCCATAAGTGGAGGAGTCAGCGAACCGAGCCGACTTTACTCCATCGCCTCTGTTTCCCCCGCAGGGGAAGGCACCTTCCCTGGCGCCACAATCCCGTACTTCAAGTCAAGAAACACCTGCAACTCCTCCGGCAACGTCGCCGCCAGTTCCTGCCAGGTCAGCACCTTGAGCCGTACCCGCATCGCAGCGGAGTTGACGGCAGCCATCACCGCGAACCATGCCTCCCGGAGATCCGGCCGTCGCTCGTCATGCAAAACGCAGAAACTGCATCCCTGGGCATGGGCAGCGAGCGCGTTGCGAATCAGTTGGTAACTCGCATATCCAGCCTCGGTCGCGCCGGAGGAAGCGGCCGCGAGCCAGGGTGCAGTTTCAAGAAGCCGGGCTGAAATCTCAGCGCGTTCAGCAATGAATGAACTCACACCCTGCGGCGAATCCTCTTCAAACTCCTGCGAATACTCCTCAGGAAACTCCGCCGCCTCTCTTCGCCTTTTGGTGGCCAGTTGCACTCTCGGAAGCCGCCCGCGATCAAAGATGACATCGAAGTCCCGATAGCCTTCAACCACTGCCGCGGCTCGTGTCTGGAAATCGCCCTCCGTCAGCTTGGCCTCGACCAGCAGCGATCCAAGCCGCAGATCGACTTCAGTTCGATCAAAGCGTCCGTTCAAAAGCGGCACCCTCGCCTTCCAGCCAAAGACCGGCGCCTCATCCTCGTCGATGCCCAACACACGTCGCACCTCAGGTGCTTCGGCCACGCCCGGCGTGCAGAAAATATTCATCAGCAGCGCATCGGAACTCATCGATGAATCCAACTCCCGCCAGCGCCGGGCCTGTCCGTCTTCGGCCTCAGCCTTGGGCAGTGTCTTTTGACCTGTGTGAATTTTGTCGAAGCGCCGCATCCACTCTGGCCGGGCCAGGATCGCGGTATAAGCAGGACCGAAGAAGTTGCCGTGTCCGCCGTTTTCTGGGGAAAAGACGATCACCGGCGGATTGCCGTAGCTCTGAACATGGGCCCGCCGCTCGGACCAAAGCCGGCTGCGCAACCCTAGTTCGCGTCGCAACTCACTCGCATACCAGCCAGAGTTCACCGTCATATCGGATAGGCTACAACCCCGAGAGCGAGCTTTCCTAACCGTCGATTTCTCCTGCAATTCTTGCGAGCACCGCTGCCGGCAACACCGGCATGGCGCCCGATTGCGAGGCCAGCCATGCGCCCCAGCGGTTTCCAGCTTCGTTCAGGGTGGGCAGGTTCGCTCCGCGCAGCAAATAATGGGTCATGGCCGCCGCAAAGGCATCTCCCGCGCCAATCGTGTCGGCCACCTGGACGGGAAAACCTGGATGCACATGCCACTCATCGCGCGTAACCAGCAGGCTGCCGCGGACGCCACGGGTCACCGCGACCATTTGAAGCGAGGGAAACTCGTCGAGCAGCCAATCGGCGCCCAGCCGAATCACACCGCGCCGCTCCACGGTGAAACGCGATGACTCATGCCCGCTCTGGACCCTGGCGGGCGATTCCGGCATCCCCAACAGCGCCATTACCTCAGGCACCTCGCTGTCATTCATCTTGACCACAGTGGCCAGTTCCAAGGACTCCTGAATTACTTCGCCGGAGTAGAAAGGCGCACGCAGATTCACGTCGAAGACTCGAACGCACGAGACTGGAGTTTGTGCAACCAGCATCTGGATCGCCTGGCGCGAGACGAGCGAACGCTGGGCCAGCGACCCGAAGCAGATCGCGTCGGCCCTCTCAGCAAGTTGCACCCAGCGGTCGGTCACCTCGAGAAAATCCCACGCGGCCGGCTGCTCAATCGAATAACAGGGCTGACCACCGTCGAAGGCAACGGTCACGCGGCCTGTAGGCTGCGTCGAATCCACCTCAAGAAAGCTTGTATCGGCGGGTAGGGGATCGAGTCGCTCGACCGCCTTGCGGCCCAGTTCGTCGCGGCCGATCCTGCTAAGAATCGCAGCATGGTTCCCCAGCCCTCCAGCCATCACGGCGAAATTGGCCGGCGCACCGCCTAGCCTCGCTCCCCCTGGCAGCATGTCCCAGAGCAGTTCGCCAATTCCCAGGATCAGATGCGGCTGCTTCACGCCATATTCCCCCTTGTGTTGCATTCAGAGCGGTCAGACTCTTCTCCGTGCTCTGTCGTTGCTCGATTAACAACATCTTCTGTCATGCCCTACTGCTGGTCTTTGCGACCCAGGCGCCAGATCGAACAATCCTCGACATTCGACGAGGCATACTCGCCATCCGGCTGGTTAGCGAGGATTCGATGATCGGCAATCGCATCCGCTCGCGAGCGCCTGATCTGGCCCAAGTAAAGACGGGCTGATTCTGTTCGTCGCCCCAGTTCGCGCTCGAGCACATGCTCCTGCTCATTGTTCACATACAAAAGATCAAGTTGCTGCGCGTGCCCCGCCATGTCTTTGCTCCAGGCCCTCAGCAGCCGACGCATGACCGTCGCCCCAAAAGGGTTGAACAGGAACACCAGGCAAGGGCCCACCGGCAGAGTGAACTCGACCGCGTCTCCACACAGTACCTTCATCGGCGACTTGGCACGACCCGCTATTCGCCAAGCGGCTATATTCTTTTTGGCAATCGTGACCAGTGTGGGATTGAGTTCCACTCCAACCGTTTGGCGAAAGGGCAACTGCGCCCCCAGCAGCACAGCCCGCCCCATCCCAGCGCCCAGATCGATAAAGCTGAACTGCTCAATCGGCCACGCCGGGCGGCTTTTCTGCCAACGGCGCAGAAGCGCTTGAAAAACCGACGGCGCAACGCCGTAGTAGGCCGTCGCGTGGCGATCGTGCGGGTGCCCGCTCTTCAGGTAACGTCCCGCAACGAGGCCGCTAGTGCGCACGCCGAACTGCTCGTCAAATGGATGCCGGGTGAACCCCTCAGCAACCTTGAGCCCTGGCAGCCATCGCCCTGTTTCCGTTCCAGCTTTCATTAAAGAAGGATCTCATTCCGCACGAACCGTATCTTCGATGCCATGAATTAGAAGGGCCTCCCGTCTTGGGAGGCCCTGAGTTTCTTCTTGTCGACTTGCCCTGTTAACGCGAGCGAAACGCTTTGATGGCTGCCGGCAGCCGCTCTTCGATAAGTCTTGCGCGCTCGGCTGCAATGCCACCCAGGTAGGCCGGCGCGGGAGTCGCCGTGAGCACCAACAGCAGGGCAATTACCGAGAAGCCCAGCCCCGCGATGCCCGCCGAAACCAGCATATGGTAGGCGTCGGCGATATCCAGGCCGAATACATTGAAGGCGACGTGCTCCAGGGGCTTGATATGCTGCAGGACGGCCAGCGCAAACAGGAAGAAGAAGACCGCCAGCGAAGTCAAGACAGCCAGCGACACGTCAAGGCCCCGGTGGAAGCTCTGCCGCGCGCTGCATTGTGGACACTCTGCCAGATGTTGTTCGTAGTCCTTGCGCATCTCTGGGGAGATTCCAGAGATGTCATACCGCCAACTGGCCAAAATGCCGCCAACGACTGTATCTGTGCATCGGTTTCTTGCCATAATCGTTAAGACTCACTTTGCAAAGGATGTGTTCAACCGCTATATTCCTACGCGGTTCACGTGGCACGGAACGCTCAAATATTAGGATGCTTGACCAGCCGCTTCGGCGAGTTTCGCCTCACTCATACTTTGCTTTGCGTGGGCAAGATTGCCCAACTGCCTCTCCGGTGCCGTTTACCTGGTACAGAGTGATGCCCTTGTCATTTTATTGTAACTTATACCGCTAAAAGTAAATAGGGGAAAGTGGATCGTGCTGCATGGCGAGCAGCAGACGGTTGGCCAGTAGACTCGCCCGTCCGTTCAAGGCGCGTTCGGCTGCAACGCGTGCTAGTTCAGGAAGATTATTACTTTCAGAGAGATGCGCGAGGATCACATAGGCCGCCTGGCCGTCGTATCCGTCTTCGAGGAAGCCCGCCGCGGCCTCGTTCGACAGGTGGCCCACCCGTGAAAGCACCCGCTGTTTCACCGCCCAGGGGTAAGGGCCGTCGCGCAGCATTTCCAGATCATGATTCGATTCAAGCAGTAGCAGGTCCACACCCTGGAGCTGCGCCCTCACATTCGGCGTAATGTAGCCCAGGTCAGTGGCAGAGGCCAGCCGTACCCCCTCAGTACAGAAGACAAAACCGACCGGGTCGGCGGCATCGTGGGGAATGGTGAAGGGGCTTACGGCAATGTCGCCGATCTCAAAAGGCTCGCCGGCCCGGAAGTATTCCACCCCCGGAAGCCAGGTCGGGTCAACTTTTTTGGCAGGCGACTCCTCGATCTTGTCGGCCTCATTTGCTGGGGTCGACGTCAAAGTCTGCTCTAAAGGCGGCGGAACAGATGCCGCAGATACTGGATCGACAGAAGCTGCCAAAGCCTGTTCGTTCGATTCGTCAGCGACTGCAGCGAGATCGCATTCATCCCGCTCACCTTCTTCTCCTTCGGTGTTGGCCTCCGCCGCGCGCTCGGCTGCCTGCTTACGGCATTGCTCCATCCACTGGGCATACGTCATCTGCCGCCGCGGCGACAGCCAGCGCATCCAGGCGCGGTGCGTGCCTTCAGTGAAGTAGACCGGAATTCCCAGCTTGCGCGCGGTCATGGCGACGCCGTTCACGTGATCCGAATGCTCGTGGGTGATGAGAATTGCGTCCAGCGTTTCCGGCTCCTCGCCCACCAGTTTCATGCGCCGGAAAAGCTCGCGGCAGCTCAGCCCGCAATCGACGAGAATCCGCGTCCGGCCGCCGGAAACAACCGTGCTGTTTCCCTTGGAACCCGACGCCAGCACCGTGAAGCGCACCATGTTTCGAGAATACAACCCAACGCGATCGAAGACGAGTCCGCGAGAGAAAGCAATTGGGAATGCACTCTGGTTTGCAAGCCGGCCGTTCGCCCGATTATCATCCCAACATTCATCGATATCGCCAGGAATGAGGAGAAGGTTATGAACCTTTTGCTGGCAGCCAAAAACGCAGTTGCATTTGGATTCTGCACCTTGCTCGGATATATAGTTTCATCCTTTTTTCCAGAGGGCGCGTGGTTCATCCTTGCTTACACGCTGGTCACTTATCATCTTTTTCTGGTGTGGCTTGTGATGAACGCCGATCATGAGACGGGTCTACCGCTGCCCATCCCCTCCATCGCCTTGACCCATCTGATCTGCCTCATTTTTGTTGTTGGCCTTGGGATCGGACTCCGTCACATTCCATTCGTCGCGCCAATCCGCTATGTCGTTCCCGCACTGGGCGTATTTGAAATCAAATGGCTTTTCCGCCGCGGAATGAAAAAGAAGGAAGTGCAGGATTCAGCCGAGAAGGCCGCTGCCGCCGCCCGAATTGAGGCGACGGCCGTCGCCGCAGCCGCTACCGTCGATGACTATCGGGATTGGCTTCGCTATCTCGCCCAGCCCAATCGCCCGCCTCGAAGACCAGGAATGTCCGTCGACGACGAATACAAGCAATGGCTTCTAACTCGCGCCAAAAATCGGATCGCTGGTCACCCGAAGCGCTGATCAGCAGGTGATCGCCCGGAGCGAAGCTACTAACAAAAATAACTCGTCGAAGCTACGCTTGACACTCCACGTAGCACCGGAATTATCATCCCAACAACAATCAGAATAGCCGGAAAGGAAATGGACGCGATGGCGATCGGCAAAAACGGGGCTGTATATCTAGTCTGCGCCTTGATCGGTTTTGGAATCTCGACCCTTATGCCCCCGGGCCTATGGTCCGTGTTTGCTTACCTTCTTATCACCTACCATTTATATCTCGGATATCATGTGACGATCGCCGAACATGAGACTGGATTCTCCCTGCCTGTTTTCTCGACGATCCTAACCCATCTCGCCTGTCTTGCGCTGGTCGTCTGCTTCGCGCTCGGACGGCACGTGATCCCATTCTTTGGATGGATTCGCCTTTTCGTTCCCGCACTTGCTCCTTTTGAACGCGACTGGCTCTTCAAGGCGCGAGTTCAAAACACGACAAAGCCCGTCCCGGTTTCGAAAGGGGAGGCTGCGGAGAAAGCCGCCGCCGTTGCCAGCGCCGCCGCCGCCTCTGCAACCATCGATGACTACCAGGAATGGCTCAAGTATCTTGCTCAGCCTAACCGCCCGCCTCGTAAGCCCGGAACGTCGGTTCAGGACGAATACAAGCAGTGGATCGTCGCGCGGGCAAAAGCCAGGCTCGCGCCCACGCCAAAGGCTTGATGCGGTTGCAAAAAGTCATGGAAATGCTGAAAACACTCCGTTACTTTGCGGCTGATGAGTCCTCGTTGACAAGATTTTTCATGGCGCTCCCGGCAAATTTGCCGGTATCTCGATCGACACCAGCGTGCCCCGCCCTGGATTGCTGACTACGCTGAATCGCGCCTGAGTGCCATAGAGGACTTCCAACCGTTCCTGCACGTTCTTCATTCCGATGCCAGCCCCATTTCGGCCCAACGCCGAGGCCGGCCTGTTGCCCATACCGACGCCGTCATCGGCAACTTCGATCAGTACTCTTTCCCCATTCAGCCGGCTGCGCAGGGTGACCGTACCGCCGTGGATGCGCGGCTCCAGACCATGCTTGATGCTATTTTCGATCAACGGCTGCAGCAGGATGCTTGGAACCATGACCTCCAGTGTCCGCGGATCGATCACTTTCTCAACGCGCAGTTTCTCGGCGCCAAAGCGCACCACCTCGATGTCCAGATAGTCGTCGGTAAACTTCAACTCCTCGCTCAGCGGCACATAGGTATCGTGATCCTTAAGCAGCGCGCGGAGAATATTGGCCAACTTTACTGTCATCTCACGAGCCAGTTCGGGCCGCCGTCGCACCAAGGAAGCGATGGAGTTGAGTGTGTTGAAAAGAAAGTGCGGATTAATTTGGCGCTGCAGAGCGTCAAGCCGGGCTTCGAGCAGCAGCCGTTTTTGTTCTTCCAACTTCATTTCGATGCGCAGTGCGTTCCACACCTTGATCGCGATGCCGACAACAATGGGCGCCGAGAGACCTACCAGCGCCTGCAGCCACCAATGACCGGCAAGTAAAGCAAAGAGCCGGTGCGGATAGGCGTGCGCCAGCCAGTCGCGGCAGGCTTCGGCAGCGACGATGAGAAAGAGCATGAGAAACTGGCGGTCGATACGCGGCTTGCGCAGGTTGCGGCGCACCCAGCGGTAGAGGCTCAGGTCGATGAAAGGGGTGAACGACCAGATCTCTTCCCGTTCAACAAACCGTCCCAGCAAGCCCGCCGCGAGACCCAGTGCAGCGTTGAAAGGCAATGCAAGAAACTCGTGATGGTAAACTGCCGGCCCCGACAGCACCACACCTCCCAGCACTGCCCATTCAGGTCCCAAGAGCAGGCCGAGCAATATCACAGTCTCGAAAGAAATGTCGGCAGCTAGAAAGTTGGGCACCGCGATCCGTACCCATACACCCAGCGTTAGCGGCACCAGGAAGAACGTCAGCAGCGCAAGAGTCTGCCGCGGACGGCGCTGCTCGGCAAAGAAGAGCCGCCGGAATGTGCTGACGCGCGCCAGGACGCTGGCTACCGAGGCGACCACGCCCAGTTTGACAAGCAGCGTGATCAGGATCAGATTGTCGGTCACCTCGGAGTGTCTCGGTGCAGTGCCTTTACCTGGTAGCCGGCCTGCTTGAGTTCCGCGGCGATCTCCTCGGCCATCATCACGCTGCGGTGTTGGCCGCCCGTGCAGCCGAAAGCCACGGTCAGATAGCTCTTGCCCTCTTCGACATAGTGCGGCAACAGGTAAAGCAGGAGTTCTTTCGCCTTGCCCAGAAACTCGATGGTCTGCGGAAACCCGCGCACATAGGCAGCCACCTTCGGGTCGAGTCCGGTCAGTTTGCGAAACTCAGGCACAAAGTGTGGATTAGGCAGAAAGCGCACATCGAAGACCATATCGGCGTCCAACGGAACACCGTTCTTGAAGCCGAAGCTCAGGCACGAAACCAGCAGTGGAGCACTCTCGCAATCGTGGCAAAACCGGGCCTGGATGTGGGCGCGCAGCTCGTGCACATTGAAGCTGGACGTGTCGATCAGCGTATCGGCCACGTTGCGAATCGGTTCCAACAGTTGCCGTTCTTCGACAATAGAGCGCGAGACCGTCTCCTGCCGTCCCAGTGGGTGCGGCCGGCGGGTTTCGGAATAACGCCGCACCAGCACCGCATCCTGCGCATCCAAAAAAACCACACGCGTTTGCAGCAGCATCTTGACGCGCTTGAGAATCTCCGGCAGCCGGTCAAGTGTCTGGCCTTCGCGGACGTCGACCACGATAGCAGCATTTTTGATCTCAGTGGATTTCTCCACCAACCCGCCAAAATCTGGCAGCAGTTCCAGGGGCAGGTTATCGACGCAGTGAAAGCCGAGATCCTCAAAAGCCTTGAGAGCTGAGGCTTTTCCGGAACCCGAGATTCCTGTGACGATCACCAACTCCTTGCCCGGCCTGTCCGCTTCTTTGGCGGGTTCGCCGGTCGCAGGCGCGGAGTCTGATAGGGGGGTCGGCTCTGAATGCGTCATAGGCTCATGCTACAACGGAAGGCGGCAACTGCGCTTTGCTCAACGCAGTTGCGCACGCCAACCGAGCAAATGAATTCGTCGCGCCCCTTGTTTTGAGGCCGGCGCTAAGGAAGTTCTACCAGCTCCATCTGTCCGTCCCGGCGGCGATGGAGCACGAACGTATCTCCCGATGGATTGCGAAAGATCAGCAAGTCACGGTCTCGGAATTCGGCATCCTTCACCGCCTCCTCGATGGTCATGGCCTTCAGAGCAATGGCTTCGCCGTTGGTGAGGATATGCGGCTCGACCACTGTCTTGCGCGCTGGGAACGAATGCACGGCGATCTCGGCTCCGGCCTTCTTGCGAGAGCGCGACGGAGTTGTCTCAGCACCATCTTCAAGCTGCGCCGCGCGTGATTTCGGCCGGGCCACCGGAGGCGCTGTCAGCACCTTCTCCTCCTTTGGCAGCCGCTTGCTCCCAATGCGCCGGTCGCGGTGGCGCCGCGCCTGGTTCTCTGCGTGTTCGAGCGCCGTGCGCAACGCGGCTTCGAGCGTGTCGGCTTCGCCCGAGGCCGCAATGGTCTGCATCCGGGCCTGAATCGTCAACTCGGCAACCTGCAGACGCTTGAGCGCGCTGAATACGACACTGGCGCGCGCATTCCTGCCCAGAATGCGGGAGATCCGTTCCATTCCCTCCTCGGCCTGCGTGCGCAGCGCCTTGGAGATCTTCACTTGTCTGGCGGTGAACTCCACTTCCATGGTCAGCCTCCGCTACTTGTTTTTTAATACCTTCTCACAACACCTTATTGGCTGGAGAACTTCGGATTCTATACCAACAGCGGTCCGTTGTCAGTTTCCAGTGGTCAGTTCGCCTGTTTTTACCATCTGAAAGGGTGGAACGATTGCCATTTTCCCGCACGAGCGGTTCAACTGACCACTGACAACTCATCACCATCCACGGGCTTCAACCCTCGCGCCGTCGCCGCTGGTGGGTCGAGGGAATATTCATGTCTTCGCGGTATTTTGCCACGGTCCTCCGCGTCAACTGAATGCCCTGAGCCTGGAGCTTGGCCGCCAGTTGGTCATCAGTCAGCGGATGACGCGCATCTTCCTCCTCGATCAGTTTGCGGACCTTGCGCTTCAGCACCAGTAAAGGCGTATCGGCGCCCTCGGGCCCATTCGAGCCTTCCGAGAAAAAGAAACGCAGTTCAATCACTCCCTGCGGAGTGTGCGCATATTTGTTGGCCACGGCGCGGCTGATCGTGGAGGGATGAACGCCGATCTCCTCCGCAACTTCCTTGATCATCATTGGACGCAGCCCTTCGACGCCTCGCTCAAGAAAGTCCTGCTGGCGGCGCACAATGACCTCGCAAGTCCGCAGGATCGTGCTCTTCCTTTGAGCAATATTCCGCATTAGTTGCAGTGCGGAGCGAAAGCGCTCCTTCACGTAATCCTTGACCTCTTTGTCGGTACCCTCAGCGGCGAGCATACGCCGGTAGCGCCGGCTGAGCCGCAAGCTGGGCATGTCTTCCTCATTCATTGACACCACCCAGGTGTCGCCCCGCTTGATGAACACAACATCGGGCTCGATCAGCCGTGCCTGCTCGCGGTTGTAGAGGCGTCCAGGCCGCGGATCGAGTGTGCGGATGAAACTCACGCCTGCATGAGCCTCGTCGGTCGTGATCTGGGCCGCACGAGCCAGTTCCTTCACATCTCGTTTCTGTAAGAGCGCCAAGTGCCGATCCACGATGAGCGCCGCCACCTCCATGCTGCGCCGGCGGTCCTCGATATGCGCTTCAGCCTCGGCACGAAAGCTGCCATGCGGGTCTTCGTCCGGATCGGCCGCCGGCTGAGGAAACAGATGTGCAAACTCCCGCTGCTGTGCCGCGATCTGGATGAGCAGGCACTCGCGCAGATCTTGCGCCCCGACGCCGGCAGGATCGAGATGGCGCACCAGCTCGAGGCCACGGCGCAACAGCGCAAGCACCGATTCGCTGTTCGGCTCAAGAAGCACTGGAGATTTTTCAAATGCCGCTGCCAGCTCTTCTTCACTGCCGGCCAGATAGCCATCCCCGTCCAGATTGCCGATGACGAACTCCACCGCCTCGCGCAGACCGGGCTCAAAGCTCAGCCCGGCCAGCTGCCACGAAAGGTGATCGGTGAGAGTCGTTGGCTGGGAGAGAAAGTTTTCAAACGAAGGCTTGTCGCTCTCTTCATACTCCGGCTGTGTGCGATACCCAGGGTCCAGGTAATCCTGGAAGTACGATCCGAAATCGACCTCGTTAAAGGAATCCTTGGGCGGTGAGGCCGCCGGCTCCTCGATCCCGCGTTCCTCGACGGCGCGCTCCATCCGTTCCTCGCGCCCCGCAACCGCATCCAGCATCGGAACTGTTTCGTCAATCTCTTCCAGGACGGGATTCTCCACCATCTCGGCATCGATCATCTCCTTCAGCTCGAGCTTGTTCAGCGCAAGCACGCTCACCATCTGCATCAGGCCCGGAGTCAGGATCTGACGCTGCGCCACCTTCAGGCTCAATTTGGGTTGCAGGAGCGGCATAAGAGGACTCTATTCCCGTTTGGACTTATCGTCAGTGTACTTGAATGAGAAAAAGGCTCAAGGGCAAAATGGCCCACATCGAGACCATTGTCCCAGATTGGGCGGCGCTCAATCCGGGAATCAACACCCGGAAACGAGTGCGCCGGCTCGCGCGCCAGGGATTGACGGAAGGCAAACCTTCCGCCGCCAACTGACGCCCTAAGCACACATCAGCTCAGGGTGAAACCCTCCCCCAGATAAAGTCGCCGCACATCGACATTGTTTCCAAGCTCATGTGGAGTGCCGGCAAAAAAGATCTTCCCTTCGGCAATGATATAAGCCCGGTCGGTTACGCTCAAGGTCTCGCGCACATTGTGGTCAGTGATCAAGACGCCGATGCCGCCGGCTTTCAAGTCGAAAATAATCTTCTGCAACTCCAGCACGGCGATGGGGTCGATGCCGCTGAAGGGCTCGTCGAGCAGGATGAAGTTGGGCTGGATGCA
>CAYTJN010000051.1:0-23257 GCA_964438125.1 uncultured Occallatibacter sp.
ACGCCCAGCGCCATGCCGCGCGGAATGATGGTGACCTTGTGAATCGGGTCGGAGTGCTCGCGCTTGAACGAGACCAGCGCATGCCCTGCTTCGTGATAAGCAGTGACCCGCTTCTCCTCTTCGGTTAGCAGCATGGACTTGCGCTCGGCGCCCATCAGTACCTTGTCCTTGGCTACCTCAAAGTCGTACATCGTCACTTGCTTGCGATTCATGCGCGCTGCACTCAGAGCAGCCTCGTTGACCATGTTGGCCAGATCGGCGCCACTAAATCCGGGTGTCCCGCGGGCCAATACATTGAGGTTGGTGTCATCGGAGACTGGAACCTTCTTCACGTGTACACGCAAAATCTCTTCGCGGCCACGCACGTCGGGCAAGCCCACCACAACGCGGCGATCGAAGCGGCCTGGGCGGAGCAAAGCCGGGTCGAGCACGTCCGGCCTATTGGTCGCTGCCACCAGGATCACGCCGTCATTCGATTCAAAGCCATCCATCTCAACCAGAAGCTGGTTCAGTGTCTGTTCGCGTTCGTCGTGTCCGCCGCCCAGTCCAGCTCCGCGATGGCGGCCCACAGCGTCGATTTCATCGATAAAGATGATGCAAGGTGCATTCTTCTTGCCCTGCTCAAACAGGTCGCGAACGCGGCTTGCGCCCACGCCGACAAACATCTCAACGAAATCGGAACCCGAGATGGAGAAGAATGGCACGTTGGCTTCGCCGGCCACGGCTCTGGCCAGCAGCGTTTTGCCCGTTCCCGGAGGTCCCACAAGCAACACGCCTTTGGGAATCCGGCCGCCCAACTTCTGGAACTTCGCCGGCTCGCGCAGGTACTCGATGATCTCCTTCAACTCTTCTTTGGCCTCATCCACGCCGGCCACATCTTTGAAGGTGATCTTCTTCTGCTGCATCGAGAGCAGGCGGGCCCGGCTCTTGCCAAACGACATGGCCTTGTTTCCGCCCGACTGCATCTGGCGCATAAAGAAAAAGAACAGGAAGCCAATCAATATGATCGGGCCAACATTGAAGATCAGCGGCAGCAGAATGTTATTTTGCTGCTCCTTGAGAGAGAAGTTGACGTGTGCCGCCCGCATGGCCTTATCGAGCTCGCTATAGTCGGCAGGAACGGTCGTGTGGAACTGCTCCTTGGGCGTCGCCTTCAGGTGGCCGTGCAGCTCTCTGTCCTGGATCTCCGCGTCCAGAACCTGTCCCTGCTGCACCTTGTCGAACAGGTCGGAGTACTTAATCTCCACGTCCTTGCCCGTTGCGCCCTTCTGAACCCATGTAATCAAAACCATGAGGCAGGCAAGAATGCAGACCCAGAACATGATCGTCTTGACGGTTGAATTCACCAGAATCCCTCTCTATCGGTGCTTGAAGAACCCGATTACGGATCCCCAGCACCGTCTACATCCCTTTTTAGACGCGGTTACCTTCTTCAAAGTCACAGAATGTACACGAATCTCCGCAAGATACACAAGTACCCGGCTGCCCACACGAGCCGCCACTCAAATTGTACTCTCAAAGGAGGAAAAAGCTGGACCGATCCTGATGAGACACCAACGCTTTAAAGGTTGGCGGCCACGATGCGAATCCCCGGCGTCGGCTCCAGTTCCACCCCCCGCATCCAGATGATATGGCCTTCTAGCTCTAAAACGGGCCACACTCTCCGGCCAGAGCCGGTCACGCGCAGGCGCTCCAGTACCTCCTTCACCTTTCGCGGGCCGGAGGAGTGCCGCAGTAGCACCTTGTCGCCCGAGCTCCAATTACGCAACCTCGCGACCTTCGATTCGGACGTCACGACCGGCTCCAGCAGCTCAATTGTCAGCCGCATCCCATAGATCGCAGCTATCACTTCGCCGGGAATGGCCACTGTAAACTCCGGCACGACCTGCTCGGCTGTCCCGGCTGCGGCGATCGGCAAAACCTCCAGCCGCAACTCCCTAGCCGTTCGCTCGGCGCGCAGCCCCTCCCCCAACTCAATCTTCTGTCCTGCGCGGCCGGTCAGCGCCATTGAGCGCAATGCTTCGGTCGATGGAAAATTGAGCGCAGCGCCGAGTTGCTCCCCCGCGTGGCGCAAAAGCCGCCTTTGAAGCACCTGTGGAAGCGGGGCGAGACGCGTAATATCGATTGACAGTCCGTTTCCGCCTGCCCGACCTCCGCCTCTCACAGGATGCCCCTTCAACAGCAAATTAGGAGCCAAGCGAAGCACTTCGCCACTCCACCAGGCCTCCTCATCCCGTGCAAGCTGAGCCATTTGCGCCAGATGCTCCCGCAGTTGCGGATTCCAGCTCTCCAGCAACGGCAGCAACTCATGCCGAATACGATTTCGGGTAAATGTCAGATGGCGATTCGACGAGTCCTCGCGCCACCCCTGACCGAGCGCCCCCAGATAAGCTTCGACCTCACCCCGCGTTACCGCTAACAGTGGGCGCAGAATGCGCCCCTCAGGGAACTCCACCACTGGGTGAATCCCGCTCAACCCCTCGGTCCACGCTCCGCGCAGAAACTTCGCCAGCACGGTTTCAGCTTGGTCATCCAGGGTATGAGCTGTGGCTACAGCATCCACCTCGCGGGAGGCCATCAGTTGCCGGAACCAGCCGTAGCGCAGCCGGCGCGCTGCTTCCTCAATGGTTTCCGCAGCCTTGCCCGATGCGGCATCGGCCTTCGCTTCGCTCTCGGTCTCCACCCGAGCCTCATGAAACGGCAACCCCAGCTCGCCTGCCAAAGCGCGCGAAAAAGCCAAGTCTCCATCGGCCTCTTCGCCGCGCAGGCCATGATGAAGATGGGCGGCGCGCAACACCAGCCCCAGTTCTCTGGCACGCTCCGCGAGCACTCGCAACAACGCCACCGAGTCTGCCCCGCCAGAGAGCCCGACGGCCAACCGCAAACCTGGCTTGAGCAGTGCGGTGTCGATTGCAAGCGTATTAGGCCTTATGGAGCGCATCTCAAAATGATAAGACGCGACGCATGGCGAATGCTCCCTGCCCAGTTTTTTCTGTCGGCAAGAGTCAACGTGGCGAAATCCAAGACATGAAAGCCGAGCCGACCGAGGTTGCCCATCTCGAGATTCTGAGACTCGGGAAGCAAGGCGCCCGACGTGAAAACTCTGCTGCATGCGATGCCTGGTCGTTGTATACTCCAACCGGTATGCAAGTATTCGTGATCCTTCCCGCCGCGGGGCTGGGCACCCGGATGGCTGGGCCGCAACCCAAGCAGTTTTTAGCCCTCGATGGCGTTCCAATTCTCATACACTCGCTGCGCGCCTTTGCATCGGTCGAGCGGGTGACGGCGATCTATGTCGCCGTTCGCAAGCCGGAGATGGAGCGCGTCCAGGCCCAGATCGCCGAATACGGCTTCGCCTCGCGCGTTCACGTAGTGGCGGGCGGCGACCATCGCCAGGAGTCTGTCTCGCACGCCCTGGCCGCCCTCAATGCGGAGCCGGACGACATCGTCCTGGTGCATGACGCAGTGCGCCCGCTGATCAATGCCGCAACCATTGACCGGACCATCGATGCGGTGATCGAGCACGGAGCCGCCATCGTGGGCATGCCGGCTGTTGACACCATCAAGCAGGTCGAGCGCACTGCCCATGGCGCCTTGATTACCTCCACCATTCCACGCGAATTCGTTGTGCTTGCGCAAACGCCGCAAGGTTTTCGCTACGGCCTGCTGCAGAGCGCCTTTGCAGAGGCCCAGGCGGACGAGTTTGTGGGTACCGACGAAGCTTCGGTTGTCGAACGCGCCGGGCATCCAGTAGCCGTAGTACACGGCTCTCAGGTTAATCTGAAGATTACTCAGCCCGGTGATCTTGAGTTGGCCGAGTTCTACCTTCGTCAACTCAACCACTCAATCTGAGTCAAAGACTAAGAGAATGTTCATGTCGAAAGCACAACTTTTGGAATAGAGCTTCATGCAAATGCACGGAGACCCACGGCAAAGATGGAAACTCGCATAGGATTCGGTTGGGACTCACACGCTTTCGCAGCGGGCGTGCCCTTGCGCATTGGCGGACTCAAGCTCGAACATCCAGAGGGTCTCGCCGGCCATTCGGATGGCGACGTGCTTCTTCACGCCATCACCGACGCGCTGCTCGGCGCCGTCTCCGCCGGAGACATTGGGACATTCTTCCCTCCCGGCGATCCGCGCTGGAAGGATGCCGACTCGGCCATCTTCCTTAACCTGGCCATGGATGAGTTGCAACATGCCGGCTATCGCATCGTGAATATCGATACGACCTTGATCCTCGCCGCCCCCAAGATTGCCCCCGTCTCGGCCGAGATGCGCGCCCGGATTGCCGACCTGCTCAATATCGGTATCGACCAAGTCAGCGTCAAAGCCAAGACTCCGGAAGGGCTTGGCCTCAATCACGTGGCCCAGTGCCATGCAGTCGCCCTTGTCGAGCGCGTTATTGAGCCCGAAGAACTGAAGAGCATGAGCGCCGTTATCGAAACCCAGCGCCAGCTCGAAGATGTTGTCGAAGACCTCTTAGCCAGCGTCCACGGCGTTCCTAAGAAGCGCATCTCGCCTGTCTATGACACCGAGGACATCACTTAGTCAGAGGCTCCCCAGGGCACGGAAGCGAGAACACCGTAGCTGCGCCCTGCTCCCTTTCCGCCGGAAATGAGGGTTCCCAATTTTTGCCGCGTCGTTGTCCTTGCGCCCAGAGTCGGAGAAGATTCGCAGTTACCCCCTTTTTTGCTTGCGGAAGTCGCGTCTCGGCCTTATTGTTGCCTTGCGTTTTCATCCAATTCAGGAGCGTCTCCTATGCATTTCTTAACTCTACTTCTGCAAACTCAGCCTGATCCCGAGGCCATCAAGCGCATGGTCGCGATCATGTTTGCAGTGATTCCGATTCTGATCCTCGTAAGCATGATCGTTGTTCTTGTACCCTTCTGGTTCATCTGCAAAAAGGCCGGCTTCTCGCCTTGGCTGACCCTTCTCAACGTATTTCCATTCGGCAGTATCATCCTGTGGTACGTGCTTGCCTTCGCCGAGTGGAAGGTCATTCCGGCGCCTTTGCAGGGCTGGCAACAGCCGCCGCCCTATCCGCCAGTGCCGCCATCCTATCCGCCGGTGCCCCCGTCCTTCCCACCACAGGCTTGAGTTGCCGGAGCACTGGTAAGGTGGCCGAAGAATGAGCGGACCCTGCCTCGCGATTGCTAACATAGAGTCACGATGCCTGACTCCGCTCCTTCTTCAACCATGCTCCACCGCGTTCGATTTGCCCCTTCGCCCACCGGCTTCCTTCACGTCGGCAGCGCTCGGACCTTTATCTTCAATTGGCTTTTTGCCCGTCACAACCACGGAACCATGGTGCTGCGTCTGGACGACACCGACGTCGAGCGCAATACCGATGCCAGCGTCCAATCCATCTTTGAGGGCCTGCGCTGGCTGGGTCTCTCGTGGGACGAGGAGTACAAGCAGTCAGAACGCCTTGATCTGCACCGCCAATGCGCTGAATCCATCTTTGCCAAGGGCCTTGCTTATCGCGATTTCACCCCGGCCCATTCCGGTGAAGACCAATCCAGCGCGCAGGGCGCCTGGCTCTTCAACCCCGGCATGCGCGAGCTGACCCGCGAAGAGTCCGACCGCCGCGCCGCTGCCGGAGAGCCCTTCGCCCTTCGTTACCGCGTTCCCCGCGGGCAAGACCGGACTCTGAGCTTCATCGACAGCGTCTACGGCGAGCAGTCCAAGGAAGCCGACGAGGTCGAAGACTTCGCTCTGCTACGCTCGGACGGGTTTCCCACCTATCACCTGGCCTCCAGCGTCGACGATGCCGATCTTCGGATCAGCCACATCATCCGTGGTCAAGACCACCTCACGAACACGTTCAAACATCTGCTGGTCTTTGAGGCCCTCGGCGTCGAATCGCCGCAATTCGCTCATCTGCCTTTACTCGTCGCTCCGGATGGCGCCAAACTGTCAAAGCGGAAACATGGCCCTGTTGTTAGCGTGACCACTTATCGCGACGCCGGATTTCTACCCCAGGCCTTTATCAACTTCCTTTGCCTGCTCGGCTGGTCGCCTAAAGACGACCGCGAATTCATGCCCCTCGATGAGATCCGTGAAGCTTTCACTCTCGAAAACGTTAACCGCTCCAACGCTGTTGTGAACTTCACGGAAGAAGATCCCTTTGATCCCAAAGCCGTCTGGCTCAATGCCGAACATATCCGCGCCCTAAGCGTCGAAGACCTCGGTCAACAACTTGCGCCCTTTTTTGAGCAGGCCGATTTCCATGCCTCGGCGGAGCAGCTTCTCGCCGTCACTCCGCTTATTCGCGAACGCATCAAACTGCTGCGCGATGCCGTCTCAGCCGCCGACTTTTTCTTTCTTCCTGAATTAGCCCCCTACGATCCAGCCGAACTGATCCCGCCAAAAGGAGGCGATGCGGCCATGGCCCGCCGCGTCCTTCAGCACGCGCTTGAGGTCTTGCCCACAGTCACTTTTGATCACGATTCGCTCGACCATGCCCTGCGCGAAGCCGCCAAGTCGCTCGGTCTCAAAGCCGGTCCAATGTTCCAGCCCATCAGAGTCGCCGTTTGCGGACGCAAAAACGCTCCGCCGCTCTTTGAAACCATGGCCGTCCTCGGCCGCGACCTCTGCCTGGCCCGCATCCGCCAAGCCGAAACCAGCCTTGAATCGCTCGGTTGATTGTTGTGCTGTTGAAAGCTCTGGTCCTCGACGATCTGCACATCGGAGTATCCGCGTTGCCAAATCTCGCCGCGAAAACCAAGTTCCTTGTTGGCGCGAAAGGAAAAGTTGCCTTTGATCAATTGCATCGCCTTCTCAAGACTCATCTCGCCCGGTACGGTCATCAGAATGTGAACGTGATCGGGCATAATCACGAAGTCGTGAACGGTGATTTTCCCGGTACGCATATAGGCTCGAAGAACTTCCCGTTGCCGTCTTTCTTCTTTCCCACCATGACAACAAGCTTTACTTTCAGGCTCAATCATGGGCGGTCGGTATGGTTTTCTTTATGGCGGGGTGGGGGGCGATGCGATACGACCGATTTGCCAAGGGACAGCCGCGTGGCTTGCTTTTGCTCTACGGATGTCTTATCCTTGCAGCGCTTTTTTTCTCCTACCCTCTCAATCGCGGATGCCTGTTTGATTCGACGACTACCTGCTCGACGGCGGCGGGGACAAAGTTCTTTCTAGTCCACCTGCTTTACGGACGCATAGGTTTCGTTCCCCTGTTTTTCTTTACAGCGTTCGCTGGGACCGGCGCGCTGGTCTTCATTGCATTGACGATTCGTGAAACGCGCGTGGCGAGTGCCATTGCCTGGGTAGGCCGCAATACCCTCGGACTATTAATTTTGAATGGCTTCGTGCTTCGCATCGAGGGAACTCTGGCCAAAAGAATTCCGATTAACCCGCTTGGCGTCCCATCCGCAGTGTGGTCCGTGCTTTTCGTCGTCGCGCAGCTCGCCGTTTTTCCGATCTCTAAGCCTGTGCTGACAAAGCTTCATGAGTGGAGCCGTCATCTGTCCGACTTACTGCTTGTTCGATTCGAGCCCAGCCCGCCCGTGAAATAATAGCTCACAGCCATGACCAACTCGAATCCGGAAAGCTTAGTCGCTCCCAGTGCAGCCGCTCCCGCTCCCTCAAACTTCCTTCGCGACATCATCGCCGAGGATGTGCGCACCAAAAAGTACGGCGATGCGATCGTCCAGACCCGCTTTCCTCCTGAGCCCAACGGCTACCTGCACATCGGTCACGCCAAGGCTATCTGCATCGACTTCGGTCTCGCCGATGAGTTCGGCGGCAAGACCAACCTGCGCTTCGACGATACCAACCCGGAAAAAGAAGAGCAGGAGTACGTCGACTCGATCATGGCCGACGTTCGCTGGCTGGGCTTCGAGTGGGATCGTCTCTGCTACGCCTCGGACTACTTCGGCCAGCTCTATGAATGGGCCTTGCAGCTCATCAAAGCCGGAAAAGCATACGTCGACGACCTGTCAGCCGACGAGATCCGCCAACACCGTGGCACCTTGACGGAGCCGGGCAAAGACAGCCCCTATCGCACCCGCACGATCGAAGAGAACCTGGACCTTTTTACCCGCATGAAGGCCGGGGAATTCCCCGATGGCAGCCGTGTGTTGCGAGCCAAAATCGACATGGGGTCGCCCAATCTCAACATGCGCGATCCGGTGATGTATCGCATCCTCCACGCCTCGCACCAGCGCACCGGCGATCAGTGGTGCATCTATCCAATGTACGACTACGCCCACGGCCAATCGGACTCGCTGGAGCGCGTGACGCACTCGATGTGCACCTTGGAATTTACGGACCATCAGCCGATCTATCGCTGGTATATCGAGCAACTCGGCATCTTTCCCACGCAGCAAATTGAGTTTGACCGCCTCAACATCACCTACACAATGCTGAGCAAGCGCAAGCTGCTTCAACTGGTGAAGGAAAATCGCGTCAGCGGCTGGGACGATCCCCGCATGCCAACTCTCTGCGGCATCCGCCGCCGTGGATTTACTCCAGAAGCGATCCGGACTTTTGTTGCCGCCGCAGGCATCTCGCGCACCAATGGGGTTACCGATATTGAGATGCTCGAGCACTTTCAGCGCGATGACCTCAACCATCGGGCAAGCCGCGCAATGGCGGTCCTGCACCCTCTCAAGCTGGTCATCGATAACTACCCCGCCGGCCAGAGCGAGTTTGTCGAAGTTGCCAACAATCCCGAAGATCCAACGGCCGGCACGCGCCAGGTTCCATTCTCGGGTGAAATATATATTGAGCAAGACGACTTCCGCGAAGTTCCTCCGCCGAAGTACTATCGGCTGTCTCCAGGAAAAGAAATCCGTCTGCGCAACGCGTACTTTGTTACCGCTCAAAGTGTAGTCAAAGGCCCGACGGGCGACATCATCGAGGTGCATTGCACTTATGATCCAGCCAGCCGTGGCGGCAACTCTCCGGACGGCCGCAAGGTCAAGTCCACCATGCACTGGGTCTCAGCCACTCACGCCATCTCTGCCGAGATTCGTCTCTACGGAAACCTTTTTGCCAAGCCCGATCCGTATGACTTAGCGGAAGGCCAGGACGTGCTCGACAATCTCAACCCGAAGTCCGTTGAGATCCTCACAGCTGCCAAGCTTGAGCCATCTCTCGCCGACGCCAAACTGGAGGACCGTTTTCAGTTCGAGCGCGTAGGCTACTTCTGCCTCGATCCGGACACAACTCCGGGCCATCTGGTGTTCAATCGCACTTTGCCCCTCAAGGATTCCTGGGCCAAGATCGAGAAAAAGTCTGGGGCGTAGTGCCTGAAGTTAAAGCAAGGGATCGCTGCTTCTTCATCGCTGATGGTTACAGGTTTTTGCATGACTCCACAATTTATTGCTGGTGGTCAGGAGTTTTTTGTGTACAACCTTCTCCGGAAAAAGCTATAGTATCGGAACCGCGATGAGACGCGGTGCGCAAGTTGGCAATTGGCAAGTAGTATTCTGAGTTTCCCCAGGGCGAACCGAAAGCACAAACTGAATGGAGAAGAAGCCAATGAGAATTCATTCTCTTGCAGCGGGAGTAGTGCTGTGCGCATTGACCACGATCAATCCTTCCCTATCGAACCGTGCCTCTGCCGCAACGCCTTTCGAGACGATCGGGCCTGCGGATCAGGACGCGGTTACGCATTTCAACGTTTATTTGCCATTGACGCATCAAGACGCTCTGGACGAGTTTCTGCGCGAACAAACCGATTCGGCTTCGCCCAATTATCATCACTGGCTGACGCCGGCTCAGTTCAAATCGCAGTTCGGACCCAGCGCTTCCGACATGGCCAAAGTTGAGTCGGCGTTGCAGGCCGCCGGGTTTACGGTCGTCGCCGAGAAAACGCAAAGCCTGGAGGTTGAGGGTCCCGTCAGAGCCGTGGAGGCGATGTTTTCGACACACCTGCAGACGGTGCGAACTCAGACCGGGCACATGAAGTTGGCCGCTGCCGAGCGGCATCTCACACTGCCCGAGACACTCGCTTCAGTGGGCGCGGTAATTCCGGAGTTCACTCCGCATCTGGCGGCGCACGTGCACTCCCAAAGATTAGCCAGATCGGTTTTGTCCGTCGATCCGCTTTTCCGGCTCAGCAGCAGCGATAGCTTCTTTTATCCGAACGATCTCAACGAGGCCTATCAACTGCCTTCGTTCAGAACGGAGATCACGCCTTTCGGTTCGCGACATCCAGCGCAGATCGCCGGCGTCGGTTCGCACATTGGAATCGTCATTTCCTCCGTGATCAGCCCCAGCGACCTGGACGACAGCTTCAATTCGTCGCTTGATCTTGGCCCTGGAGAGGACCTGATTCAAGCCTATTCTGCGAACTCGAACTTGCCGGTTCCGACTGTCCTGATTCGCACCGTGAATGGGGGCAGCGGCGCCTTCGATCCGAACGCTGACGCCGCCGCGGAAGCTTCTCTCGATACGCAAATGTCGCTGGGAACCGCTCCCGGCGCCAAGGAAACACTCTATAACATTCCCGATCTCACCGACGATTCTGTCACGGCTGCCTACACTGCCGTGGACGAGGATAATGCAGTCGATGTTGTCAGTTCATCCTTTGGGGAATGCGAGTTGGATTTTACCCCGGCATACAACGGTGGCGTTGACTTCACCAGCATTCTTCGCACCTTCCACGCGTTGTTCCAGCAGGGCAATGCGCAAGGTATCACCTTTGTGGCCAGTTCAGGCGACAATGGCGCGGTCCCGTGTGTATCGGCGGCGTTTGCCAACAATCCCACCGATGGCACATCGTTCGTTCCAGGGGTGGAGAACCCGGCGGACGATCCGAATGTCACAGGGGTTGGCGGCACTAACTTGTCCACCACTGCAACGCCCGGTGTGGATGACGCCACTTATAAGACTGAAAACGCGGATTTCGACCCGCGGGTGCCGGCGCAGTTCCAGCTCAGCGCTACAACGGCGGTGACGGTGAACAACAACACGTGGGGCTCCGGGGGCGGATTCAGCAAGATCTTCTCAAAGCCGTTCTACCAATTCCTGGTCGATACGGGGAGCGACCGGCATCGCTCAGTGCCGGACGTATCTTTGATGATGGGCGGCTGCCCCGGAGATGCGGATCTCGCCGTTCAGGACTGCACCAAGCTGCCGCGCAGCGCCGCGATCATCTGGATCGGCGGGCAAGCTGATTTGCTCATCGGCACCAGCTCATCCGCTCCTGAAATCGCAGGAGTGCTGGCACTGGCCGTCGAGTTGAACGGAGGCCGGCTCGGCAATGTCAACCCGAGTATCTATTTGTTGTCGGCCGAGCAGACTTTGACTGGTGGAGTCAAGGCTCCAAAAGCGTTCCAGTTTTTCCATCGCGAGATCGAGGGGAACAACAATTTCTACACTGTCGAACCTGGGCAGGCGTACAGCGAGGTCCTCGGCAACAGTACGCTTGACGTTAAAAACTTCCTGGGTCTTTCGTTCGCAGCGCCCGCTGGCACGCCCAATACGCCGAGCAACCCATAAGACGTCAGAACGAGAAGCGCAGTTACGCTTTTTTCGGACACCCCAGCGAAAGGTCTTCGTAGCTGGGGTGGTCCGGGAACTGGGCTGCGAATGATTTTTCTCTACTTTTAAAGCTCATTCATCCACGCACCTGTCGCATGGATCTTGAGCTAACCGATGGTTATGCGGTCCCGCCCTGCGACCTTGCTTTGATATAACAAATCATCAGCCCGCGCAATCAGCGTTGCGACGTCGTCATGGGCGCGTGCCATGGTGCCCCCGAGTGAAACCGACAGGGATACAACGTCATCGTCGACGCTGAAATATGAGTCTCGTGAAATACTTCGGTTGCATCGCTCGGCGAGTTGACGCAGAACCGCCGTGCTCACTCCTGGGAGAATGGCAAGAAACTCATCGCCGCCCCATCGTCCAACGGTATCGGTTGGGCGCACGGTGCCACTGAGGATCTTCGCCGTTCTGTTCAAAGCGTAATCCCCATTGGCGTGGCCATACGAATCGTTGATGTTCTTTAGCCTGTCCAGATCGATGAGCAGCGTTCCGAAGGGTATTCCAGTAACCTTGGATTCGAGCAGCGCCGCTTGCAGAGACAACTCCAACGAACGGCGGTTGGGAATTTGGGTGAGGCGGTCGATAAAGGCAAGCCGCTCCATCGCCTCGACCTTGCGCCGGGCCGCCTCTCGTTGCGACTGGTCCTTGAATATTTCGACCACCCCGACGATCGATCCGTCGGCTGCTGCGATCGGCTGCACGTTGACGGAAGCCGGAATTCGCCTACCTTGTTTATGGATCAAGAAGGCCTTCGTCCGCCGGGCAGCGCCGTCTTTCAGGCTGTCAAGCAAAAGACAGCCTTGCTCACACACGCTGCGTCCGTTATGGCCGATGGGACAATGGCCATTGTCATGGCAGGATTTGCCGAGGATCTCTTCAGCCTGGTATCCGGTCAGCTCGGTGGCGGCTTTGTTGCAATAGATTACTCGCCGGTCGGGCCCCGCGATGTAAACCGCATCACTTACATGATCCAACAATGCCTTGAAAAGCTCAGGATCGGTTGATGTTTTCGAAACTCTTAGCGGGGGAGGGAATTCAGATCTTGCTCCGTTTTTAATGTTTTGCATAGCTGTCGCTCCGTCGCCATTCGCGAGGGGAAAAGCGTTTATCTGACAGAGCGACGACATGGGAGGAAGAGACTATGCATTCGCTCTGGGCCCGGTACTGAAGCTTAAGCGAGTTCATTCCCATTTGGTTGCGTCCCCTGAGGCTTGCCAAACTCAGGCGACCCAGGAAGCTGACCGAAACACGCGGTTAAATCACGATAGGATCAATTTGACGGCGGTTAAACTGGGAATCGGGGAACACTTCACCCAAGCTAGGCGCTAGCACGAGCCCGATTCTGTCGTCTGTTCTTTAGTGCACACTTTAGCCTTTTTCAGAGCTATCTGGAGAGTCACCGCGTCGGCAACTTCTTCTGATAGTGGCGGGAAGGGTGCAATTCGTTTCACGACAACTGGCTACGATTTCTTCTTTGCAGCAGTCTCCTGGTGCGTTACCGGAGTGGCGACGACTTGTTAATTATTTTTGCCGGGTTTTCGGAAGTGCTTAAATACCAGAAAACGTAGTTACTATTTCGTCGCACCCAGGGCCTCGATGAGCGCCGGGATTATCTCGAAGAGGTCGCCGACGATGCCATAATCGGCAACCTCGAAGATGGGTGCACCGGCGTCCTTGTTGATGGCCACCACGCACTGCGAGCCTTTCATTCCGACCAGATGCTGGATGGCGCCGGAGATGCCGACGGCCAAGTAGAGTTTGGGCGAGACGGTCTGGCCGGAACTGCCAATCTGCCGCTCCAAGGGCAGCCAGCCGTTGTCGCAGATAGGCCGTGAAGCGCCCAACTCTGCGCCCAGAGCCGTCGCCAACTCCTGCGCCAATGGGATATTGCCGGCTTCCTTGATGCCGCGGCCGACGCTTACAATTTTCTGCGCAGATCCCAGATTCACGGTTTGCGTCGAGACGCGGAAGGGTTCGCCGGGCCGTGTGCGAATCTGAGCGGCTTCGATTGTCGGGGAAAAGACCGTAACCTCCGCCGCGCCTGCTTCAACCGAATCCGCCCGGAAGGCACCTGCCTGAACCGAGACAAAGCAGGGCCCGCCGCCGGTGTGCCGATAAGACCCATTTAGCCGGCCCTGCATCAGTTGCCGCGTGAAGAGGGGACCGACTTCGATGGCGATCACGTCTCCGATCAGCGCCTGACCCATTCGCGTGGCGAGCTTGGAGGCGTAGTCGCGGATCTGGTAAGAATGCGGAAAGACGATGTAATCCGGTCTCTCAGTCTCGAATAATTGTTGCAACGCCAGCGAGAATCCATCTGCTGTGTAAGCGGCGAGCAAAGGGTGCTCCACGCGCGCGACTTTACTGAGAGCTTTGGCGGGAAGCTGCGCCACGAGACTCTCCGTCTGAGCGCCGACAACTACAGCATTCACGGCCATTCCGGTAAGCGCGGCCAGCTTTTGACCAGCAGCCACGGCCTCCCAGCTTAGGCGGGTTACTCGGCTATCGCGCTCTTCCAACACCACCCAAACGCCGCTCATAGCACCCTCGCTTCGAACTTCAGTTTTTCAACCAGCGCTGCCGCCGCTTCCTTTGCGTTGCCGGTCAGCATCTGTGTCGACTTCTGTTTTGTCGGCAACGCCACCCGCTCCAGAACCACCACCGGTAAGCTATCTGCCACCATCTCAGCGCCTGCGACGATGCGCACCTCTTTGGTCTTGGCGCGTTTAATCCCCATCAGAGTCGAGTAGCGCAGCTTGTTGCCGCCAGACTGAATGGTGAGCACAGCGGGCGTCGGCAGATCGATAGTCTGGAACCAGCCCTCTTCGAGTTCGCGCTTGACGGAAAGGCCCGTCTCGGTTTTCTCCACGTGCAGGATCAGCGAAGCGTGCGGCAGGCCCAGCAACTCGGCCAGAATCACGCCAGTCTGACCCAGACCCAGATCGTCCGATTGCAGGCCCGTGAGCACGAGATCGGGATTCTCGGGAGTTATTGCGGCAGCCAGCAGCTTTGCAACGCCCAGCGCGTCGCGATTGCCGAGGTCGCCGCAATCGATCTGAATCGCGCGGTCGGCGCTCTTGGCCAGCGCCTCGCGAATCGTTGAACCAATGCGCTCCGGTCCGGCGCTTAGCACGATCACTTCGCCGCCGTGCTTTTCTTTCAGTTGCAAGGCCTCTTCGAGTGCATAGGCGTCGGATTCGTTCAGCGCCCACTGCAGGCCTGACTCTTCAATCCACTTGGCCTGGGCGTCGATGCGAACTTGCGCATCCCGCTCCGGCACTTGCTTGATGGCTACGATGATCTTCATCTTCAATCCTTCTGTTGGAGTTGGATGCCACGGCTCCTGCTGCGGGGACGATCTATGGCTGATGGTTTTCCAGGTTCTCTGGCAATGCCCGTGCAGCTAATTGAGCGATGTCGAGCAACTGTGGTGCGCCTTCGCCGCCCTCCGCCATCGCATCGCGGAACATGCTGTTACAGAAGGGGCAGGCTGTTCCTATGGTCTTAGCCCCGGTGGCGACTAACTCGGCCGCGCGTAGATGGCTCACTCGCTCGCCGGTTTCTTCGCCAAGAAAAGCGAGCCCGCCTCCTGCGCCGCAGCAGAAACTTCGCTCATGGTTGCGAGGAGCCTCGACCAGCTCTCCAGTCAGCGCTACAATTGCGCGCGGCTCCTCGTAGACGTTGCGATAGCGGCCCAGGTAGCAGGGATCGTGGAAGACAATACTCTCGCCGTTCCTCTGCTTGGGCAGCTTGCCGGCAAAGCGCGCTAGAAATTCGCTGTGGTGCTCGACCGCGGGCGGCATGCCGTATTCTTTCCAGTCCTCTTGAATCGTGCGCACGCAATGGGGGCAGATGGTGACGATCTTCGTGACTTTGTTCTCGGCCAGTGTCTTGAGGTTCTCCTCGGCCAGTTGCTGGAAGAGCAGATCGTTGCCCAGGCGGCGCACCGGGTCGCCGGTACATTTCTCCTTGCGCAACACGCCATAACTCGCGCCGAGGTAGTTCATGACGCGGGCGAGGTCGGCGACAATCTCTCGGCCCTTTGGATCGTAGCCGCCCATGCAGCCCAGCCAAAGGCAGTACTCTTGTGTCCCGTCAAAGAGCGGCAGCCCGGCCTTCGCAATAAACTTATCGCGATCGGAGGCAGGCAGACCGAGAGAGTTTGAGCCGCGTTCGAGAGCCAGAAACAATTTCGACCCGTGGTCGTTCTCCCATGCACCCGTGTTGACTGCGCCGCGCCGCAGGCCGATAAGAATGGGCAAATGTTCGATGCCGACCGGGCATTGGAACTCGCAGGCTCCGCAGGTCGTGCACTGGAAGGGCGCCTCGGGCGGGTTATATTTGCCGAGCAGCGGTTCCGATGATGCTGGGCCAAGGTCGTTGAGGTAGCCACGCAAGCCGAGGATGATTTCTTTGGGGTTGAGCAGTTTGCCGGTGTTGGCGGCGGGGCAGTGCTCGGTGCAGCGGCCACATTCGACGCAGGAGTAGGCTTGCAGGCTGACGAGCTTCGTGAGATCTGTGCCGGCCACGAGACCAAAATCCTCATCGCCGACGAGCGGGGGAATCTGGCTGAAGCCACCGCGCGACAGAAAGACGGTGGCTGGACTCAGCACCAGATGGAGGTGTTTGGTGTGTGGAATGATCGGGAGAAAAGTCAGAATCGCTAGCGTATGAACCCACCAGAGAACTCGCGCTGCGTGACTGGAATCGACAACAAAAAACGCTGCCAGGTAAGTGAACATGAGCAGAAAGATCAGCAAGGCGATGACGCCGGACTGGATCGAGAGCTTGTCGCCCAGCCATTTAGGACGGACCAGAAAGCGACGGACGAAGAGGCCCAGAATGCCCGCCGCGCAGGCCAGCGCAAAGACTGCGGCGAGATCAAAGTAGAAGCGGCCAAAGCCGCCTTGCGGCGAGAGAAATCCAACTCCCAGTCCGATTGCAAAGTGATTCACGGTGACCAGAACAAATGCGCAGAATCCCCAGAAGACGAACGCATGGGCCAAGCCGGGCAGCGGGCGCTGGCGAATGACTTTCGCCTGGAAGAGGACCTCCCAGACGAAGTCCCAGACGCGCTTGCCGACGGGAGCAAGTTGAAAACTGGCGTCCTTCTTCGAGTGAAAGATCTTTTCGAGGACCGTGCCAAAGCGACGCCAGAAGGCTGCGGCGGATGCCGCCACCAGCGCGATCAGGAACAGCTTCTCGAGGAGGGAGAAGTGTTGCGGTTCAGCCAGAGTGAGGTTCAAAAAGTGCATAAGCGAACCGAGCTACCGACACGCCAACGATACACGATCGGCTTCGGGGCTGTCGCGCGGGCGGCCTCAGCGCGCAATTGGACGCAATATAAAACTCAAGGTCGGCTGGCGAGGGTCGAGCCGCCCAGGGCCAGCAGAGCTCCCGTGACGCGAGCGGCGGCATGGCGCACAACGCTATCTTCGCTGGCGAAGTTGCCGGTGATGCAACGAACTCCCAGCGCCTCGATGCGCTTGATGTCGGCCTCGATGGGCGACGCACCTTGGGCAGCGTAGCGGGCCAAGGTCTCCGGCGAAAAGGCCGCGGTATTGACCAGCGCGTAATCGAAGACCGGCTCGTGGGTGTGCTCGTAGATGCGCTCGATGTGCTGCGAAGCGGTCAACCCCAGGCTTTCGTTGGCCTGCGTCATGAGGTTGCAGATGTAGACTCGCACTCCGTGGGCGCGGGCCAGCGCGGCGGGCATCTCCCGCACTAGCAGGTTGGTGATGAGCGAGGTATAGAGCGATCCGGGTCCCACGGTGATCAGGTCGGCGCGCTCGATCGCGTCAAGCGTCTCGGGCAGGGAAGCGGCACCTGGAGGGTCGAGCATCAATTCGGCAATATGCTTGCGACTGGCGGTGATCATCGTCTCGCCGCGCACCAGGGAGCCATCTTCCATGCGCGCTACCAGGGTCGCGTTGGCCGTGGTGACGGGGTAGATGCGGCCCCGCGTAGCGAGGATCTTCGACGCGAGTTGAATTGCCTGGCCGAAATCGCCTGTGATCTCTGTGAGGGCTGCGACAAAGAGATTGCCGAAGTTGTGCCCCTTGAGAGAATCGCCCTCTCGAAATCGATGAGCAAAGAGCTGGGCCAGCAGATCCTCTTCTTCGCTGAGCGCCACCATGCAATTGCGCAGGTCGCCGGGAGGCAGCATGTTGAACCCCTTGCGGAGGCGCCCCGATGAACCCCCGTCATCGGTCACGGTGACGACGGCGGCTAGATCGGAGATGAGAGCAGGTTCTAAAGCAGGTTGGCCGGCAGTTGCTACGTGGCGTCGTAATCCGCGCAGCAGCGTCGAGAGCCCGGTCCCTCCGCCGATGGCTACCACGCGCATTGGCCGGACGAGGTTCAAGATCTCACGCACCCCGGTCGGCACGTGCGGCGATGTGAAGTTTGATTGCGGTGTGCCGGCGGAAGTCACTAGGAATCTAGGGAACCTCGGGATAGAGCAACTCGGTGAAGCGCGGATCGTCCGCCATGTTTTGAAAATCGTTGTCGGCGCGGGCCTGAAGCCGGTTCCTGGGATTCAACTCGATGGCCTGGGCGAGGCTCTTCAGACAGTCCTGGGTGCGCCCCGTGATTGAGTCCAATATAGCTAACCCATAGAGAGCATAATCGGCTTTGGGGTAGGTGTCCAGGATAGCGCTGAACTGCTCGCGTGCCTCTTCGTAGTAGCCGGTATTCAACTGCGAGATGGCGTAATCGTAGTGCTCCTCGGGCGTCAGAAAAGTCAGATTGCGCTTTTCCAACTGCCGCTGACAGGTGCTGATGTACATCTTGCAGCGTTCCTTAAGCTCAGGTGGCGCTGTGGGACACATCTTTTCGAAGGCGGCCAGCGCCTTGTCGAATCGGCCTTGTTGCAGCAGTTGAACGGCGGCCTGATAGTGCTGGAAGGCCTGTCCCACGCCCGCGGCGGAGTGGCCGCCGGGTTTGCCTGACGGTATAGCTTCCTTTTTTCGGTCGTACGCCACGGATCTGGCCTCTTGCGTCATGAGTTTAGCGAATCCTAGCACAGCTTGAGAACGGGTTGAAAGCCGGATCGCGGCTGCTTGAAAAACGCGCTCCAAAGTTTGCGCTGCTCAGGCACTCTTATACGCAGAACCTCGCCTCTCGTCAAGACATGGCTCCTGACGGCCATTATTGGCGGGTTGATTTGGCAGGAGCGGCGGCTAGATAAATGGCTGGGTTGAGAGACGGATCGTTATACATCTTCAACTGGCGGTAGAGTTTGAAGCGTCGCGTCCCGGCCAGGGTTTCGCGCCACAGGGCGTCCAGGCACGAAGCAAGGTCGGCGCGCTGCTCCTCGAGTATGGCAAGCCGGTCACGGTTGCGCTGAGCGTGGCCAGGGGGAGTGTTTGCCCGGTCGGCCTCTTCGCGGGTGTGGTAGATCTTCAGCGCCAGGATCGAAAGCCGGTCGATCATCAATCCGGGAGTCTCGGAGTGCAAGACTGCCGCCAGGTTGGGCAAACCCCTAGGCTCGAGCCAGGCGATCAGAGCGCGATCCAGCTCCTCGGCCAGATCGTTGCGGCGTTGGTTGGTCGGATCTACGCGCCGTTTCACCGCGGCCAGCTCGGCGTCGGATGCGCCCGGGGCGCGGGCCTCGTCCTCAATGTGCCAGAGCTTGAAATTGGCGCGGTGTTGGCGTCTGACAAGGTCCAGCCAATCTGAATCCAGTTGCGGATCCAGTTGCGTTTCAACGGATTCCCCGGCCACGTGCCCGGCGCGGGTCTCTCGATCTTGCAGGTTGACGATGTCGGTAGCGGAAAGCATTCTGGACCTTTCGTTTGTTGCGCCGCGATGTCAGGGCATAACCCTGTTTGCTGAATTCATGGTAGAACGGTTCGTTCCGCGTGGTCCGAGATCAGCCGGTACCGAGGGAAATTTAAAAACTGGAAAAGACTCTTGACACAATACCAACCAGTTGGTATGTTAATACCAACTGGTGGGTATTGTTTATGAACGAACTTGAACGGCGACACGATTCGAAGACCAAAATACTCGACGCGGCATTGCATGTTATCCGCGCCAAGGGGTACACAGCGACCCGAATTGAAGACATTTGCGAAGGGGCGGGGCTGACCAAGGGCAGCTTTTTCCATCACTTCAAAAGCAAGGAGGATCTGGCGCTCGCCGCTGCCGCGTATTGGGGAGAAAGTACAGCTGCATTTTTTCGTTCAGCGCCTTATCAAGGGTTATCCGACCCTCTCGATCGCCTGCTGGCGTATGTCGATTTCCGAAAGTCGATTCTTCAAGGCGATCTGCCCGATTTCACTTGCCTGGCCGGGACGATGATTCAGGAGATCTACGAGACTCATCCCGCTATTCGCGAAGCCTGCAACAAAAGCATCACGGAGCACGCCGCGACCCTTCAGCCCGATATTGAGGAAGCGATGCGGATCTATGGCATCAAGGAGAGCTGGACTGCGGAAAGCCTCGCGCTGTATACGCAAGCGGTCATTCAGGGGGCATTCATCCTGGCCAAGTCCAAACACGAAACCGGCATCGCTGCCGCGACCATCGATCATCTGCACCGCTATCTGGAACTGCTTTTCAATCAACCCAAATCCCCAAAGGAGATCCAATGAAACTCACAGAAGACCCCGAAGTTGTTACCTGGCCCCAGACTCACTATGTTTTTATTGAGAAAACCGGGCCCTTCCCCAAGATCGCACCTGAAGCATGGCAGAGCGCTCACAGTCTTCTTCCGCAAATCAAAGAGCACAACCATGTAGCTGGTTACATGAGCCTCTACAAGACAAATCCGAACGTCTATCGCGCCGGCTTCACGCTGGATGCGCCGCCGAAGCAACTTCCGGCAAGCTTCGAATACACGGCCTTCGCCGGCGGTAAATATAGCCGCTTCGTCCTGACTGGTCCTTATGACAATTTGCCCGAAGCATCTGGCCGCGTCCTTGCGATTGTTGCGGAGAAAGCGATTTCGGTTCGGGACGACTTCAATATTGAAAACTATGTCAACGATCCGAACGTTACTCCCGCAGATCAACTGGTCACTGAGATACTCGTTCCAACGACCTAGTTAACCAATCAACCAACTCGCTCGTGCGAATGGACCAGCTTCCCCGCAATCCAGGAGATCCATTCGCCCGCCGCGAACCAGCCCCAAAGGAGGTTACACGATGTCAACCGCAACAATGAATGTCGAAACTCAAAAGAAAGATGAGGAGGCTATCCTGTCCATCCTCTCAACACTCAGCCAGGCGAACCACGACAAAAGTGCAGCGGCATTCGCTGCCGCTTTCGCTCCTAACGCTGCGATCTTCAATCTCGCGCCGCCTCTCACTCACCACGGCGTGGATCTTGAAGAGAAGCAAGCCTGGTTCGACTCGTGGGAGACGTCTGTCGAGATCGAGGCACGCGATTTCAAGATAACGGTAGCCGGCGATCTCGCATTTGGCCACGGCTTCCTGCACATGAGCGGGACAAAGAAAGGCGCGGAACGGGAGGTCAGCTTCTGGATGCGCGAGACGGTTTGCCTGGAGCGGAATGGAAGCGGGTGGAAGATCGTCCATGAGCACACTTCTGTGCCGTTTTACATGGACGGTAGTTTGCGCCCGGCCTTCGACCTGAATCCTTGAGGTCCGAGCAAAAACAGTAGAATCGATGCGGGAGCTAGCATGGAAAGCGAGTGGCAATACCCGCATCGCCGGTGGAACCCGCTGCGGCAGTCCTGGGTGCTGGTGTCTCCGCACCGCACCCAGCGCCCGTGGCAGGGCGAGGTAAGCCAGAAGGCAGCGCCGTCGGCTGTAGCCTATGATCCGCATTGCTATCTTTGTCCTGGCAATCATCGGGCAGGCGGGGTGACAAATCCGGATTACAAAGAGGTGTTTTCATTTGAAAACGATTATGCCGCGCTGCTGCCGGATAGCCCTGCGGAATCGGAGCCACAGGCGTCGCCGCTGCTCGTTGCCGAGCCTGCGCGCGGAGTGTGCAAGGTGCTCTGCTACCATCCCGACCACAGCCTGACGCTGGCCAGGATGACCCGCGCCGAGATTCGCCGGGTTGTGGACGCCTGGACACGGGAATTTGAGGAGTTAAGCAGCCGCGACTGGATCGAGCACGTGCAGATCTTCGAGAATCGTGGCGCGATGATGGGTGCCAGCAATCCGCATCCCCACGGGCAGATCTGGGCTACAGGGTTTGTTCCCGACGAGCCGGCTGCAGAGGTCAAGGCACAGAAAGAACACCTGGCTCGAACCGGTCACTGCCTGCTCTGCGATTATCTAGCAGCCGAAGAGACAGCCGGCGAGCGCGTCATCCTGGAGAACGAGCATTTCACGGCATTGATTCCCTGGTGGGCTGTCTGGCCCTTTGAGGCGCTTGTGCTGAGCCGCCGTCACCTGGGAGCGCTCCCAGAGATGAACAACGACGAGCGGGATGGGCTGGCCGACGTGCTGAAGCGGCTGACCACCCGCTTCGATAATCTCTTTGAGACCAGCTTCCCCTACACGATGGGCTTTCACCAGACTCCGACGGATCGCGAGCCGCATCCAGAGGTTCATTTTCACGGCCACTTTTATCCGCCGCTGCTTCGTTCAGCGACGGTACGCAAGTTTATGGTGGGCTTTGAGATGCTGGCTATGCCGCAGAGGGATATTACCCCGGAGGACGCGGCTCGGCGTTTGCGCGCCTGCTCGGAGGAGCATTTTTGGTCCAGAGCGTGAGGGCTTCGGTCGTGGACCTTTGAGATGGGGCGGGGCGAGGTGTAAACTTGCGCTGTCTTGAGTTAGGGAGTTCGTCAATGCGCATTGTTTCGTGGAGTATTCTCACCTCGTGGACTATCCTCGCCGCATTCAGCATCGGGCCTTTCGTTAGCGCTCAATCGACACCGCAAAACACTATGGCAAATGGCAGCGGCGGGCAGGCTTCCGTTCAAAATGCGACAGACCCGGCCCTCAGCGCGGTTGTTTCGGCGGCGATGCCGCGGTCCGGCGCGTGGGGGGCTGTGAAGGGCGTGCCCTTTTCAGCCAAGCAAACTACGGTCCATGACCAGACCTTGAGTGACGGAACGGTGATCAAAAGTACGGTTGAAATTCAGATCTTCCGCGATGGCGAAGGGAGAATGCGGGCCGAGAGCACGCTTAACCCGAAGGTCAGCGGCCAGCCGCAGACACATATCGTCGCCATCTCGAATCCGATCGACAGAACGGAAATCAGTTGGGTCTCTGGCAGCCCCGCGGCGAGCGTCGCCTCGGTGCTTCATATGCCGGAGATGCAGATGAGTGGAATGATGAATGCTTTCGGCACTGGAACGCCTGTATCGGGCACTCCTTCCCGTTCCCTGCACCTTGCGAGCGCGCCGGCGGTGGCTTCAAGCCCCAGCCAGAGTGCCTCGAATATCCGTACGGAAGACTTGGCGGGAGATTCGATTGCGGGAGTTGAGGTCACGGGCACGCGCACCACGCAGGTGATTCCGGCCGGGAGCATCGACAACGACCGCGATTTCTCAGTGACCTCGGAAACCTGGGTTTCGCCGGAGTTGAAGACGACGGTGCGCCAGATGACCAGCGATCCGCGCACGGGAACGGTGACGACCGAGTTGAGCAACATCGATCGCTCTGAGCCCGATCCTGCACTCTTCCGAGCGCCGGCGGGATACAAAACGATGGACCTCGCTGATCCGACTGCTGCTGATTCGGGAGCCAAGCGATAGAGACAGGGCAATCGCATGAATGCATTTTGCAGATAATTACTCGCATCCTGCTAACCTG
>CAYTJN010000052.1:0-23175 GCA_964438125.1 uncultured Occallatibacter sp.
CGCCGACGCTGCTGCTGATTGGCTACAGCATGGTGCTGGGGCTCTACTTTGGGCTCTTTGGGCTCGGTCTTGTTGTGGTGCGCCGGGCCACGGGCAGCACGCGGCTGGCGCTGGCTGCCGCGCCGATTCTTTGGACGGCGCTGGAGTTGGCCGCTGCACGGATCACTTCGGTTCCCTGGGATCAGCTTGGCTACTCGCAGGTGGATAACGGGCTTGTGAATCAGCTTGCACCTTGGACTGGCGTTTACGGGATCAGTTTTTTGCTTGTGGCCGCGAACGCGCTCCAGGCCGTTCCTTTCGTCCTCAAGAGACGTGGCATCGCGTATTCTTTGGCGTTGTTCTTGCTCCCGGTAGCTTCTATTGGCACGACGTGGACCGAAAAGTTTCCGCCGACGTCGCCCACCACCGCCACCGCTGTCCTGATCCAGCCGAACCTGGACGTAGGCCAAGACAATCGCTGGAACGGACCCGGCGAATGGGATCGCCACATCGCCGAGTTCAAGCGGATGGCCGGCGAGAACTGCAAAAGCTACATTGCAGGAATCCCCCAAACCGGTGCGCCGCAAGGTGAAATCGTCTGCCCGCCCTACGCGACGCATCCTGATCTGATCGTCTGGCCTGAGTCGCCCGCACCCTTCGAAGAGGCCGACCCGAAGTTTCAAGCCGCGCTCACCGGTATCGCACAGTCTGTGCAATCCCCGCTGGTGGTGGGCAACATCGGCGCTGATCTTACGCCCGATGGGCAGCTCTCAAACTATTACAACTCGGCGCTGGTTGTCGGTTCCGACGGCTCGCGCGTGGGCCGCTACGACAAGATCCACCTTGTTCCCTTCGGTGAGTACATCCCCTTTCAGAACCTGCTGACCTTTGCCCACAAACTCACCGGCCGCGTCTCTTCGTTCTCGCGCGGCGACGAACACAAGGTCTTCCGGCTCAACGGCCATCGCTATGGCGTCTTCATCTGCTACGAAGCGGTCTTTGCTGACGAGGTGCGGGAGTTTTCGCAAATGGGCGCCGAGGTGCTGGTCAACATCAGCGACGACGGCTGGTACGGCGACACCAGCGCTCCTTGGCAGCACCTGAATATGCTGCGCATGAGGGCCATCGAAAACCGCCGCTGGATCTTGCGCGATACGAACACGGGCGTGACAGCGTCGATCGACCCTTATGGCCGCGTCCGCCAGAGCATTCCCCGCCACGCCGCCGACGCCCTGCCAGCCGAGTATGGCTTCCGCAGCGATGTGACTTTCTACACCGCGCACGGCGATCTGTTCGCATGGCTCTGTGTCTTCTCGACGCTAGTAATCGTTGCCTGGTCGGCAAGAAAGATCCTTCGCGTCTGAATCTCATTTTTACAACTTTTCAACGGATCTAGGGAGCATAGGTCTTTAAAGGCCCAGTGACTTGGCTGCTGCTTTTCAAGGCGCTAAAGCGCCCTGCTTCCTCTGGCATCTCCGATCTACAGACTCAGCCCGCCCGTTCGACCTGGTAGTAAAAGGGCGGTCCATTCTGCTGGGCCAGCGCCTTCACAGTCTGCAAAAAGGCCCGAGCGGCATAGGAGAGCGTGGCCTGTCGTCGGTGAACCAGCCGCAGCACGCGCTTGACCTCCAGTTCGTCGACTGGGATCCGGACCAGATCGCCGGCCTCCAGTTCCCTAGCCACGGTCAGATGGGGCACCAACGCCACGCCATTGCCCATAGCCACAAACCGCTTGATGGCCTCGATCGTCGGCAATTCAATGCCCATATTCAAAGGCGTTCGATAGCGCTGGAAGGCCTCGACCACCTTGCGGCGCAAGGGAGACGCTACGTTATGTGCGACGAACAACTCCTCACCCAGATCATTGATCGAGACGCGCTTGGCTCGCGCCAGAGGATGTTTGGGGCTGACAATGAACGCCAGGCTGTCGCCATAGACGGCGATGGAGCGAAACTGCGCCGGGTCGGGACGAAAAGAGATCATGCCCAGTTCGAAGGTACGCAGATTCAGTTCCTCGGGGATGTGCGAGGCCAGCATACGATGCACGGCGACGGTGATGTGAGGAAACTCCCGGCGATAACGGTCGATAGCCTGCAACAGGTACATGCATGTGTACTCGTTGGCGGCCAGTTGCAGACGGCCCCGCTCCAGGCTCTTCAATTCGCCCAGGGCACTGGCTGCTTCGCGGCGCAGAGCCAACAAGCGAAGCGCATAGTCGCGGAGCAGTACTCCAGAGGCGGTAAGCGAGCCATCTCGAGCGGCGCGGTCAAAGAGCGTCTCGCCCACCGATGCCTCCAGTTTGCGAATGACCTGGCTCACCGCGGGTTGGGTTCGGTGCAGCCGCACGGCCGCGCGAGAGAAGCTGCGCTCCTCGGCTACTGCAAGAAAAGTTTCGAGCTGATGAAGTTCCATAGTAGTGATCGGTTGTCAGTGGTCAGTCGCCGTCGATTCGGGGCGCTCCGCGACAAACGGCTGAGGTCGCAGATATGGCCCGGAACTAAACTGATCACCGACCACTATTCACTATCAACTTTACTATAACTATTTCTAATCGGCATGCAAACAATTATAACTTTGCGTTATATTGAATCGTCCTTGACAATGAAAAGAATCACAGAAGGAAACGGCTGAAACGAATGGACACGAACTCGAACCACGTATTCTTCTTCGACACCACGCTGCGCGACGGGGAGCAATCGCCCGGCTGCAGCATGACCACGCAGGAAAAACTGACCCTGGCCCACGCCCTCGAAGATCTTGGCGTGGACATCATCGAGGCCGGTTTCGCCATGGCCTCCGAGGGCGACTTTGCGGCCATCGCTACCATTACCCAAGCCGTACGCAAGCCGCGCATCGCTTCCCTGGCTCGTGCGAAAACCGAAGACATCGAGATGGCTTCGCGGGCATTACAATTTGCCGATCGCGCCCGCATCCATGTCTTTCTGGCTTCGAGCGATCTGCATCTCGAATACAAGTTGAAGATTAGCCGCGCCGAAGCGCTCGACTTGGCCGGCGAGTCGGTGCGTATGGCTCGCTCGCTGGTGGACGACGTGGAGTTTTCGCCCGAGGACGCGACGCGTTCGGACCGCGACTTTCTGATTGAGATGGTCCGCGTGGCCGTCGAGGCCGGAGCAACGACGATCAACATGCCCGACACGGTGGGTTACACCACGCCCGAGGAGTACGGCCGCATGTTTGCCGAAGTGCGGGAGCGTGTCCCGGCCATCGACGCCGAGGGCATTATTCTCTCCTCGCACTGCCATGACGATCTGGGTCTGGCCGTGGCCAATTCGCTGGCCGCTGTTCAAAACGGCGCCCGTCAAGTGGAGTGCACCATCAATGGGATTGGCGAACGGGCCGGCAACGCTGCTCTTGAAGAGATCGCTGCCGCGCTCTATGTTCGCGGTGACCGCTTTGGAGTCACGACCAACATCAAGCTCGCGAATCTCTATCCGACAAGTCAGGTACTGGGACAACTCATCACCTTCCGCCCCTCGCCCAACAAGGCCATTGTGGGCGATAACGCCTTTGCGCATGAGTCGGGCATTCATCAACACGGCATGCTGGCCAACCCGCTTTGCTATGAGATCATGACGCCGTCTCTAGTGGGCGTAGCAAAGAACCACCTTGTGCTGGGTAAGCACTCAGGCCGCGCCGCGCTGCGCAATCGCCTCGAACAGCTTGGCTTCACGCTGACGCGTGAGGAGTTGCAGCAGACCTACTATCGCTTCGTCGCCCTTGCGGATCGAAAAAAGAATATCTACGACCAGGACCTGGTCGGCCTTTTGCCCGATCAGATTCGCGAAAAACGCCGCGAACCGGTCTCAGAGCTCGATTAATTCGTCGCCAGCTCGATTGGGTAGCAGGCAAACGGGAAAACCCTCTACAATCTAAGAAAAGGAGCGTTAAAAAAATGAAGTTGAAAGTTCTCGTTACCCCCGGTGACGGTATCGGCCCCGAAATCACCGCAGAAGCCATCGGAGTATTACAGGATGTTGCGGCCGCCGGCGGTCACACGCTGGAACTGAATTACAAACGCATTGGCGGCGTGGCCATTGAGCAGGATGGAACGCCTCTGCCCGCCGATACTGTTGCCGCAGCTCTGGATTCCGAAGCCGTCTTTTTGGGCGCGGTGGGCGACGACAAGTTCAATTCTCTGCCTCCAAACCTGCGCCCCGAGGCCGGTTTGCTCGGAATTCGCGCGGCCCTGGGCGGCTTCGCAAATCTGCGCCCTGTCTTCGCTTTCAAGGAACTGACGGTGAACAGCCCGTTGCGGCCAGAGATCATCGACGGGACCGACATCATGTTTGTCCGCGAGTTGCTCGGCGGCCTCTACTATGGCCAGCCGCGCGGATGGGACAAGGAAAAGGGCGTAGCTTTCAACACCATGATCTACACGCGCGATGAGGTGGCCCGCGTGGCCCGCGTGGCCTTCCAGTTGGCTCAAAAGCGCCGCAAGCTGGTCACCAGTGTCGATAAGGCCAACGTGCTTGAAGTCTCGCAGCTTTGGCGCGCGACAGTGACCGAAGTGGCCAAAGAGTTCCCCGATGTGACGCTGGAGCACCAGTTCGTTGACGCCATGTCGATGCACCTGATGAAGCGGCCGCGTGACTTCGATGTGATCGTTACGGAGAACACCTTCGGCGACATTCTTACCGACGAATCGTCAGTGATCACCGGCTCGCTGGGCATGTTGCCCTCGGGGACTGCCGGCGGCAAGATCAATATCTATGAGCCTGCTCACGGTTCGGCGCCGAAACACGCGGGAAAGAATATCGCCAATCCGCTGGCCACAATTTTGACCGGCGCCATGCTTTTGCGCTACACCTTCGGGCTCGATGTAGAGGCCGATGCAATCGTCAAGGCTGTCCGCAAGGTGCTGGAACAGGGCTTCCGCACGCAGGACCTGGCACGCACTAATCCTGAGGGATTGACCGTGCTCGGTACGCGCGAGATGGGCGCGAAGGTTCGCGAGACGGTAAAGACGCTGCTCGTCCACGCGTAGATCGATAAGTCGAATTGGTGCCCACCTTCGCCGCTTTTTGTTTTTGGCGAGGGTGGGATATTCAAGAATTCCACTTTTTGAAAATGGGGAATCCAATGAGTTCGGAACCGAAAACATTATTTGAAAAGGTCTGGAAGCAGCATGTTGTGGTCGAGCCCAGGGGTGAGCCCACCGTGCTCTATATCGACTTGCAACTTGTACATGAGGTCACTTCGCCGCAGGCATTTGAAGGGCTGCGGCTGACGGGCCGCAAGGTTCGCCGTCCGGACCGCACCATTGCCACAGTGGATCACAATGTGCCGACAACAAAGGCAGGCCGGCTTAACATTCTCGATCCCATCGCGGCCAAGCAGATCGCAACGTTGAACAGCAACTGCGCCGAATTCGGCATCGAGTTGTACGGCGTGGATTCGCCCGATCAGGGTGTGGTGCACATCATCGGACCGGAGCTTGGCATAACCAAGCCCGGCATGACCATTGTTTGCGGTGACTCACACACGGCGACCCACGGCGCTTTTGGAGCATTGGCGTTTGGCATCGGCACCAGTGAAGTGGAACACGTGCTGGCCACGCAGACGCTGCCGCAGTCCAAGCCAAAGACCTTCCGCATCACGGTCGAGGGTGAACTGCCGCGCGGCGTTACGGCCAAGGACATCATTCTCGCCATCATCGGGCAGATTGGAACGGACGGCGCCACGGGCTACGTGATCGAGTACGCAGGCTCGGCCATTCGCGCGCTCTCGATGGAAGGCCGCATGACCATCTGCAACATGAGCATCGAGGCCGGTGCGCGCGCGGGCATGGTTGCCCCCGATGCTACAACGTTCGCCTATCTCAAAGGCCGCCGCTACTCGCCGAAAGGCGCGGCATGGGACGAGGCGGTTGCCGAGTGGAGCAAACTGCCCGGTGACGCTGGCGCGAAGTTTGATCGCGAACTAACTCTTGATGCCTCTGAACTTGTACCATTTGTCAGTTGGGGCACCAGTCCCGGCATGGTCGCACCGATCACGGCCAAGGTGCCCGATCCCGCGGCAGCCAATAGTGAAATCGAACGCAAGGGATTTGAACGCGCCCTGGAATACATGGACCTGAAGGCCGGAACGCCTCTCGAAGAAGTTACAATTGACCGCGTCTTCATTGGTTCCTGCACCAATGGGCGCCTGGAAGATCTGCGCGCAGCGGCACGAATCGCGGCTGGTTATAAGGTGTCGCCCCACGTTGGAGCGATGGTCGTTCCCGGCTCGCAGGCCGTCAAGGCGCAGGCCGAGGCTGAAGGGCTGGACAAGATTTTTATCGAGGCTGGCTTCGATTGGCGCGAGCCTGGATGTTCGATGTGTCTGGCGATGAACCCCGACATACTTCAACCGGGCGAGCGCTGCGCATCGACGAGCAATCGCAACTTCGAAGGCCGCCAGGGACGCGGCGGTCGTACGCATCTGGTTTCGCCGGAGATGGCCGCGGCCGCCGCAATTGCCGGACATTTCGTTGACATTCGCAAATGGGCCGTACGTGAGCCCGCGCTGCAAGGAGGCAAGGCCTAATGGAAAAATTTACAACACTCACTTCGCTGGCCGCGCCACTCGACCGGGCTAATGTCGACACGGACCAGATCATTCCCAAACAGTTTTTGAAGCGCATCGAGCGCACCGGCTACGGCGATTTTCTTTTCTTCGATTGGCGGCAAAAGCCCACGGGCGAGCCTGTGGCAGAGTTTGTACTGAACGATCCGCGCTATAAGGGCGCGCAGATTCTCGTCGCGGGCAAAAATTTCGCCTGCGGATCGAGCCGCGAACATGCCGCCTGGGCTCTGGAGAACTACGGTTTTCGTGTCGTCATCGCACCCAGCTTCGCCGACATTTTCTTTTCGAATGCCGGTAAGAACGGCATTGTGCTCGCGCGGCTCAGCGAAGAGCAGGTGGCTCAGTTACTGTCAAACGCCGAGACGATTCCGAGTTACAAACTCACTGTCTCACTTGAAGATCAGACCGTGACGGACAGCCGGGGATTCAAGGCAAGCTTTGAGGTTGACCCGTTCCGCAAATTCTGCCTGATTGAAGGACTTGACGACATCGGCCTGACTCTGCGCCATGCGGCAGCGCTCGATTCATTTGAAGGAAAGCACGACGAGGCAGGTTGGCTCAAGGCGAAAAGCTAAATGCAGCTTCTAGCTATTAGCCTTTCGTGGAACGTACGGACGACATTGGCGGACCGCGATAAGTACCAGCGCGGAAACAACCGCCCAAGGGGCAAACGTTAACTGCAACCTGAACAAGCTGACAGCTAAGAGCTAAAGGCTGATCTTAGAGAGCACATGACCATCGAAGGCAAGCGACAGAGCATCCCGTTGACTGAAGGCCCGAGCCGCGCGGCCGCTCGCTCTTACCTGCGCGGCGTCGGATTCAGCAAGGATGACCTGCACAAGCCCATCATCGGCATTGCCAATACCTGGACCGAGATTGGCACCTGCAATATGCACCTGCGCGAGATTGCAGAGGCGCTCAAAGAAGGCATTCGCGAGGCCGGCGGCACGCCAATGGAGTTTAATACCATCACCATCTCCGACGGCATCACCATGGGCACGCAAGGCATGAAGGCTTCGCTGGTCTCGCGCGAAGTGATCGCCGATTCCATCGAGTTAGTCGCACGCGGGAATCTCTTCGACGGCCTGGTCGGCATCGGCGGATGCGATAAGAACATGCCGGGCATTATCATGGCACTCTGCCGTCTCGATATTCCTGGCATGATGCTTTACGGCGGCTCAATTGCGCCGGGCAAATTGAACGGGAAGGACATTACGATTCAGGATGTCTTTGAAGGCATCGGCTCTTATGCCGCGGGAAAGATCGACGACGCCGGACTCGAAGCTTTGGAGGTGCACGCCTGTCCTGGCGCAGGTGCATGCGGCGGCCAATTCACCGCTAATACGATGGCCATGAGCGGCGAGATCCTGGGGATTTCGCCGATTCAGCTTTCAGGCGTTCCTGCTACCTCGGCAGACAAGCCCGCAGCCACGCGCGAAGCCGGCCGCATCCTGATGGAGGCCGTTCGCGCCAATCGCCGACCGTCGCAGATTATCACCCGCAAATCGATTGAGAATGCTATCGCTAGCGTCGCCGCAAGCGGTGGTTCGACCAATGCTGTTCTACATCTTCTCGCTATTGCGCGCGAGATGAACATTCCGCTATCGATTGATGACTTTGACATGATCAGCAAGCGCACGCCCTACATTTGTTCGCTCACTCCAGCGGGCAAGTATGTTGCCTCGGATTATCAGGCGGCAGGCGGCTCGCGGCTGTTAGCCAAGCGCTTGATCGACGCTGGCCATGCCGATGGTTCGACGCTCATGGTCAGCGGCAAGACGCTGGCTGAAGAGGCGGCTCTTGCGGTCGAAACGCCTGGACAGGATGTCATTCACACCTTCGAAAAACCGATCAAGCCAAACGGCGGCCTGGTGATTCTGAAGGGAAATCTTGCACCCGAGGGCTCGGTGATGAAGATCGCCGCAGCCGACCGTGTCGAGCATCGCGGACCTGCGCGCGTCTTCGATACCGAGGAAGCATGTTTCGCAGCCGTACAAAGCGGCCAGATCAAGCCGGGCGACGTGTTGGTTATTCGCTACGAAGGCCCCAAGGGCGGCCCCGGCATGCGTGAGATGCTGCAAGTTACGGCGGCCGTCAGCAGCAATCCAGAACTCAGCGCAACTGTGGCTCTACTTACCGATGGCCGCTTCAGTGGTGCGACGCGTGGCTTCACCGCCGGCCATGTCGCGCCGGAGGCATTTGTCGGCGGACCCATTGCGGCGGTGCGCGAGGGCGACATGATTCACTTCGACATTCCGAATCGCAGGCTCGACGTTGAGGTGAGCGACGAAGAAATTGCGGCGCGGCTCAAAGGGTTTACGCCGCCCGCATTGCGCTGGCAGCGAGGCGTATTCCGGAAATATGTGGATCGCGTAAGTTCCGCCTCCGAGGGCGCTACGACCTGAGAGTTGCACCGGGCTAACAGAAGATTGATTCTTAACCAAGGAGTTCATCATGGGAACCAACGCAACCACGCAAGCCTCGAACGCGCACCTGACCACCCCCACCCGCCTCACTGGCGCTGAGATCGTCTGGGCCACACTGGTGGGCGAGGGCGTTACGGACGTCTTCGGCTATCCAGGCGGCGCGATTCTTCCCGTCTACGACGCGCTTCGCAAGTTCCCCATCCACCACACGCTGGTGCGTCACGAGCAGGGCGCCGCGCATATGGCCGACGGCTACGCGAGGGCCTCGGGCAGGGTGGGCGTTGCGATCGCCACCAGCGGTCCAGGAGCGACGAATCTAGTGACCGGCATTGCCACGGCCATGCTGGACTCGATTCCCATCGTCTGCATCACCGGCAATGTCTCCAGCAAAGTGCTGGGCACCGATGCTTTTCAAGAAGTGGATATTACCGGCGTCACGCTGCCAGTGACCAAGCACAACTTTATCATCCATCGCGCTGAAGACATCGCACCGGCCATCCGTCACGCATTCCAGATCGCCAAGTCTGCACGGCCGGGCCCGGTGCTTGTCGATATTACAAAAGATGCGCAGCAGGCCACAGCGATCTTCGATTTTGAAGCTGCCAAGCCGCGCCCCCACCGCGTTCACCCGATGCGGAAGATCGAAGAGTCGGGCCTCAAGCAAGCCGCCGAACTGATCCGCAACGCGAAGCGCCCGGTGATTCTTGCCGGCCACGGCGTCATCGAATCTGGCGCCGAGGAGCAGGTGTGTGCGCTCGCGGAAAGGGCGCAGATTCCTGTCGCACTCACGCTTCTTGGACTTGGTGCATTCCCCGCTTCTCACTCGCTCAATCTGGGCATGATGGGCATGCACGGGGAGTCCTGGGTGAACCACTCCATTCAGGAAGCGGACTTATTGATCGCTTGCGGCATGAGGTTCGACGATAGGGTGACAGGATCGCTCTCCACCTACGCCACGAAAGCAAAAAAGATTCACATCGACGTGGACCCGGCCGAGATCAACAAAAACGTCAAGGTCGATGTTCCGTTGATCGGCGACCTGCGCGAAGTGCTCGAAGAACTTTTGCCGCGCATCAGCGGGCGCGACGGCTCCGCGTGGCTCAAAGCCATCGAGACGAACAAGGGCGTGTCGGCCGTTCGCGACATCAAAAATCTGCCCGACTCCGGCCACCTTTATGCCGCGCATGTGATCCACGACATCTGGCGGATCACCGGGGGCAACGCCATTGTGGTAACCGACGTGGGCCAGCATCAGATGTGGGAAGCGCAGTACTATCACCACGAAAAATCGCGGACGCTCATCACCTCGGGCGGCCTGGGGACGATGGGCTTTGCGTTACCTGCAGCCATCGGCGCGAAGTTCGCATGCCCCGATCGAGAAGTGTGGGTGATCGCCGGCGATGGCGGCTTCCAGATGACCGCGGCCGAACTGGCGACTATCGCGCAAGAGGGCATCAAGATCAACATCGCCATCATCAACAATGGCTACCTGGGCATGGTGCGCCAGTGGCAGGAGTTCTTCTACGAGCGCAACTACGAATCAACGCCGCTTGTAAGTCCGGATTTTGTTAAACTGGCCGACGCGCACGGACTCTCTGGACTTACTGTCCGCACTCGTGGTGAGTTAGCCGGCGCGGTTGAAACGGCTCGTTCGGCTCCGGGAACGTTCTTGCTCAACTTCAAGGTCGAAAAGGAAGAGTCGGTTTATCCGATGATTCCCGCCGGCTCCGCATTGCACGAGATGATTCGCCGGCCGGGAGTCAAAGACCCGCTGGAAGAATCGTAAAAAGCAGCTTTTAGCTATTAGCTTTTGCTCTTAGCCTGTTCTTTGCCGCTTCAAATGCATTCGCGGCTCTAACATGCCTGGATCTGAAAGCCAAGAGCTAAAGGCTAGAAGCTAGAGGCTGAGTTATGCTGCACACATTTGTCGCTTACGTTGAAGATCTGCCGGGCGTGCTCACGCGCGTGGCCTCACTCTTTCGCCGCCTCAACATCAACATCAAATCGCTCACCGTGGGCAGCAGCGAGCGCGAGGGCCTATCGCGGTTGACCCTGGTCTGCGAGGCTTCTGCCGAAGCCGGACACCGCATCCAGGCCAGCCTGTTTAAACTGGAGAATGTGGTCGATGTGGACGACATCGGGCAGGCGCCTTCTGTCACTCGCGAGTTGGCGCTCATCAAGGTGGCCGCCACGCCCCGCAGCCGTTCGCAGGTCTTCGAACTGGTCGAGGTCTTTCGCGCGCGCATCGTCGACTTGGCGCCCGAATCGCTGACCATCGAGATGACCGGCGTTGAAAGCAAGATTGAAGGACTCATCCAGGTGCTCAACGAGGGCGAAGGTCGAGTACTCGAAATCTGCCGCAGCGGCAAGATGACGATGCGCCGCGGCCACCACACCAGCGGCGTGCTGAAGGCCATGAGCGCGGGAGCAGATGAGCCGGAAGAAGAGTTCGTGGAAGCCAGCGAAGACGGCGCGGCCGTCGAGCCGGAGTAAGCGCACAGCAACGACGCACGCACATTTCATTCGATCAACATTTCACTCAGCAAGCAAAGGAAGATAAGAAAAAATCATGGCAAAGACTTACTACGATCAAGATGCCGACTTATCCCTCATTCAGGGTAAAAAGGTAGCCATCATCGGCTACGGCTCACAAGGGCACGCTCACGCACTCAACCTCAAGGATTCGGGGGTTCATGTAAAGGTGGGCCTGGCGGCTAACTCGAAGTCCATTGCCAAGGCGCAGAAGGCCGGCCTTGAGGTCGGCACCGTCGCCGATGTCACCAAGTGGGCCGATGTAATCATGGTTCTGGTTCCCGATCAGACCGCGGCCAAATTGTATGCAGACGAAATTGGACCGAATCTGACCGCCGGCAAGCTGCTCATGTTTGCGCATGGCTTCAACATTCACTACAAGACGATCGTTCCGCCCAAGGGCGTCGATGTCGGCATGGCCGCTCCCAAGTCTCCCGGCCATCGCGTCCGCGAAGTCTTCACCGAGGGCGGCGGCGTGCCCTGCCTCATCGCCGTCGAGCAGGACGCGACCGGCAATGCCCACGCTCTCTGCCTCAGCTACCTCAAGGGCATCGGCGGCACGAGGGCCGGGGTGCTCGAAACGACATTCAAGGAAGAGACCGAGACCGATCTCTTCGGCGAACAGTCGGTGCTCTGCGGCGGCGTCAGCGCGCTGATCAAGGCGGGCTTTGAAACGCTGGTCGAGGCCGGCTATCAGCCTGAGAGCGCCTACTTCGAGTGCCTGCATGAACTGAAGCTGATCGTCGACCTGATCTATCGCGGCGGCCTGGCTTACATGCGCTATTCGATCTCGGACACCGCGGAGTGGGGGGATTATGTGAGTGGGCCGCGCGTCATCAACGACGAAAGTCGCAAGGCCATGCGGCAAATTTTGAAAGAGATCCAGGACGGCAGCTTTGCCAAGCGATTTCTCGCAGACCAGAACTCCGGCCGCAAAGAGTTCATGGCCTTCCGTGAAGCAGAGGCCAAGCACCCGGTCGAGATCGTCGGCAAGGAACTTCGCGCGCAGATGCCGTTCCTCGATCCAGTGACTGTGGAAGAAGTCGCCAAGAGCCGGTAATTTCAGTTACAAGAAATAGAAACGCCGGACAGTCAATTGGACGTCCGGCGTTGGCCTTTGCAAGAGCATTCCTATCTGATCCGCTCTCGAAAGATGGAGCATCGATGAAGATACGAAGGGTCGCAGGCACGTTTGTCGGCCTGTATGCGTTGTTGCTAATCGGCATCTTTTCCTTTCAACGCAGTCTTCTCTATTTTCCAAGTCATAGTTATGTGACACTGCACGATGCATACGCCAACGGGTCATTCAAGGAACTCCCAGTCAAAACTGCTGACGGGATTGACCTGAAGGCCTGGTACGCGCCTGCAACCACCAAGCCTTATACTTTCGTTTTCTTTCATGGCAATGGCGACAGCTTAGCTTCCGCATCGGAAATAGCCGACCCTTACATTGCTGCGGGCTATGGGTTTCTGGTAACGGAATATCGCGGATACAGCGGGTTGCACGGCAAACCAACAGAGGCAGGACTTTATGCCGATGCGCGAGCGTATCTTTATGCGCTGATGGCACGTGGAGTCCAAAGCGAAAACATTATCCTTTTCGGACACTCGCTGGGAACCGGAGTCGTGGTGCAGATGGCAACGGAGTTCCACGTCGGCGGCGTGATACTACTCGCCCCTTATACGTCGATTGCGAAGATAGCTCAGATTGAGTATCCATTCATCCCAGCGGAGTATATGGTTCTTGATCAATTTGAGAGCGCCAAAAAGATCGGAGATATCCATGTGCCGCTGTTAATTGTCAATGGCGCCAATGACCAAGTCATTCCCCCTTCCCAAGGAAGGCAGCTTTATGACTCAGCCAATGAGCCAAAAGAGTTTCATTCGATTCCAAATCACGGCCACAACGATCTCTTCAATGATTTTGTCCCTCTCGGTCTAGCCTGGACAGATCGGCTGCAAGCATCGGAATGAGAGGATGACTTGCTACCGCAACGCTTCTTCGGCGCGTCGTAGAACTTCCGGGGTATTTGCGTTGAGGAACCATCGGGCCGCAGGCAACGCATCTGGATGAGCAACATGGCCGGACTGAACCAGCAATTCGACCGGCAAATTGCTTACCGGTTGACGCATACTGCCCGCGGCGGCCTGAAATGCGGAATAGCATCCTCCCCGTCCCGCTTCAAGTTCGCTTTCAAACACGGGCAGACTCTCCCGGCGAAGAACCGCCGGAAAGCTCTGGGCAAACCCGTTGACCGAGCAGAGAGTGACGGCGGCGTCTGTGAAACGCGCATGATGCAGCAGAAAGACGAGCAGTGGGGCAGGCAGGAGCGGCAGATCGACGGGCAGAAAAACTGCAAGCTCAGTCGATGTCGAGGCCAGTGCGGCGCAGATGCCGCTCAACGGCCCCAATCCAGGTTGTGAGTCTTCGATTACCGGCGCGAAAAAGGTCAGTGCCGACCGCGCACCCGCGATTGACGCGGTCAACCCAGCCTCGCGCAACAGTGCAACAGCACGCGCCACCAGGGGTTGGCCCGCAAACTGAACCAGAGCTTTGTCGGCCCCCATGCGGCTGGAATTCCCCCCGGCCAGGACAAAACCCACTGCATCCAGATGGGCTGCGGGGTTGAGATTCGAGGCATCCCAGGTCGCAGAATCGAGACCTGGGGCACCCAGATTTTTGGGAATGTCTGGCATGGGATTCACTGCTACTGGAATGCGCCGGGGCAAAGCCGACATCTGCGAATCGCTGGCCGAGCAGTCAACCGCCGGCCTCCTCCAGAAAGCGCACGATCGATTCAATGCCCAGTTCGAAGTTTTTGAGATTGAACTTTTCATTGGGAGCGTGGATGTTGTCGTCTGGCAATCCGAAGCCCATCATCACGCTAGGCATTCCCAGATGGCGGTCGAAATCGCCGACAATTGGAATCGATCCGCCGGACCGGATGAAGACCGTTTCCTTGCCCCAGACCTCTTTGAGCGCCCGAGTCGCCGCCTGAATATATGGATTATCGACGCGAACCAGGCATGGGTCGCCGGAGTGGATCAATCGCACCTCGACTTCGACGCCGACTGGCGCAACCTTTTCGACATAGGCTTCATAGAGCGCAAAAGTCTTCGCCGGAGTCATGCCGGGAACCAGTCGCATGGAAACTTTTGCCAGCGCCTTGGCCGGGATCACCGTCTTGGCGCCGGCGCCGATGAAGCCGCCGGGGATGCCGTGCACGTCAAGCGTAGGCCGGGCCCAGGTGCGCTCAAGCACCGTGTAGCCGGCCTCGCCCACTAGCGAGCGCGAGCCGACCTCAGCGATGCGGTACTGTTCCTCGTCGAAGGGCAGGCTGCGCCAGGCCGCAAGCTCCTCCGGGCTGGGAGGGATAATGTCGTCGTAGAAACCAGGGATCAGAATGTGGCCTTCCTCGTCTTTCAGGCGGGCCAGCATTTGCGCCAGGGCCATGAAGGGATTGGGCGCTGCGCCCCCATACATGCCAGAGTGGAGATCGCTTTTTGCGCCGCGAACTTCAAGCTCGGTATAGATCATGCCGCGCAGACCCACGCACAAAGTCGGCAGGCCGGGCGCGAATAACTCTGTATCCGAAACCAGAGCAAAATCGGCTTTCAGTTCGGCTGGTTTGGAGGCGACAAAAGCCGCAATTCCTTCGCCTCCAACCTCTTCTTCGCCTTCCAATATGACGCGCACGTTCAAGGGCAACGTACCTGTGGCAGCCAGCAATGACTCCAGAGCCTTGACCTGCGCCCAGACCTGTCCTTTGTCGTCCACTGCGCCGCGAGCATAGAGGTTGCCATGGCGCTCGGCCGGTTCGAAGGGAGGCGAGAGCCACTCGTCGAGCGGATCGGCCGGCTGCACGTCGTAATGGCCATAGAAGAGGGCCGTCGGCCTACCGCTGGCATGGAGCCAGTCGGCATAGACCAACGGATTGCCGTCGGTCTCAATGAGCCGTGCATTCTCCATGCCGATGCGGGTAAGCTCGGCGGCTAACACTTCGGCGGCGCGCCGGCAGTCGCTCTTGTGCTCGGGCAGCGTGGAGATCGAGGGAATCCGCAGTAGTTCTTTCAGCTCATTCAGAAATCGCGGATGGTTCTGGTGTGCATAGTTTACGGCGGCGGAAGACACAGGCTCGCTCCCTTAGAATAGATTTGTCATCAAATCGAAGTATAGGGGCTCCGACACCACTTTGTACGGGAGGCTTTTCTGTCAAATTGCGCCCATGCAAGGCCGGCGGCCTGCGCTGCCCATTTTTATTTGATCGCCTTGCTGGCCGTGGTAGCGGGAGCAGCAACAGTATCGGCGCAGGTTCCCGCGGAGAGTCTCCACTACGGTCGCTTGAATACTTTTGGAATCCTCGCTGCGTACTCCCCCGATTCCAGCCATTGGTTGCTGGGCACTGCGGAAAATCGAAGGCTGCTGGACTTCGGTGTTGCCTACGGCCGCAGGCTCTTCATGAATCGGACCGTAAACTGGCAATACAACGCGGAACTGCTGCCCGTAGCTCTCGAAAGCGATCCGGTATTCGTCGACACAATCAACTGGACGTCCCCAACCGTTGGAACAGAGACCGAGTCCTTCAGTGAGTCGAATCCGTGCGTTCCTGCTTCGGGAAGCTTCAGCAGCACGAATCAGATCACCGGCGTAACCTACAGCTACAACTATTCCATCAACTGCAGCCGGCGCTGGACGATTGGAGAAGCCATGTCTCCGGTCGGAATGCAGTGGAACATTATGCCGCGCAGAAAGCTTCAACCCTTTTTCATCGGCCATGGGGGTTATATGTACTCCACGCAACCGATCCCTGTCGCGGGAGCCGGCTCATTCAACTTCACCTTCGATCTTGGGGCCGGGTTCGAGCTATACCGCTCGATAACCAAATCAATCCGCGCCGAATATCGCTATCACCACATCTCCAATCACTACACAGCAACCGAAAACCCCGGCATCGACAACGGTCTGATCCAGGTTACCTATTGCTTCGGCCGCTGAACTTTTGCGCGAGCGGTTTTGCGGGCGCAATCGTCGCGAGCCTGGCTTCACGCCTGTCACTCTTCTTTCATGTCCTGCTGGATGATAAAAGGTAAATTGGTAACGATCTGCTGATCTTTTCCCGAGATCTCTTTGGTCCAACAAAATGACAAAACGCCGCCCTCGACAGTCACTTTGGCAGGGTCCATGTAAGTGACCGGATCTCCGTTTGGTTTATAGACCGTGATTGTTTGCACTCAAGCTCCCTCGTCGAAGATTATAGGTTGCTGCGAGATTGAATGGCGATGAATCGAGGCTTCGCGCACTCAAGGTTCCTCGACGCGGACGGTTCCCTTTTTGGGTTCCCGATCTGGGGCGAACCCATCGTCCGGTTGCAGGCTATGGCGGCAGCGATCTTCAACTTTGCCGCGAATCCGACGCTTCGTGGAAGGAGAGAAGCGCGGCACAGTACTCTTGAGAGAGATGCCTCCAATTCTCAATGCGCAATCGGTTACCAAACAATTCGGCGCCAAGCCGTTATTCCAGAACATTTCCCTTACCGTAGAGGACGGCGACCGGATCGGCCTCATTGGCCCCAACGGCGCGGGCAAGTCCACGCTGCTGGCCATTCTTGCGGGCCAACTTGAACCGGATGCGGGCGAGCTGGCCGTGCGCAAGCGCGCTCGTGCCGCCTATGTGCCACAGGACTCGCGCTTCGCCCCCGGCCTCTCCATCCGTCAGGTCCTGGAGGCGGCGCTCGCTGTGGCGCACGTCAACGAGAGCGAACGCGAAGGCCGGCTGCGAGAGCTTTCTGGCCGCGCCGGTTTTACTGACCTCAGCGCCGAGGCAGCCGCGCTCTCTGGCGGCTGGCGCAAGCGGTTGGCCATCACCGAGGCTTTAGTCAGCGAGCCTGAGGTCCTGCTGCTCGATGAGCCGACAAACCACCTTGACCTGGCCGGCATCGAGTGGCTCGAAGAATTGCTTACTTCGGCCAACTTCGCTGCCGTCACCGTGAGCCACGACCGCTACTTTCTCGAATCCACCTCCAGCCAGATTATTGAACTGAACCGCGTTTTTGCCGATGGTCTGCTCCGCGTTCGGGGCAACTTCAGCCGCTTCCTCGAAGAGAAGCAGGCCTATCTCGAATCGCAGAGCCGGCAGCAGGAGAGCCTGCGCAATGTTGTGAAGACCGAGATCGAATGGCTCCGTCGCGGACCGAAGGCGCGAGCGACAAAGTCGAAGGCTCGCATCGACACGGCGAACGCCCTGATTGGCCAGCTTGCCGAGATGAATTCGCGGACCAGCGTTTCATCCGCCGGCATCGACTTCGATGCTACCCAACGCAAAACCAAACGCCTCGTTGAATTCAAAGAAGTCGCCTGCGATGTGCCGGGCAACGACCTGCCTGTCGAAGCCGGTTCCGAAGGTGAAAAGCGCCCACGGCGACTCTTTACCGGACTCAACTTCATCCTCACCGCGGGCATGAAGGTTGGTCTGGTCGGCCCCAACGGCAGCGGCAAAACCACGCTGCTGCGTCTGCTGCGAGGCGAAATCGAGCCCGTAGAGGGTCATATCCGCCGCGCAGAATCGCTCAAGCTCGTCTACTTCAGCCAGATGCGGGAACTAGATGAGAGCCTCACCCTGCGCCGCGCACTTGCCCCCGAGGGCGATGGTGTATTGCATCAGGGACGCCCAGTGCATGTGGCCAGTTGGGCGGCGAGATTCCTCTTTACCAGTGAGCAGCTCAATCAGCCGGTGCGAAATCTGAGTGGCGGCGAGCGGGCGCGTGTGCTGATTGCAAAACTCATGCTGGAACCAGCCGACGTGTTGCTACTCGACGAGCCGACCAACGACCTGGACATTCCGACGCTCGAGATCCTCGAAGAAAACCTGCTCGACTTCTCCGGCGCGCTGGTGCTCGTCACACACGACCGCTATCTGTTGAACCGCGTCTCTTCGACCGTGTTGGGATTAGATGGCCGCGGCCACACAGGCCGCTTCGCCGACTATGGGCAGTGGGAAGACTGGATGGAAGAACAAAAGATGGCCGGGCAGGAGGTGTCGTCGCGCCAGCCTAACTCTGGTAACTCCTCCGACTTCGCGAACTCCGCCAGTTCCGCCAAAAAGAAGCTCTCCTACCTCGAAGCCCGCGAGTTGGCATCCATCGAGCATCGGGTCGAGGTCTCAGATGATCGATTGGCCGCAGCCCGCAATCGCGTCGAAGATCCGCAGATCGCCAGCAACGCCACCGCACTTCAAGAGGCGCTCAAAGAACTGGACACCGCGCAGCACGAGAACGACACTCTTTATGCCCGCTGGGCTGAGCTGACAGAGAAAGCCGGATAGACCAAACTGCTGACTGCTGCCGGCTGCGGCTCACGGTGAAAAGGCTATCATCTATAATTTTCACGCGAAGAGGTTTTTGAGGTCTTGTAAGGTAGAGAGATAAATAAAAGGTAGATTGAAAGAAGCTTTTATCGAAGGCGCCATGCAAAATGCAGTGAAGGTCCTGATTGTTGAAGACGAGCCCAATGCGCTGATGGGGCTTGCCGAGTTGATCTCCGGCTGGGGATACCAGACCGAGACGGCGTGCGATGGCATGGAGGGCTGGCAGAAGGCACAGGCGTGGGAGCCGGCGATCGTGGTCACAGACCTGAAGATGCCGCGGCTGGACGGCATCGGACTGCTCAAAAAGCTTACCGAAGAGGGCTCGGGACTGAATACCAATCTGGCCGTCATTGTGCTCACCGCAATGGGCTCCATTCAATTGGCCGTGGACGCCATGAAGCTGGGAGCATATGACTTTCTGCAGAAGCCGGTCGACGCGACGCGGCTCAAGACCATCCTGGCCAACGCCACTCGCCAGCGCGAGACCGTTATTGAGCTTGAGATTGCGCGCCGGCGTTTGCGCGAAACCGGCGTGCTGGGCTCGATGGTGGGCAACTCCAGGGCAATGCGCGAAATCTTCGGATTGATCGAGCAGATCGCGCCCTCCAACGTCTCGGTGCTCATCACCGGCGAAAGCGGTACAGGCAAGGAACTGGTCGCACGCACGCTGCATGAGCTGAGCCCGCGAAAGCCGAGGCCCTTTGTCGCCGTCAACTGCGCGGCCATTCCTGAAACACTGATCGAAAGCGAGATCTTTGGCCATGAGAAGGGCGCCTTCACTGGCGCGGTCGAGCGGCGTGCCGGCTGCTTTGAACTGGCGGCCGGAGGAACGCTGCTGCTGGACGAAATCGGCGAGATGCCTCCCGGAACGCAGGCCAAGCTGCTGCGAGTTCTGGAAGAGCGCAAGCTGCGCCGGCTGGGCGCGCGCACCGAGCAGGATGTGGACGTGAGAGTGCTCGCGGCCACCAATCGCGACCCTGGCGAAGCTGTTGCCGAGGGCCAGTTGCGGCCCGATCTTTACTATCGCCTCAACGTCTTCAACATTCATATGCCGCCCCTGCGTGAACATATGGAAGACCTGCCCGCCATGACCGAAGCCATGCTCGTGCAGATGAATCAGAAGCATGGCAGGCGGGTCTCAGGCGTGGCGACGTCGATGCTCGACCGGTTGATGGCGTACGGTTGGCCGGGCAACGCGCGCGAGTTGCGGAATATGATCGAGCGCGCTGTAGTTCTCTGCTCCGATGGAGCGCCACTCGATGCCGGACATTTGCCCGCCGGATTCGGCAAGATGCCAACACCATCTGCGCAGCCCATGGATGCAAGCATGGTGCAGGTGCGCATCGGCGCAACGGTGGATGAGATGGAGCGGTTGCTGATTCTGCGCACTCTCGAATCCACCGGGCAGAACAGGACCCGCGCAGCCGAGATTCTGGGCGTAAGCTTGAAAACCATGCACAATAAGCTCAAGGAGTACAGTCACGCTCGCACGGAACTTGAACCCTAGAGCCCGTTATGCGATTGAAAACCAAACTCGTTCTAGCCATCACCCTGCTGGTCTTGCTGATCGGGGGTCTGCTGTCGCTGGTCTACGTCAGCGAGTTGCTCCACGCGGCCGTTCAACAGTCCTACGACACCAACAAGATGGTGGCCAACCAGGTGCGGTTTTCCTTGCAAAATGCTCTAGAAGCCGGGCTCAAAGACCGCCAGGTCGATCCAAACAATCCGGCCGAGTTGCGGAATCTAGAGGCCGAGGCGGTGCGCGACAATGCGCCGCTACAGGCGGTTGTCGATTCGGTGAACCGCTACTCGCTGACCGTCTACGACATCAACATCGGCGACAAGCAGTCAACCACGCTGCTGAGCACCAATCCTGAGAATGAAGACAAGCCGCTGCCGGTGCGCCCCAATTACGAAGAACTGGTTCATGCCAATCCGATCCAGTTCATGAAGCAGGTCTTCGGTCCGCCCAGGGTCTTCGACATCGTAGTGCCTCTCGAGCGCAATCGCGAACCCTTTGCCACCGTGCATGTAGGAGTGCGAACCACACTGCTGCGCGCCGTCTATGCGCCGTGGCTTTCCGCGGCCGTCACGCTCATGGAGTTTGTACTGGGCGCGGCTCTGCTCGCGGCCTTTCTGTTGAGCAACCTGGCGCTTCGTCCCCTGGAACAGATCAGCTTGCAACTCGACTATTGGACTGCGTCGGCCGAGGCGGCGGGCGAAGTTGCAGGCGAGAAGAAAAACAAAAAACAGCTACAGGACACGGCGGCGCGGGTCTCGAACAAGATCGAACTCATCGGCCAGCGCATGCGCAGTGTGGAGGAGGTCTTCTCCGCTCTCAAGGAGAACCTGGACCAAGTCCTGCTGAAACTGCAGGATGGCATTCTTCTCTTTACCGGGGACGGGCGCGCCGTGCTTGTTTCTGAGGCCGCACGCCGGTTTCTCAATGTGGACCGAGGCAGCCTGCTGGGCCTGCACGCGCGGGAGATCTTCGACCCCTCGACGGTGCTTGGAAAGACCCTGCTCGATGCCTTCGAATCCGGCAGCACCCTCGTCAAGGAAGAGGTCCTCACCGAGACCTGGCGGCGCCTGGAAGCCTCGCTGGACTTTATCCACGACGATCCCTCGAGTCAGGCATTGGGCGCGCTGGTCACGCTCCACGACGTGGAATCGGTGGAGGAGATCGAGTCGGAGCTGGAACTTTCGCGGCGCATGGCGGCCATCGGCCGGCTGACCTCCGGCGTGGGCCACGAAGTGAAGAACCCAATCAACGCCATCGTGGTGCATCTTGAGCTGTTAAAAACGAAACTCGGCGATGGCAGCGCACCGGCGATGCGCCATCTGGAGGTGATCGAAGCCGAGATTCATCGCCTGGACCGGGTGGTGCAGACCCTGGTGGATTTTTCGCGGCCCGTCGAGCTGCAACTGCGCGAGCAGGATTTGCGCCCAGTGATTGCCGAGGTGGTGGCGCTGGCGGCCGAGGAGCTGTTCAGGAACAACGTGACCCTGGTAAGCCGGCTGCCCGACAAGCCGATGGTTGCCAATCTCGATGCGGACCTGTTTAAGCAGGCAGTTCTGAATGTTATTCAGAATGGAGCCCAGGCAATGCAGAATGGCGGAACTCTGGAGGTGATTCTTGAGGAGGACCGGAAGGTTGCGGTGCTGCGCATCGGCGACGAGGGTCCCGGCATCCCGGAGGAGATTCGCGAAAAAATCTTTGACCTCTACTTCACGACCAAGAGCGGAGGAAGCGGGATTGGTCTGGCAATGACTTACAGGATTCTCCAGTTGCACCACGGCAGCGTAGACGTACAATCAAAGGTGGAGCGTGGCACGGAGTTCAGGTTGCGAATTCCACTCACCGCCACTGAATGGGGGCGCCGGCATCTCCTGCCGGTGAGCATTGGAAACGAGAAGGGGCTTGGGGGATGAAGTTGCATGTCAGGGGTGTGTGGTTGCTGCCTTTGCTGTTGCTGTCGGGCTGCTTCCACTTTCACAAGACAAATCAGAATCAGGCTGCGCCTTTGGCGCCCGCCATTGAGGTTACACCTCCGCCCCTGTCCATTCCTGCGCCGGCCGAACTGCCGCCGCCAGCCGCGCCGCTTCCTTCCCAGACCCCGACGACTGTCACCCAGGAGAAGCCCAAAACTCCGATCAGGCATCGGAAAGCCGCTCCCGCGCCGCCACCCGCCGCGAACAACACCCAGCAGGCCTCCGCCGGCAGCCCAAGCGTCAGCGCCATCGGCCAGCTTTCTTCAGGCGAACCCTCCGACCTGCGCTATCAGACGCAGAACTCGATCGAGGCCACTGAAAATGGATTGAAGGCAATCAACCGGGAACTCAGCGACCCGGAGAAGAAAACCGCCGACCACATCCGGGAGTTCCTGAAGCAAGCCAAGGCAGCGCTCACCTCAGGCGATGTGGATGGAGCCGCCACGCTGGCGGCAAAAGCCAAGGTGCTGCTCGGCGAGCTGAGCAAATGATCGCCTGATCCCTGATCTCTGATCCCTGATGTCTGCACTTACCGTTCGCCCCAGCTGAGTTTGCTGCGCAGCGCCTCGAAGAAGCCGCCCTCGCTGATTCGGACCAGGTTGACGGAGTGAGAGGACCTTCGGCAGCGGACCTCGTCGCCCAGTAGCAACTCGACGGCCGTCTGACCATCCACGGTCAACAACGCCTGATTCTGAATTCCCTCAACCCTGACGATGAGCGAGGCGTCGCCCCGGACCACAATCGGCCTCAGCGTGAGCAGATGCGGGCAGATGGGCGTGACCACCAATGCGTCCACGT
>CAYTJN010000053.1:0-23030 GCA_964438125.1 uncultured Occallatibacter sp.
TATGCCGCCGCCGCGGAACAGGTGCGGCCATTCGTTACCGATACGGGCCGCCTGCTGAACCAGATTTTGCGCGAAGGCGGCAGCGTGATGTTCGAGGGGGCGCAGGGGACAATGCTGGACATCGACCACGGGACGTATCCCTTTGTGACCTCTTCGTCGGCCACCGCGGGGGGAGCTTCGACGGGAACTGGCGTGGGACCGACGGCTATCGGGACGGTGATCAGCGTGACGAAGGCCTATGTCACGCGCGTTGGCGAAGGGCCGTTTCCCACCGAGATTCACGAGGCGGTGGGGGACCACCTGCGAGCGCGGGGCCAGGAGTACGGCGCGGTGACGGGGCGGCCCAGGCGCTGCGGGTGGCTGGATATTCCGCTGCTGCGCTACTCCAATCAGGTCAACGGCGCCGAGTGGCTGGTAATTACCAAGCTGGACGTGCTCGATGAACTGGATGAGATTCCCATCTGCGTCGGCTACGAGATTGAAGGCAAAGTGACGGATGAGATTCCCGCAGACGTGCAGGGCCTCGAGGCAATCAAGCCGGTGTACAAGAAGTTGAAAGGCTGGCGGTGCTCGACCGAGGGGATCACGGAGTTTGACAAATTGCCCGTGGAAGCAAGAGATTATCTGCATTTTCAAGAGAGAGAAAGCGGGGCAAAGATCGGAATGGTATCGACAGGCCCGGACCGGGACCAGACGATGCTTTTGCCGGAGTTTGCCGGGGCGCTTTCGAGCCTTCACGCATAAACTTGAACTGCGTCCTGAGTGGATTCGATGATCGCGGAGCCGGTTCGAACTCGCAGGCGCAAAAAGGATACCGCTTTCATGATCAGCTTTGCCGTACGGTTGAAGTTCGCCTTGGAAGATCGCGAAGATGTTGCCGGCAGCCTGCGAGCGCTGGCCGCGGCCTCACGCCAGGAGCCGGGATGCGTCAACTATATTCCGCATTTTCTGGAAGATGAGCCGTGCACTGTGCTCATCTACGAGCAGTATCAGGACGCCAAGGCGCTGGCGGCGCATCGCGAGTCGCCGCACTTCAAGCTCCATGCCGTGGGAGGGCTCTACCAAAAGATGCGTGAGCGGAGCGTGGAAAACCTGATTGCTCTCGTTTGAGCCAAGAGCCGCGTCAAACTGGCGCGGGGGCGGATGGGCGGAAATCGAGGAATACACGGGAGATTCATCAAGCGGTGACGCATCGCGTACTAAGTACCGTTGACCGTCGATGCCGTTCCGGGCTACTATCCCCTACGATCATGTCTTCAGCGATGAATGGGCTGTTCAAGCCGGTCTGCCGCCGGGTTGCGATTGTTCTGGTTCTATGTGTCGCGCTTGTACAGGCGCTCCACGCAACTGCTCAACCGGGTGGAATGCCCAGGGCCGAGAAGCACGAGAGCCGTCACGAGATCGACCAACTGGAAGAGGCATGGCGCAATGCCATGCTCAAGTTGGACGCAGCCACCCTGGACTCTTTGCTGGCGGACGATTATATGGCCATTACCCCGAGCGGCACCCTGCAATCAAAAGATGAGGCACTGGCCAGCATACGGGGCGGAGGGATTCACCTGAATGCGATCACCCTGTCGGACCGCAAGATGCGGTTTTATGGAACGACGGCACTGGTGACATCGAGAGCCGAGGTGAGAGGAACATCCACCGGCAGAGACATCTCCGGAGCCTTCCGGTATACCCACGTCTACGCGCGGAACAAGCAGGGGCAATGGAAGATCGTGAGCTTTGAGGCCAACCGTATCCGCGAATCGGGTGAGCGAAAGTAAGAAGCGCGCTGCCGGCTCAGCTTTGGGGCGCGGACTTGCGAGTCTCCACTACAATTGACCGATGCCAGAACTGCCTGAGGTCGAGACGATCGCACGCGGAGTGAACGAGCGTCTGCGCGGCGATCGCATCGTCGAAGTTTGGTTCGGACGGCACCGGGAGCCCTATAAAACTCCGCCCACCCGCCAGGCGAAGGGACTGGAGGGGCGCGCGATTCTTGACGTTCATCGCACGGGAAAGCACATCGTTTGCGAGTTGGGAAGCGCCGACGAGAACTTGCGGTCCCACCCTAGCCGCAAAAACAAAGACGCGGCGAGGATGGGGCACCCAGGCACAGGTTTGGCGGAACCAGAGAGCGAGGCGGCGGCCCAATGGATCGTGCATCTTGGCATGACTGGACGGCTTTTGGTGACCGCTCCCGAGGCTGCCGTGGCCGCGCACACCCATGCTCGTTTGACCCTGGCAAGTGGCAGGGAACTGCGCTTTGTGGACCCGCGCCGCTTTGGGCGGCTCGAATTTCGCGATCTGCGGCATGGCGCCGGTTTTAGTGCTCCTGGGGTTGACCCGCTGATGGTGACCGAAGAGGAGTTTGCCGGGCTGTTCCACTCCCGGCGTTTGACGATAAAAGCCGCGCTGCTCAACCAGAGACTGCTGTCGGGAGTGGGGAACATCTACGCCGATGAGAGCCTCTTCCGCGCCGGCATTCGCCCGCGGCGGCTCTGCGGCCGGCTGAACAGGAAAGAGCTTGAACGGTTGCGGCTGGCCCTCCGGGAGGTTTTGCTCGATGCGATTCGGCTCGGTGGATCCTCGGTAAGCGATTATGTGGACGCAGACGGCGTGCGCGGCTTCTTTCAGCTCGAACATTGTGTTTACCTGCGCACGGGACTCGCTTGCCTTCGCTGCCAGACGCTGATCCGTCGCATCGTGCTGGCAGGGCGGGGAACGCATTTCTGTCCCCAGTGCCAAGTTTAGGAAAAGTGTCAGATGTGGAAAATACCGATATGAATTTCGGGAGAATTCTTACAGAAAAGCTCCATTATCAAGAGGCTGCGGAGCTGCGGAGAAAGTAAGTTATTGCAATATAAAGGCTAGGGTAATGGCATCACGATTGCTATAATGTAAGTGCCAGTGATGTGCCGGCTGCGGGGGTAAGCCCGACCAGCCCAATTAGAGAAGACGCCCGGCAAGAGCATCCGCCAATGAGCGGCCCCTTAAAGGGAGGCCGGCCGGGAAAAGTCTCAGTTCGGTCCGGCGGAGAGCCATCGGATACGCATAATTTGGGAGGCCAGGGACCAGTACGGGACAGCAGAAGCGCCACCTTAGTCAGGTGGCGCTTTCTTGCGTATAGGGCGTGAAATTCCGGATTAAGCCAAGGCCACTTGCCAACCGTTTCAATTCGCTGTAGTATCAAACTTGCCTATCAAGCGGCTGACGCCCGCCACCCGAAGGGGCAGAGCGAGTTCGCCGCAGAGCAAGGAACCTTCGCAGGAGATTCGATTCCACCCCCCCATTGCAGGGGAGCGAAGATTCCAATAGGAAGGGCATTACCTGAATAAAAGAGCCAGCCGACCGCGACGATCCTGACAACTGGATGAAGTTTGATCTCGTGTCTGCAATGTGCGTTGTGGCAACGGTAGTTTCACAGCGGTCATGATGTGCCGCAAAGGTTGAACCGGGGCCGCCAACTTGGGGTGCAACGGTTAATCGGGATCTACCGGAGCGGCTGACATCTGTGAATAGATTCAAGACCCGTGGGAAGCGTGGCCGATCGAGCACGGAGTCCGGCTGCGGGGGGTTGGAAGATATTCTGACGATTTTCGCCAGTCATCGCCGAATTCCCGGCTGGGATAAGGCGGCGACAGGCAAGGGAAGGTCGGCACGTGCCAAGAAATGACCGGACCACGAAAGCAGTGCGGCAAATCATAATCCACAAAATCGCAATGCACCAGGAAACTCAAGCATGACGACCGAATTGACGCAGCCCCAATCTGAAATGGGGCCGAGCCCGGCCAATGGGCAGGGACAGCCACAAGGGCATCGCCGCCGTCGGCGCCGCCGCAAAAACAAGAGCAGCCAGGCAATAACTGCCCCGGCACAACAGCCTCAAGCCCAGGCGCAGGCTCCGCCACCGCAGCCGCCACCTCCGCAACAGCCCGTGCAGCAGAAGGCGCCTCCAATGCGTCAGGCTGCAAATCCGAATGGGCGTCAGGGCGGACACCAGAATCAGGATCGGAAGAAGAAGAAATTTTTCCAGAAGGGCTCGGGGTCAGCGCCCCAGCCCGGCAACAACGCCTCGGGTCCGCCGCAGGGCAAGCGCAAGGGCGGCGGTGCTCGCCAAAAAGGCCCCAGAGAGTTTGTGGGCCCAATGGATCACAGCTATCGAATCGTCAACGGCAATGTGGCCGACGGCCCGGCATCGACCATCCAGATCACGACCAATGGCCACAACGGCCTCTATCAGGAAACTTATGAGCCGCCAGTGAAGGTTGCGGTTCGGGCAGACGCACCCACGCGCATCTTCTGCTTCATTGAAGATCTTTTTTTCCTGGCCAAGATCCAGGAGACCGCTCGCAAGCTGGGCGTGAAGGTGGAGTTCATCAAGGGCGACAAGGAGTCGGTGGCACGATTGACCGATTTGGCGGAGGCGGAGCGGCCCAAGCTGGTGGTCTTTGATCTGAACAATCTGAACGCCAAGCCTATGACGCTGATTCCCAAATTGAAGACAAAGCTGAAGAAGGCGACGTCGATCGTCGGATTCCTCAACCACTTGCAGGGGGAACTGAAAGCCAAGGCTCTTGAGGCCGGTTGTGACGCGGTGATGCCGCGGTCGGCTTTCTCGCAGACACTGCCCAACCTGTTGCGCCGCTATGGAATCGAAGAGGAAGAAGATAATATTCCACAGCCGGCGATGTAACGAGGCTGGCGTCAAAAAACAAAGAGGGCGCTTCCGCGATGGGAGCGCCCTCTTTTTGATGTCATCAAGGCTGTCCGAGACTGCCCAAGACTACCCTGGGGGCCAGGACATCGGGCGTCCGCCGAGCAGGTGGACATGGAGATGATCCACTGTCTGGCCGCCGTCGGGGCCGGTGTTAATAATCACGCGGTAACCCTTATCCAGCTTGTTGGCGCGCGCGAGGTGCGCGGCCACCCACACTAGATGGCCGAGCAGTGGGCTGTCATTCTGGCTGGCTTCCGCGATTGAGACGATGTGTTCGCGCGGGGCGATAAGAATGTGGACCGGGGACTGTGGATTGATGTCCGCGAAGGCGAGACAGCGCTCATCCTCGTAAAGTTTGGTCGATGGAATACTTCCGTCAACGATCTTGCAAAAGAGGCAACTCATGGCGCGTTCAGTTTACAGGATCGAGCGTGGATGTCGGTGTATATTTTCCAGACGAACGGTTGGATAACTCAGACCACGACTCGAAACTCTGGTGGCGGAACATATCTTGCAATGCTCGCGCCGGTCGACGCATGTTGGCTTTGGACGTCAGCGATAGGGCGAGTGATCTCGTTACTGTTTTCTCTCGCCCCCTCAGAACGCGAGGAGGCGATCAAAAAATGCGCGATAGCGCTTGAGGGCCTGACGGAGATCTTCAGTGTCTACGTTTTCACCGCGATCCCACTGCTTTTCCAGTTGTTCGCGCTCAGAGGCGAATTGCTCGGCAATACGTTTTACGACGTTGGCGACGAGGCTATCCGCTTGTTCGACAGCCTGACGCGGCTCATCGACGAAAGAGGTCTGTACCTCACTCCATCGTGCGCGGAAGTTCTGCAATTCGTCCTGGGGAAATAGCGGGTTAGCTTGCGCTCGTTGATTCACACCCGATCCGGCAGGTTCGATTCGACCTGCTGCTGGGCGGGAATTGACGAGGTCGGCTGTGGTCAATCTCTCTTCATTAAGAAGCTCGTCCATGGAGCACTCCTCTCGTTGTGGCGGCGGCGGCAGTCTGTGCGCCTAGCAGTTCGTCGAACAGGGAGCGGTAATGCACCATGGCCTGGCGCAGATCTTCGGTTCCGGCTTCGCCGCGCCCATAACGTTTTAGGAATATGCGTGCTGCGCGGTAGTTCTGCACAACAGCGGGATGCGTGACCGAAATATCGGCGGCTCGCTGTTCGAAGTCGGCCATGGGATAACCCCGTGTGGCCATTACGCGATTTACAAGCGAGTCTGCTTCGTTGACGGCGATGGCGGGATCGTCGACAAACCGGCTTTGAATCGTCGTCCATTCCTGCGCAAATCGATCTCGTGCCGCGGGTGTTAACTCTTTGATCGTGAAGCTGTCAACGCGCTTCTCGCGCTTGAGCAGTTCAGACTCGGCTTTGGCGGAGTCGCCTCGTTGGAGAATGGCGCGATCGTACTCGGCACCGAAACGCTCCTTCAGATGCGTGCTTCTGCGTTTGCGAGAGACCGTGATAAAGGCGGCAATGGCGATTACGACAACCGCAACAACGATCACTATAGCGATCAGCGTCCTTTGGTCCATAGGCTATCCCCTTTCTGCTGTTGTGATGCCGTGCGGGAGGCTTGAGTTGTCGACGGTAGATGAGTTATTCCGCGCCCAAATGGGAACCTGGTTGGCGTGCCCGAGGCCTATCACGAACGAATTGACTTAGCTGAAAAACGCCTGCTTGCGAGCTGTCTGAGTTGCTGCAATCGTTTAGCTTTTGCCCTACAATGACAGCATGTTCGCGACTGGCGCGCCCGCTCCTTTTCGCATTGTTCACACAGTCTGTTCGCACGACTGCCCGGACTCGTGCGCGGTTCTGGTGACGGTGAATGAGGAGGGCCGAGCGATCAAGGTCCAGGGCGACCCAACGCAGCCGGTGACGCAAGGTTTTCTTTGCGGCAAGGTGGCGAAATATCTCGATCGCGTTTATGCGCCGGATCGGATTCTATTTCCCTTGCGACGAAAGCCCGGTGCGCAAAAAAGTCCACGGCCGCGAGGCGCGGAGCACGAGGCCTTCGAACGCATCGGCTGGGATGAGGCGCTGGACGGGATCGCACGCCGGCTTCGAGAGGTGAGCGACGCTTACGGACCCGAGGCGATTTTGCCTTACAGCTATGCGGGAACCATCGGCGTGCTGGGCTACGGGTCGATGGACCGGCGCTTCTTTCATCGGCTGGGCGCGTGCCAACTGGACCGGACGATTTGTTCTGAAGCGGGCGGTGTGGGCTGGAACCTGGTTTACGGCAAGAAGCTGGGCGCGCCGACAGAAGACTTCCGGCTGGCAAAACTGGTGCTGGCCTGGGGCGCGAATATTCACGGCAACAATATTCATCTTTGGCCAATGATCGAGCAGGCGCGGCGCAATGGAGCGCGGCTTATTGTCATCGACCCTTATCGCACTCGGACCGCAGCGCTGGCCGACTGGCATATCGCGATCCGGCCCGGCACCGACGGGGCGTTAGCACTGGGGCTGATGCAGGTGATCTTGAACGAGGGCCTCGAAGACCGCGCCTTCATTGCCGAGATGACGCATGGCTTCGACGAGTTGGCCGAACGAGCGAGGGAGTATACGCCGGAGCGCGTGGCAGCATGGACGGGAATGACGGCGACGGAGATTGAGCAGCTTGCACGCGAGTATGCAACGACAAAGCCCGCTGCGCTGCGCATGAACTACGGCGTGCAGCGCAGCGAGAATGGCGGGACGGCGGCGAGGGCCATTGCCATGCTGCCGGCGCTGACCGGAGCATGGAGACATCGCGGCGGGGGCGGACAGCTTTCGACTTCGGGCGCATTTGCGTGGGACAGGAAGGCATTGGAACGTCCTGATTTGGCTTTGGCTTCTGAGCTAGGCCGGCTGGCCCGCACGATCAATATGTCGAAGCTGGGCGAGGCGCTCGGGGTAAAAGGAACAGAAGACGCGCCAGAGCTGTCGATGGATGGTCCGAACGTTCATGCGCTCTTTGTGTATAACTCGAATCCGGCGGCGGTGGCGCCCAATCAAAACGCAGTCCGCCGCGGATTGGCGCGGGCAGACCTCTTCACTGTGGTTCACGAACTCTTCTTTACCGACACCACGGATTACGCCGACTACATTTTGCCTGCAACGACATTTCTCGAGCACACCGACATTCAGGGCGCCTACGGGCACTATTTTGTCCAACTATCGAATCAGGCCATCGAGCCACCGGGCGAGGCGCGTTCGAATGTGTGGCTCTTCAGCCAATTAGCGCAACGAATGGGCTTCAACGAGGAGTGTTTCCGCGATACGCCGGAGGAGATGATCCGGCAAGCGCTGGGGATGGGGCCCGATGGGCACTCGACGAACCCCGGCATGGAGCACATCACGATTGAAGATTTGAAAGACAAGGGACACATTCCTCTCGGTTTTCATCAAAGCCCGGAGTCGGAGCCGTTTCAGCCATACACGGCTGGTTGGTTACCGACGCCGTCGGGGAAGATCGAGTTTTATTCTGAGGCGCTCGCCGCTGAAGGCCTGGACCCGTTGCCGGCCTTTATTCCTCCGACGGAGTCTCGATGGGGCGAGGGCGCGAAGCGTTTCCCGCTGGAGTTTCTGAGCCGCAAGGCCGACAACTATATGAACTCAACCTTTGCCAACCTCGATGGTCATCGTAAGATGGAGACGCGCACCAGTCAGCGCCTCGAAATGCATTCGATCGACGCCGAGGCTCGAGGCATTTCGGACGGCGATTCTGTGCGCGTCTGGAACGACCGCGGAGCACTGATTTTAACGGCACTGGTTGATGGAAATGTGCTGGCTGGGGTTGTGGTCGCGCACCTGGACTGGGCCAAGATGAACGTTGACGGAGCAAACGTGAACGCTCTGACCAGCGAACGGCTCACCGACCTGGGCGGGGGAGCTACGTTTTATTCGGTCCTGGTGGAAGTGGCGAAGACGCAGACCGCGAAGAACAGCCCCTCACGATAGGCTTGAAACAATGAACTGGATCACGATTCTCATCCTTGCCGTCATGATGGCCTCGGCGTTTCTGCTCAGGCGCACCGGCTTGATTTCACCTGCGGAGGCCGCGGCTCATTTAAAAAAAGGCGCAGTTATAATTGACGTGCGGACTGCGAGCGAGTTCGCCTCTGGCCATCTGGCGGGCGCGATCAATCTTCCTCTCGGCGAAATTGAAGCGAGTCTACCGGGCCGAGTAAGCGATAGGAGCCAGGTGCTGTTGCTGCACTGCCAAGCAGGCGGGCGTAGCGCGGAGGCGAGGAAAAGGCTGATCGCCCTGGGTTATCTGAATGCCTTCAACCTCGGCTCGTACAACCGCGCAGCGCAGATCGTCAAAGCCATCTAACGATCTGGTTTGCGATTTTCGACCAGAATCAGGAGAGTGTCTCCATGGCGCTGGTGTTTACACATTCGTATCTGGACGATTCGTTGGCGGTGTTCCGCTATTACAAGGGCCTGGCCGATAGAGCCATGGCGCAGGTAACGGACGGACAACTGATTGCCGTGCTGGACGAGGAGTCGAACTCCATCGCCCTGATCGTGAAGCACATGGCGGGTAACATGAAGTCGCGGTGGACCAACTTCCTAACAACGGATGGGGAGAAGCCCGATCGTCGGCGAGACCTTGAGTTTGTCGATCCACCCGCCACGCGCGAGGCAATTCTCGCTGCATGGGAAGGGGGCTGGAGTTGCCTCTTCACTGCACTTGAGCCGCTTTACGATGCGGACCTGAAGGGGACGGTGACCGTTCGCGGCGAGGCTCACTCGGTGATGCAGGCCATCAATCGTCAAGTGGCTCACTACTCGTATCACTGCGGACAGATTGTGTTTCTTGCCAAGCACCTTGGCCATGGTGGATGGAAGTCATTGAGCGTGCCACGCGGCATGTCTGAAGACTTCAATCGGCGCGTGCAGGCGGGCGACGCGAGTCAGCGGTAAAACAAATATTCGCTGCTCGAAAAGGCCACTGAAGCCGCCCATGCGATCGCGCTGCTAGAATGTTGCGCATGGACACAATTCAGTACAACCTGCCGCCAAATAGGATTCCCCTTGCCTGGTATAACATTGCCGCCGACTTGCCCAAGCCGATGGCCCCGCCGCTGCATCCGGGAACGCTAAAGCCGCTGGGGCCCGACGATCTGGCGCCGCTTTTTCCGATGAGCCTGATTATGCAAGAGGTCAGTCAGGAGCGGGAGATTGAGATTCCTGGGGAAGTGCGCCAGCTTTATGCGCAGTGGCGTCCGTCGCCGCTCTTTCGCGCTCGCCGCCTGGAAAAGGCGCTCGATACGCCGGCGCATATTTACTACAAATATGAGGGTGGAAGCCCGGCCGGTTCGCACAAGCTGAACACCGCACTGCCGCAGGCCTATTACAACAAGATGGACGGCACCAAGCATCTCTCGACCGAGACGGGGGCCGGCCAGTGGGGCTCGGCGCTCTCGATGGCCTGCGCGTTCTTTGGCCTCGATTGCAAGGTTTACATGGTGCGGGTGAGTTACGACCAGAAGCCCTATCGCCGCGCGTTGATGGAAGCCTTTGGAGCTACAGTGACCGCTAGCCCGAGCATCGAGACGGAGTCGGGGCGGGCGATTCTGGCTCAGCATCCGGACTCGAACGGATCGCTGGGCATCGCGATCTCAGAGGCTGTGGAAGTGGCCGCGAAAGATCCGAACACCAAGTACGCGCTGGGCAGCGTGTTGAATCATGTGCTGCTGCACCAGACGGTGATTGGCCTGGAAGCAATCGAGCAGATGGAACTGGCCGGTGACGATCCGGATGTGGTGATCGCCTGCGCGGGCGGCGGCTCGAATTTTGCGGGACTCGCGATGCCTTACATCGGCCGCAACCTGAAAGGCCAAAGCAAGGCGCGCATCGTTGGTGTGGAACCGGCGGCCTGCCCCAGTATGACCAAGGGCAAGTTCGTTTATGATTTTGGCGACACTGGCCATCTGACGCCGCTCGTCAAGATGCATACGCTCGGCAGCACCTTTATTCCTCCGGGGATTCACGCGGGCGGATTGCGTTATCACGGCATGGGCCCGCTGGTTTCGCATGTATTGGATCTGGGTCTGGCCGAGGCGACCACCGTGCAGCAGTTGGACGCGTTTGCCGCGGGAATTCAGTTTGCGCGCTCCGAGGGAATTATTCCCGCGCCGGAGTCGAACCATGCCGTGGCCGCGGCCATCACGGAAGCACTCGAAGCCAAGAAGGAAGGCAAGCAGAAGACGATTCTCTTTGGTCTGAGCGGGCATGGCCACTTCGACATGGCGTCGTATATCGCGTATCAGGCCGGGAAGCTGGAAAATTACGAGTATCCGGCGGAAGAGATCGCCATGGCGCTCGCCGGGCTGCCGGTGGTTGGGTAAGTCGAGCCAGCGAAGTTAATCGCATCTCGGAAGCTTTGTAAGTAAGTGGGGCTTGAGTTTCGCAAAATGCGATAACTCAAGCCCCACGCGTCTTTGTTCAGGAGGAATGATGGCTGAATTATTGAAACCCGGCGATCCCTTTCACATGGGGATGCTTGTCTTTCCCGGAATGACTCTTCTGGATCTCACTGGACCGCACGAATTCTTCAGCAAGGTGCCGGGGGTCGAGGTACGCCTTTACTGGAAGAATCTGACTCCGGTTATGAGCGCCTCCGGTATTGAGTTGATTCCCACGCACACATTTCACGACGAGGCGCTGATCGACCTGCTCTGCGTTCCCGGCGGGCCGGGCCAGATTGAACTCATGGCCGACGACGAGGTGCTGGATTTTCTGCGTCGCGCGGCTGCCACCTCGCGTTATGTCACCTCGGTCTGCACCGGATCTTTGCTGCTGGGCGCGGCCGGATTGCTTCAAGGTTACAAGGCCACCACGCACTGGATGTTTATGGACGACCTATCTGTTTTAGGTGCTATTCCGGTCAGCGAACGTATCGTTTGTGATCGCGATCGAATTACCGGAGGCGGCGTAACTGCCGGCATCGACTTTGCGTTGGCTGTCATTGCGCAATTATGGGGAGAGTCGGTTGCGCGCTCTGTGCAGTTAGCGTTGGAGTATGATCCGCAGCCGCCCTTCACGGCCGGTTCGCCGAGGACCGCATTACCCGAAGAGGTTCAGCGCCAGCAGGATCGGGCGCGTCCTTTGAGCGAACGCCGCTTGGCAGCCAGCAGAACTGCGGCAGCAAGATTGAAGCTATAGCTATAAGACCGAAACTTCTCACATTACGGTGCGGCTGTGACCTCAATGTAATCAAACGCAGCGTGGTCTGCGCCGTCGGGAGTGCCTTCTACACGCAGAACGTCGCCGGGCTTCAGGTCTACGCTGCTCACGGCGTGGCGGGTGGAGTTATCGCCGTGAGGACGCTTTGAAGGCAGCGTTGCATCGGCGTCCCATTTCGCGATGGGCTTGCCGTTGACGTCGAGCGTGAACTTCGCGACGCCGCCTTGCAGATCGAAGTACTGGACGGCGATGTTATAGCGGCCTGCGGGGCCATGCCATGTCCATTCGGCTGTGCAAACGCGGGTTTCCGCAGGGGCTAAAGCCCGGTTTGGTTTTGTGTCCTGTACGGCACGACTGAAGTCGTGCCCTGACGCTTCTTGCTGTTCGGGAGTTGACTGGTTTGCGGGCGGTACGGTTGAGGCCTGACACGTTACCGCTTTACCGCCGGAGGCATCTTCCCACGGCTTCACGTCGATGATCTTGTAGCCGGTGAGCTTGGCGTCTTCGGCTTCTAAGCGGCCGGGATAGTGGCCGGCGCGTCCCTTTTCATCGGGGATTTCGCTGAGCTTTAGAAAATATTGCACGATGGCGTCGCGCCAGACGATGGCGTGGCCGCCCTGATATTCAAGGCGCGCTCGGACATCCTCATACAATTTCTGATCGATCTTGCCTTCGAGCGTGGCCCACTCGCGTTCGAGTTCGGCGGCTTGCTCTGCGCCCTCGTAGTGGCTGTCATAGATGTACTGGATGACCGTCTTTCCGTCATGCAGCTTGTAGGTGTAGGGCACGTGATGGAAGAAGAGGAGCAGATCGTCGGGAGTGGTGGCGAGATTTTCGTACGTCTTGGCCACTTCGGGCGGATACTGGCCTACATAGCCGGTGCCAGTCGCGATAGTCCGGTCCATGCCGACGCCCAGGTGATCGGCGCGGTGCCACTGGCCCCAGCCGTTGTTTTCGCTGGCCTCGATGTTGGGGCCGTAGTGCGAGCCGGTGATGTCGGTGAGCGTCTGCATGCCGAGAGGGCCGGTGTAGTTCACATAGGCAGGCCAGGATTGCATCAGCATCTTGACGACGGTGCCGACGACCTGCGGATCTGTATTGATGGTTTGTTGCGTCCACTCGGTGGCGATCTCTTCGGGGGAAAGATTGGGATCCCAGGCAAGACGGCCGAAGGCGTAGAGGTTAGCCAGAGCCAGCGGCGAGCCAAGCCAAGCGTCGCGGCCAACGCCTGCTACAGCGACCATGCCGCCCAGAGGGCGATGGAAACTCGTGCCCGCGACGATTTCTTTGACCGGTGCGGCGCGATTCTCCGCGCGCAAATCGAAGTCGAGAACCTGTTTCCACATCGGCGCGAGATAGACCAGGTGCCGTTGCTGGCCGGTGTACTCCTGTGTGATCTCTAACTCCATCGCTGCGTTGGTATGTTCAAGGCCGGCGAAGAGCGGGGAGACCGGCTCCTGCGCCTGGAAATCGATTGGGCCTTCCTTGATCTGGATGACGACGTATTCAGCAAACTTGCCATCGAGAGGATGAAAGATGTCGTAGGCGGCGCGGGCGCGGTCGGCCTTAGGGTCGCGCCAATCGGCGTGGTGGTTGTAGACGAAGGCGCGGTAGAGCACGACGCCGCCATGAGGGGCAAGCGCGGCGGCAAGGGAGTTGGCCGCGTCGGCGGGGGTGCGTCCGTAGCTGGCGGGTCCGGGTTGGCCCTCCGAATCGGCCTTTACGGTGAAGCCGGCGAAGTCGGGGATGAGCGCGTAAATCTCGTTGGCCTTGGCGCTCCACCAGGCGCAGACGGTGGGATCGAGCGGGTCGAAGGTCGAAAGGCCGCCGATCTTTTGTGGGCTGGCGACATCCACGCTAAGAGCCAACCGCACTCCCCAGGGACGCATTGTGTCGGCGATGCGGGCCAGTTGCTTGATGTGATCGGCGTCGAGCAGTTGCGGCGCGGCGTTCACATTGTTGACGTTCACGCCGTTAATGCCTACCGAGGACAGCAGGCGGGCGTATTCTGCGACGGGAGCAAGATCGTCGCGAACATTGCCGCCTTCGAAGAAGATGGACCGTCCTGCGTAACCGCGTTCAATCGAGCCGTCAGGATTGTCCCACTCATCAACCCAGCGGATGGGCATGGCGGGATTCTCAACAAGGTTCAGGGGAATCAGAAGGTGATCGGTGGCCAGAAGACGAAGCAGGGCAAAGGCACCGTAAACACAGCCGCGCTCATCAGAGCCGACAACGAACAGATCCGCTTTGTCGAAGTCGCCATTCCAGTAGAGCCAGTAGCCTTCAGTTTCGAGACCGTCCGGTGCGTGAAGGTTGGGATAGTCCTTGCGCAGTTCTGCGGCGGTGCCGACGATGGTTTCGCCTGTAAAGGCGCTTCCTCGCCAGGTCACCGATCCGTTTGTCAGGGCGGTGATGCCGCGTTGAAGCTCGTGGGCGACGGACTGCTCGATGGATCCGGCTCCGAGGGCACGAACTCTGATAGGAATGATGGTTCGACCGTGATAACCGCCATACCGCAGCCAAGCCTGATCCGCCGTCTGCGCAGTGGCAACCAATCCGCCCAACGCGAGCGCAACAGCGAGCATAACTGCCATTTGAAATTGGAATTTACCGCGCCCCATTGCCGCCTTCCAGCCCACTCTTTCGATGCAATACTTTTCTATCATCTCGGGGGAGGCTATTGAGCGGGGCGGCGCGTCGCCGGTCACCGGTGCGGCACAAGGAACGGTCCGTCGATCGCGATCAGGCCAGAGCTTAATTTATCGTGACCACCAGCGCTGTGCTATTCGTTTCGGCGGTAACTCCGTTGCTGAACTGACCGGTAACCTTCACCGTATAGGTGCCGGCCGGAGTCGCCGGGTTGGGAACCGGACCGTGGTGCTCGTAGTTGTAGCGCGGATTGCACGCGGTGGTGCCAAGCAGCGTGACCAGACCGACCAGAACCAGGAGCGAAAGCTGTTTGAGCCAGCGGCGACGGCGCGATGCCCACGCCAACCCTCCAAGACCGAAGACGCCTGGCAGCAGGAAAGCCCACGCGATCGGAGAGGAAACAGCACCTGGCCCGGTGGCCGGCGGGATCGAGGTCAATGCGGCGGCGTAGGTCAGAATCACCATTGAACTGGTGATGCCTTCGTTTTGGCCGGGCACGATCTCCAGATTCGCAGGCGTAAAAGCGCAGGATGCCTGATCGGGCAACCCCGAGCAGGAGAGAGTTATAAATGCAGGAGCTGTCAGTGCGGAGACGAACTCCTGAGAGGGCGTGAGGGTGACTGTGGCCGTTCCCGACTGCCCTGGGGTCAGCGTGGGCGGCGCGAGGGCGGAAGTGGTTACCACGAACGCCGAATCGCACTGGGAGGCGATGTTCACGGATGTGGCCGCGGAGGTCGAACCGAGAAAGGTGGTATTACCGGCGTAGACCGCACTCAGAGAGTGATTCGCGTCCCCCAGATAGAAATCGAAAGTAGCGTGGCCGGTGGAATCGAGTTCCGCGCTGCCTAGTTGAACCGCTGTGCTCCCGCTTCCGTCCACAATGCTCACGGTTCCGGAAGGCACGCCGGGAGTGCCCGTTACAGCCACTGTGACGTCGGTCAACGCAACTGTGAGGCCCTGAGTGGAACAGGTAGCCGAAGCGCCAGGTTGCGCGGCCAGCGTGGTCGTTGTGCTGACGCTTTGCGCATGCCCGGCGAGCACGGTCAACGCGGAGATCGCCAGCGCGATTGCCAGTCCTCGAACCAACTCGAGCCGCAGACCGCGGCGAAGAATACCTCTCACGTGCACCTGCTTCAAATTCGAAAATCGCGAGCCAGTCTTTCGCGGCCCAAACCCTATTGTATCCGGCGAGGGCGCGCCTGAGCCATTCCCAGCCCCATGTTTGGACGCGATAGCGGCGGGTTGGTGTTCCCATGCAGGCTGGGGATTCTACAATAAGGCACCATGATCGCTCACTTGCGCGGAAAGCTGATTTTCAAACAGCCCGGCCAGGCCATCGTCGAGGCGGCCGGGGTGGGGTACGACGTCACCATCTCCATCCCGACTTTTACTGCGCTGCCGTCGTTGGGCCAGGAGGCGGCGCTGCACATCCACACACAGGTCAGCCAAGACCAGATCGCTCTTTTTGGCTTCCTCGACCCTCAGGAGAAGCGCCTCTTTGAGCGGCTGATCACGGTCAGCGGCGTTGGCCCCAAACTTGCCGTCAAGATGTTGAGCGGGCTTCCTACCGACCGAACCGTCCAGGCCATTCGCGGCCAGGATCACGCGCAACTGACGCGCATTCCCGGCGTGGGCAAGAAACTGGCCGAGAGGTTGGTGGTCGAGCTCAAAGACAAGCTGGATGACTTTGCCGTTGCGCCTTCGCCAACGTCGGTTCGTGGGGCAGCGGTCGATGATGTGCTCTCTGCGCTCGTGAATCTGGGGTATCAGCGCCCGGCCGCCGAGAAGGCAATCGAGCAAGCCGTCGCCAAAGACGCCGCTATCGCCGCAAACTTCGACGGGCTCTTCCGCGGGGCGTTGAAAGTGATCCGGTGACCACCTGCGGTGGGGCCAGCGGCCTTCGGCCTAAGCCGAAACAGCTCATGCTGTTCCAGGCCCGCAAAATCGATCGACAACCCGCTGAAACTTCACATCTAGACCCATTGCTTTTATTTCTCCTGATCGGCGTTGGGTCGCAGATGCCGCGCCAATGACCACTTGAGTTCCTCAATCCCCTGGCCGGTGACGGCGGAGACTGCGTGGAACTCCAGCTTGCGGCGCTTGGCATGGGTCGCAAGCTTTTTGAGCTTCTCGGGGTTGGCGGAGTCGATCTTGGTGGCGCAGACGATCATGGTCTTGTTGGCCAGGGGATGATTTGGCCTTGAAGGCTCCTGGGCATCGTCGGCGAACGGATCGAATTCCGATTGAGTCATGCCGCTGGTAAAGCTCTGCAGTTCCTTGTTGATCACCTTGAAGTCTTCCACTGGATCGGGACGGCCTGAGGCGTCTGAGACATCCACCAGGTGAAGCAGGAGACTTGTGCGCTCAATGTGGCGCAGGAACTGCGTGCCGAGACCGGAGCCAAGATGTGCGCCCTCGATAAGGCCGGGCATGTCGGCGACGACGAACGACTGCTGATCGGGTTCTTCGCCGACGGTGACGACACCAAGATTCGGCTCCAGTGTGGTGAAGGGGTAGTCGGCGATCTTGGGCTTGGCTGCGGAGATGCGCGAGATCAGGGTGGACTTGCCGGCATTGGGATAGCCAACCAGTCCAACGTCGGCGAGCAGTTTGAGTTCCAGACGATAATGGCGCTCCTCCCCGGCGCGACCCAGTTCGTGCTCGCGGGGAGCCTGATGGGTGCTGGTGGCGAAGTGCTGGTTGCCGCGGCCGCCGCGCCCGCCCTTTGCGATGACAAGCTGCTCGTCAGGCTCACTGAAGTCGTGGATCAGCTCGCCGGTCTCTTGATCGAAGAGGTTGGTGCCGACAGGGACTTGCAGAATGATTGAGTTGCCATCGAGGCCGGTGCAGTTTGACCCGAGACCGTGTTCGCCGCGCTGCGCCTTGTGTTCGGGGTTGTAGCGGAAATGGATGAGGGTGTTGTGGCGCTGCGAGCTGACCATAATGACGTCGCCGCCACGGCCGCCATCGCCACCCGAGGGACCGCCGCGAGGGACGAATTTCTCCCTCCGAAAGGCCATGCAGCCGTTGCCGCCGTCGCCGGCCTTGACGCGAATTTTTGCTTCATCGATAAACATGAGCGACCAGGGAAGAGAGATTAGGGAACAAGAACGGAAGCCGGCCTTCGGGGCTTTTGTATACCAATGAGGCCCAGTCCGAAATACCGTCTTCCCAGTTTACCGGAGGAAGCTTACAATCGCAGGCAACACAATAAATAAGGAGATTGGCGCTGCCCGGTCCGAGAATTCTGTCTCGAATTGGCCGGCGGACTCTTCCCCAATCCGGACCCGCCGCAAGAGTGGGCCGGAGAAGTAAGACTGTTTCTCTCCCTGGGTTCTGCCGCGAGCAGGGGACTCGATGGCTGCGATAGGGAGTAACTGGGTGAAAGCTTTGTCGTTAGCCGTGCTGCTGATTGGCGCGTGGACGGCGGATCTTGCCCAATCGACTCCAGGCGCGGAGGTGGGCTCGCTCGCTGGCAGATTGACGGACCTTTACTCTCACCCTCTCAGCGGCGTCAAAGTCATCTTACGCAATGAGAAAACGGGCTCAGAGTCAAGCACAATCACGGCGAAGGATGGGGCTTATCTTTTCACTCATTTGGAGCCGGGCGAGTACACGCTCGAAGCCGACAGCCCTCACCTGGGGCGTGGCGAAGTCGGCGCAATCGTCGTTGCCGGCGGTCACCAAGCGCGGGTGCAAACGGCACTGAATCTGGAAGCGGCACCGTCCGCGCCAGTGCAAGCGAAGCTGCAAGAAGTTGGAACGACCAAAACCGGAGAGCAACCGGGACCGCTGCGGGCCGCAATCAAGCCGACGGCTCCGCCATTGAACAGGGCGGCGGGGAAAGCCATGGAGCCGCAGAAATCCCCGGCACCCAAACAGACGGTGGAAGAAGGCAAGGCGGTCTCTTCGGTGCCGGCACCTGCGCTGAATAATGCGGCAATGGCGCACTCGTTAAAAAGCTCAGACACCTCCAGCCAGAAACAAGACACGCCAAAGTCGGCGCGCGCGTCTACAGGTTCCGCGCCAGACACCCCGGCAAGTGCCGCTCGAATTTCGATCAATCCAGGACAGGCGCCACTCGCGCAGGCTAAACCGGCTTCGTTGACACGACCGGAAGCTGTGAAAGCGGCAATCCCATCGGCTGCGAAAGTGTCCTCACTAAGCCAAGCCGCGCCTGACGGGCCACAAGTTGCGCTGGTCGCGATTGCCAACCATGCGATGCTGGAGGCGGCGACGCAGATTGCGCTGGTTCCCTACAAACCCGTTATGGCGGCATCTGAAGAAAAGGCTCCGGCAGCACATCCCCAGACCACCTCAATAAGCACAGCAGAATTGCAGGCTCTGCCGGTGAGCGGCCGGCACTGGGAGGATTTTGTCCTGGACAACACGCCCACTTCCGCCACTCCGTCAGGAGGTCAGGGGGAGATCTCTTTGCGAGGTACAGGCCAGCAGCGAGCCGCATCCGAGGTGGACGGGGTTGAGCGTGGCCTGGTCTTTGGCTCGACCAGTTCGTCTGGACAGAATTCGGAAGGCCACGGGTCGATGGGCCAAGGTGGCGAGGGGCCAGCCGGGATGGGGCAGGTTGGAATTGGAGGGCATGGACTGGCCATGAGCGAGGCGGCAATCCGCGCCGTCGAAACGGTGGCCGGCAATGTGGAGGCTGAGGTGGCCAGGGCAGCGGGCGGGCGCATCAACGTGGAGACACAGCGCGGCGGCGACAATCTGCATGGTCAAGGTTTTCTCTTCGATCGCCAGAACGCCTGGGGCGCGAAGAATCCTTTTAGCCAGTGGGTGAAAGAGATCGCCCCGGCCAGCGCGACCTACAATTCAGTTCCGAGCTTTGCCGCGCAATCCTATACAGCGGCCAACAATCCCTCCTACACTCCGCCGGACCACGAAATCACGTGGGGCGCCGGCGCGGGTGGCCGCATCCGCCGCGACAAGCTCTATTGGTTTGCGGCTGTGGATGGCAATACTCGTAACAATCCGGGTCTTGCGACGGTGAGGCATCCGTGCCTGGGATATGACAGCGACGGTGTGTGCACCAGCGGCTTTTTTGCCAACCCTACGGACGACGAAATGACAGTGCTGAGTGGGCGGCTTGGTTTATCCAGCGCCAATGCAGAGGCCGAGGGAAGGGCGAAATACTCTTGCATGTTGGAAACTTTGGCTGGGACTTCAGGGGGGGCGAGTTCAAGTTGCCTCACGGGCGCGCCGCTCGCGCCGCTGCTTGGTCCCGCTCCGCGAACTGCCTTGCAGTGGACGGGCTTTGGACGTCTCGACTGGCAGGCTGCCGAGCGCCATCGCTTCACGCTGGAGAGCATCGGCGCTGATTGGAATGCGCCGGGCGGAGGGCTGACGCGGGTTTCCGAGAGCTATGGCAACCACAGCTTTGGGTCAAGCCAGGCTAGCCAGGAGTGGTTTCTGGGCCGTTGGGAGGCGTTTGTGACCCCCAACCTGCTGGCCGTGAGCCAGGTTTCTTTTGGCCACGCGATCCAAAGTGCGCGACCGACCCCTCCATCCGACTTTGAGAAGACCTTTCTGGCCGGCAACGCATGGGGACAGTTGCCGCAGATCGTCGTAGATAATCGCTACGGCTTCACCATTGGCAATCCATCGCGCTTCGGAGCGGGCAGTTATCCTGACGAGCGCCTCTACCAGGGCCAGGAGTCATTGGACTGGGTTCGTGGCAAGCTGTTGGTGAAGGCCGGCTTCGATCTCAGTCATAACTTCGACGCAACCAGCATGCTACGCAATCAGACAGGGACTTATACTTACTCCAACGTAGAGAACTTCGTCACCGACGCGCTCGCATTCAAGAGTTTTGGGATTTCCGGCGAGCTAGACCCGATTCTCCAGCACACATGCGACCAGACGGGCAAGGTCTGGACGGATTCGGCGGGCAATCCGCGCGGTCAGGGAAACCTGCCCTGCTACTCGTACTACACGCAGACGATTGGGCCTGCCGCTTGGCACCTGAGTACCAATCAATGGGCGGGTTATGCAGCCACCCAGTGGCAGGCGGGCAAGCTGCTGGTCGTTTCAGCCGGATTGCGCTGGGAGTTTGAGCAGTTGCCGCCGCCGATTGCCGCGCTTCAAAATCCTGTCGATTTGCCGACTCCAAAGCTGCCCGGTCTGGGCAATAACTGGGGGCCGCGGGTGAGTGTTGCGCTGGGGTCCGGTGAGAGCCATGCGCCGGTGATGCGGCTGGGCTACGGCATTTACTTCGGTCGAACGGATAACGCGGCGATTGAAACGGCGCTGACCCAGACCGGCTCATTGAATGGCGACGTGAGCATCTTCATGCGGCCTACCGACGACCTGCCGAACTACGGCGGCGGCGCTCCACCGTTTCCGTACGTGTTGCAAGGCACGCCGGGAAGCATGGTCAAGCCTGGAGCAGTGGAGTTCGCGCCCGACTTGCACAATCCTGAGGTGCATCAGGGTATCGCTTCGTTAGAAGAGAGATTGCCCGGCCGCGTGGAGATCACTGCCAGCGCAATGGCAAGCCTGGGCCGGCGGCTTCCTGTCTCTGTCGATACCAATCTCGCTGCGCCACTTCAGAGCATTACCTATAACGTCTGCGATCAGACAGCATCAGGCCCGAACAATACATCGTGCGGCCACACCGGCCTTGGTCCCATCAAAGCGTCGCAGATCACGGTTCCCAATTTCTACGCGTTATGGCCCCCGATGAATTCGGCAACCGGGCTTGCCGGACGGATCAATTCCGGGTACCAGCAGATCACCCAGATCATGAGCCGCGCCAACTCCACTTATGAGGCGGCGATGTTGAGGGTCGAGCGCTCTGGCCGGCGCGGGTTGAGCGTGAACGCCCACTACACCTACGCGCACGCCATGGACTGGAACCCCAATGAGAGTTCGCAAGTGGCGGGAAATGACGTGTTTGACCCGCGCGATTACGGCCTGGAGTACGGAACGAGCGACCTCGATATGCGGCACTCAGCCGGCATCACAGGCATCTTTGAGACTCCGTGGAAGTTGCACGGTCCGGCGGGACGGCTCGCCAACGGTTGGATGGCGTCGGGCGTCGGCCAGTTTCGCAGCGGCCTGCCCTACACCATGCGCACCACTGGTTCGCTGCCAGAGGAGTTCAGCGCAACCGGCACGGCCATTGTGGGGTTGGGACCGGGGATGAACGGCTCGGGAGGCGACAACCGGATCTATGGCGTCGGCAGCGATAACCGTATTTACAACATTGGCCGCAACACTTATCGCTATCCTACGGTCTGGAAGGCCGATCTACGACTGGCCAAACACTTCGATCTGGGTAACATGCGCCAGTTGGAGCTATTGGCTGAAAGCTTCAACCTCTTCAATCACCAGAATGTGACCGAAGTAGAAACCACCGGCTATATTATCGAGCCGGGAACCTCGGAAGGAGCGCTGCCGAAGCTGACCTTCCTGACCGGCTCGAAGGCCAACACCACGGCCTTTGGCCAGCCGCTCAATATCAACGCGACAAATTCCTATCGCGAGCGCCAGTTCCAGTTCGGGTTGAGAATGAGATTCTGAGGTGCTGTCGAGCGGGGAAATGCTATTCTGCTCATTCCGGATTCACCTTGAATAAACCTGGACCGAGTGATGAGGGCACCATGACTACAGATAAGGAAACCGCTGCGCATCTTGACCCCGCAACAGCCGCCAGCGTGCTAACAGACCTGGTGAGAGAAGACCGGATCGAGGTGCGAATATGGCGCACCCGGGTTGAGAATCTTTTTTCCACCGCCCTGCTGGCTTCCTTTGGGATCACCGCCTTCTTTCTTGGCAAGGTCGTTCAGCCGAGCGTGGAACAGTTGCGTGCAATCACATTGCTGTTCGATTGTGGTCTGATGGCCGTAACGACGGTCTTCTTTTTCCGGGTCCGATCCGATCTCGTCGAGCTCCGAAAGGCGCAAGGATATCGCCAGGATCTGCTGAACTCCGCAGTGAACGGGAAGATCAGGGAGTTCCAGCCGTTCAACTACCCACCAGGAACGCAACCGGTGATGAACGACACGGATCTTATCTGGCTCTTCGTTTTGTCACTCGGGTTGATTTTGGCAAAGATGCTTGCCGTGACGCTTTACCCGGCTATCTTTCTGACGTTCATTCAAGCCCATTAGCGCGCCTTGGACAGAGCTTCACGGTTTCTGCGCGGCTGCACTTCAACGCGGCGAATGCTTATCGCGAGCTTCCGGAATTCTTAGGCGCTAATTGGCTGGGCTCGGTGCGGCGGCCGGTTGTGCCTTCGCCATGCCGCGTATGTAGAGGATCAGATTCCGCACGTCGTCGTCCTTGGCACGACCGACACCCTCGGGGGGCATTTTGTCTTTGCCATTGCGGATCACAGTGAACAGATCCCCATCCGATTTCGCGGCCAGGGTCTTGGGGTCGGTCCAATCCTCAAGCGTCAATTGCATATCCTTGGCCAGGTCGGTCTTGCCGTCGCCGGTCTCGCCATGGCATACGGC
>CAYTJN010000054.1:0-8237 GCA_964438125.1 uncultured Occallatibacter sp.
CGTAGCCGCTCGATGAGGGATCGATGCCAAAGAGCGTAAAGGACGCCATTCAACGCGGCCGTACGACGGTCGAGGATGTTTTGCAGGTCGGCCGCAACACCGTTGAGGACGTTCTGCAGGTCGGCCGCAACCGAGTTGGAGAAGTCCTCCATGTTGGCCGGAACACGGTTGAGGATGTTATCGAGGTCGGCCGCAAAACCGTGGACGATGTACTACAGGTTAGCCGTGGAACCATGAATGCAGCGGTTCTGCACGGGCGCGAGGATGTTCGTATTGAGCGGGTTCCGGTTCCCGAAGCCGGACCCGGTGAGTTGATCGTGAGTGTCGGCGCGGCGCTCACCTGCGGTACGGATCTCAAAGTTTTTCGCCGAGGCTATCACGCACGTATGATCGTGCCCCCGGCTCTCTTTGGCCACGAGCAGGCTGGAACAGTCGTACAGGCTGGCGAGGGGGTTACCGATTTTTCATCTGGCGACCGCGTGGTTGCGCTCAACTCCGCACCTTGCGGCCAGTGCTACTTTTGCGAGCGCGGCCAGGAAAATCTCTGCGACGATCTGCTCTTCAACAACGGCGCATATGCTGAATTCATCCGCATTCCAGCCCGCATCGTGGCCAAAAACACTCTCCATATTCCGGACCACGTTCCTTTGGAGCACGCAGCCCTCACCGAGCCGCTGGCCTGTGCTGTCCATGGTTTTGAAGATTCGCGTCCCCATCCTGGCGACACGGTAGCGATTATTGGCGGTGGCCCGCTCGGATTGATGATGCTGCATGTCGCAGCCCTCGCCGGCTGCGAGGTGATCGCCGTCGTCAAGCATGATGGACAGGTCGAGGCTGCGCGCCAACTAGGCGCAGCCCACGTGGTGCAGACCGGCAACATTCGCAAGGCCATCCGCGAAACTCGCGAGCTCACGCACAAAAACCGGGGCGTCGACATCGCCATCGAGGCTGTCGGCGTGCCCGAGGCCTGGGAAGAGGCGGTCGAAATGGTGCGAAAGGGCGGCACGGTCAATTTCTTCGGCGGCTGTGCAGTGGGTACTCACGTTTCGCTCGACACCAACCGTTTGCACTATTCAGACATCACCTTGCGCGCCACTTTCCACCACACACCCGCCATCTGCCGCAAAGCTCTCGAGCTGATCGCCGGCGGCCGCTTCCAGGCCGCAGCCTTCATCACAGGACACGCACACCTCTACGAACTCAACCGCGTGTTTGAGAAGCTTATGAAGCGCTCGAGCGAGATTAAAACCGCCATTGTGCCCTGAGGTGATGCCATGATGAGGGAGACTTCAGAACCAGACAACGTATCACGCGGCACGGCCGCATCGTTGTCGGAGCAGCAGCAGGAGCGTCGGGAATTGCTCCTTGAGCGGGGCTGGTCGGCTCTGCCCCAGAACTATCGCATTCCTGCCACCCCGCCCACGTTGGAACAGGCCAGAGCCTGGTGCCGGCAGTTGGCCGAATCCCACTATGAAAATTTTCACGTTGCCACTTGGTTTCTGCCTAAGGATCTGCGCCCGCATTTCCACGCAATCTACGCCTACTGCCGCGTCTCGGACGACATCGGCGATGAGGTGCTTGATCCAGAACAGGCCTTGGCGCTGCTTGACCTCTGGGCTTGCGAACTGGACGACTGCTATGTTGGCCGCACGCGACATCCGGTCTTCGTAGCCTTGGCCGAAACCATCCGCGAGTGTTCTATCCCCAAAGAACCTTTCGCCGACCTGCTCGTGGCATTTCGCCAGGACCAAACCGTCAACCGCTTTAACACCATGGCCGATGTTCTAGCTTATTGCCGCTATTCGGCGAACCCCGTCGGAAGGTTGGTGCTCTATGTCTGTGGCGAGCACGGAGAAGAGAATATCCGGCTCTCCGATGCAACCTGCACCGCGCTTCAATTGGCCAACTTCTGGCAGGATGTGAGCCGCGACTTCGCCAAGGGCCGCATCTATATCCCTCAAAAGGATATGGAATCGTTTGGTGTCACCGAGGAATACATCGGCGATGGCGTCGTTACGCCGGGCTTTCGCGCTTTGATGCGTTGTGAGGTCGAATATGCGCGCAATCTGTTTGAGGAGGGGCTTCCGCTGATCGGCCAGGTAAATCGCGATCTGGCGATTGAACTGGACCTTTTCAGCCGGGGCGGGCTGGAGATCCTGCGTGCCATCGAGCGTCAAGGATATGATGTGCTCGGCAAACGCCCCGCGATCTCGAAAGCCACAAAACTCGCTTTGCTTCTGCGAGCGGTCAGCGGCAAGTTTCTGCCCTTTTTGCGCCTTGGCCACATGAGTTGAAGGTTGACCGCGTGACGCACGATCCAAAATTGAATGAAGCCTATGCCCTCTGCCGTGCCATCGCGCGTCGTGAGGCAAAGAACTTCTATTATGCCTTCGTCGCCCTGCCCGAGCCGCGCCGCAATGCTATCTGCGCGATCTATGCTTTCATGAGGCAGGCCGACGATCTTGCCGATGACGAGTCTATCACCCGTGAAGAACGCCGCAGGCGTCTCAATGCCTGGCAGGCGAACTGGCGCGGCGTCTGCCACGGCGGCGATTCTTCCGATCTGATTTTTGTTGCTGTTCGCCACGCTGTTGAGCGTTTCTCCATCCCCCTCAACCTGCTCGATGAATTGGTAGACGGCGTTACCATGGACCTCGATCGTCCCCTTTCAGGTTCTCATCCTGAGCGAGCGCAGCGAGTCGAAGGACCTGCTTTTCCTATTTCAGCCGCGATGGTCGCAGGGCAACCGCTCGACACCTATGCCACCTTCGTCGACCTTTACCGATACTGCTATCTCGTGGCGTCGGTGGTGGGCCTAGTCTGCATTCGCATCTTCGGCTATACCGATCCTCGCGCCGAGAAGCTGGCTGAAGAAACAGGCATAGCATTTCAGCTTACCAACATTCTTCGCGATGTCGCCGAGGACGCAGCACGCAATCGGGTCTATCTTCCTTTGGAAGATCTCGCCGCGAACAATGTTTCACTTGACTCATTCTTGCATCGCGAGCCCGGCGCACCTCCCACGGCCAGCGAACGCGCGCTGTTAGTCTCTATTGCTCAGCGCGCCGAGAACTTCTATCAATCCGCGCAAAACTTGTTGCCCTTGATCGACCGCGAAAGCCGTCCTGCACTATGGGTGCTGGTTTCGATCTATCACGGCCTGCTCAAGCGCATCGAAAAGGCGAACTACGATGTATTCACCACCCGCGCCGCCGTACCTATGTCGCAAAAGCTAAGTATCCTTTCAGCGGGGCTTGCGCGTATGGGATGGGCGCGTTTGTTCCCTTGAGTCGACTATCAAGCGGTTTTGAAAGAGCACCATTCTTATTGTGTTGCAGAAACAGTGATAACAGCGGGCTTGGCCGCTAACGGAACATGATGCATCCCGGGCAGGAAAAACTCCGAGAAAGCGCGCAGCGATCCGTCACCGTCATCGGCGCCGGCGTAGCCGGCATGAGCGCTGCCTGCGCCCTCGCCGAGGCAGGCGTCCGCGTGCGACTTGTAGAGGGCCGCAGTTATCTTGGCGGCCGCGCTAGTTCCTATCTGCATCCCGGCGTGAACGAAGTGATCGATAACTGCCAGCACGTCCTCTTCGGCTGCTGCACCAATTTAATAGGTTTTTATCGCCGCATCGGCGTAGCTGATCGGATTCACTGGACCAGTGAAATGACGATGATTGAGCCCGGCGGTCGCAGGTCGCGACTCGGCCCTTTCAAGTTAGGTCCACTTAGTCTGCCCGCACCGCTGCACGGCGCACCGAGCTTCCTCAACGCAAGGGCCTTCACGTTCGCCGACAAACTTGCGCTGGGCCGCGCCATGCGCGCGATGGTGCGGCCGGAAGCGATGAAAGACACGCGCGAAACTTTGAGCGAATGGCTCCGCCGTCACAAGCAAACGGAAGGTGCGATTAATCGTTTCTGGCGCCTCGTGATCGCTAGCGCTCTGAACGCAGAGCTGGATTCGATCGCCGTTCCCTATGCCGCTAAAGTCATTCGCGAGTTATTCCTGAATTCCGCCGAAGCCGGCAGCATGGGCATGAGTACGGTGCCCTTGAGCGAGTTATATGCTGGAGTAACTCCATTCCTCAACGAGCGCGACGGCAGCGTACTGCTCAATACGCATGTCGAAGGCGCGGCCTGGGATGAAGCAACTGGAAAATGGCTGATCTGCACGCGTACCGGCGAGTTGATCTCGGATTACATGATCTTGGCTCTGCCCTTCGAAGCAACGCAAAAGTTATTGCCCCACCTGCCGGCCGAAGAGGGCGCTGAGAAGCTGGCCCGCCAAATCGAGCGCCACGAGCATTGGCCTCTTTGCAGCGTCCACCTCTGGTTTGATCGCGAAGTAACGGATCTCGAACACGCGGTGTTCCTGGACCGTGAGATCCATTGGATGTACAACAAATCGCTCCTGCAAACGGGCCGCGGCGGTCATTACATCGAGTTGGTCGTCAGTGCCACGCGGGCCTTTGCAGCTTTGCCGCGTGAGGTCGCGATCCAACAAGCGCTCACCGAGCTCGCGGAGTTCCTACCAACAGTGAAAGAAGCCAAGTTAGAGAAGGTCGCCCTGATCAAGGAAGTCCGGGCTACTTTTGGCGTTCCTCCCGGCATCGATGCAGCGCGCCCTCAAGCCATTTCCCCTTGGCCCAACTGTTTCCTCGCGGGCGACTGGGTGCAGACTGGGTGGCCTTCAACCATGGAAAGCGCTGCCCGCTCCGGACACACGGTTGCTCAAGAGCTTGGCCTCAACGTGGGAAATCCGATGAATTGCGTTGAGCCAGATCTGAAGCCACGAGGATTGATGCGGCTGCTGAGCCCCACTGTTCCCTGATCTCTTCTCTTCAGTGGGCCAGGAAGTAGACCCCAATACAAACCAGCACAGCCGAGGTCCAGCGTCTGCGATCCACATTCTCTTTCAGGAAGAGCTTGGCGGCAATCGCGTTCGTCACCAGCGTGAGTGAAGCCGAAGCGGGCGCTACCAGGCTCACCGGAAGGTGGTTCAGCGCCATCAGCAAGGCAAAGAAGGCGAGCGCCAGAAAAGCCACGCCGGCAAAAAAAAGTGGGCACGTCAGAACGGCTCGAATCGCGCCCTTGAGTCCTGTGACTGCACGAACCTCATCCAGATCGCCGATCGACTTCATCGCTGCCGCCGTCAGCACCTCGCCCGTAGTTGAGGTGAGCACAACCGCAGCAATCATAGCGATAGAGGCCCAGAGACCGGGTTGCGAAGCAGAGAAGGGAATTGTCATCGCACCTGCTCCTCCAGCGCCGGTTGCTCCACTTCCGCGAGAATCGGCGATTCAGATTGCGGTCTTTCCGTCAGCGACGGCCCTTGCGCAACGAAACCTACGCCGACAGTAATCAGCACAATCCCCGCCCAGCGCTCCAGCGAAATTGCCTCATGCAACCAGAAGCGCGAGAGCAATGCGACCACCACATTGCCCAGGCCGGTCGCAGGCAGAACAAAGGTAAGGTCTGCCCACGAGAGCGCAGTCAGATAGCTGGCAAAGAAACCGATCAGCAGCGCAATTCCAACCGCAATCCAGGGAGTGAAAACTGCCGCGATGAGCGAAGAAGGATGGGCCAGGGTGATCGCCGGCAGCTTGGACATTCCCCGCGACAGACACGAATCGCCCAACGGAGCGCAGATGGATACCAGCCCCAGAATCATGTACTGCCGTGGCAGAAGTCGGTGATTAGCCATCAGTTGTGTTAACTTTCTCTAGGTCAAGCACCTCATAAACGAGGGCGGAGGCCATTGCGCCGCCCACGATGAGGCAATCTGAAGCAGCTACTACGCGCCTGCGCTCGCCGGAGCAGGTGGATCGGCCGGGGTCCTGCGTGCCGTCTTTACCATCTTGTTGCGTTGCGCGCGTAGTTTCATGAAGGCCTTGGCCTCGACATAAAGCCGGGGTAGATCGCGATTCACAAAAGCCTTCCACACTACGCGGAAAGCGGCCTTGGGCCGGAAGTAGTACTCGTCGTAAAAGCGATGCACCATCTCCAGAACGTAGTCGGTCGGCAGGCCAGGATACTCGATGTGCGCCATCTGGTGGCCGCCCTCGTCCATCATCGCCGCGGTGTTTACGATGAAGCCGTTGGCCTTGGCAAAATCGTAGAACTCCGTCCCCGGATAAGCGTGCGCGATGGAAACCTGAATCGTTTCCACATCCAGCGACTTGGCAAAGTTGATCGTGTTGCGGATCGATTCCTTGGTTTCTCCCGGCAGCCCTAGAATGAAGTCTCCGTGGACGGTCAAGCCAAGGTCGTGGCAATCTTTTGCGAAGGCCCGCGCGCGCTCTACTGTTGCGCCCTTCTTGATGTTCTTCAAGATCTGAGGGTCGCCCGATTCGAAGCCCACAATCAGCAGACGGCAGCCAGCCTCTTTCATCGCCTTCAATGTCTCGCGATCCGTGGTCACGCGCGATGTACAACTCCACGTGATGCCCAGCGGCTTCAACTTGGCGCACAGTTCAACCGTTCGCGGCTTCTGAATGTTGAAGGTGTCGTCGTCAAAGAAAAACTCTTTCACATGCGGAAAGTTTTCTTTGGCCCAGGCCAGCTCGGCGGCTACATCATCGGTAGACCGCTTGCGCCAGGCATGTCCGCTGAGAGTCTGCGGCCACAGGCAGAAGGTGCACTGCGCCGGGCAGCCGCGCGTCGAATAAAGCGCGATGAAGGGATGCAACAGGAAGGGCACGGTATAGCGTGTCACGTCCATGTCCCGCTTGTAGATCTTGGTCGCCCATGGCATCGCGTCCAAATCTTCCACTTGTGGCCGGTCGGGGTTGTGGACGATCTTTCCGTCCAGCCGGTAGCTGATGCCGAGAATCTCGTTCAGCGGCTTGCCCTGGGCAAACTCCACCACAGAGTAATCAAACTCGCGGCGGCAGATGAAGTCGAGAACCGGGCACTCGTTCAGGGCACGGTCCGGGTCGGTGGTCACCGGCGGCCCGACAAAGGCAATACGGATCGATGGATTGGCGGCCTTGATAGCCTCGGCCAGGTGTTGATCGCTCATCCAGCCCACCGTCGAGGTGAACAGCACCAGGAACTCGTACTCCTTGCAGATCTTGATGGTTTCTTCGGCGGAGACATGATGCGGGGGCGCGTCGAGCAGCCGGGAACCCTCCAGCAATCCGGCCGGGTAGGTCAGCCAGACAGGGTACCAGTAAGACTCGATCTCGCGCGTGGCCGGCCAGCGCGATCCCGCGCCACCGTCAAATCCCTCAAACGAGGGTGGGTTTAGAAATAGCGTTTTCAAAGGCATAGACATCTCCATCATTCTAACATTTCGCCATTTTCTTCCGAGTCCGGCAGAATATTCGGTAGCTACCTTTGGCTGGAATTGCCTTGCGTTCAGGCCTCAGCTTACTTCGAGTGCAATTCGGCCAGCCAATCTCCCATGTGGCCCAGCGCGCGCAGCAGGCTCAGCCTTGCCTTGGCCAGATCGAGTCCGGCATCCAACGCGTCCTCGAACTTCTGACGTTCGTCGATGCGCGCCAGTTGTTCAGCCTTCGGGCTCAATTGCGGCTGGACGCCAGGACCAGTCCCCGCCCCATTACCTAACTCCAATTGTGTCAATACTGCCTTGAGCTGCTCGTCCGCGATCTGTTGTTTTAGACTCGCAACTTCGGCTAAAGTGTCCAACTCCCGCAGGCTGCCGGTCAGTTCCGCAATCTGCACGTCGTTCTGGCGCTGAGCCTGCTCGGCTTCCACCGTTGCCCGCAAGGCTTCGGCTGCAGTCTCTTTGGCTTTGGCGCGAAGCGCAAAATCAAAAAAAGGAACGTTGATCTGAACGCCGAAACTAACGTTGTTTGGGGTGAAGTTATTGTAATAAGTGGAGTAGCTGTTGAGTTCGTTGGAGTCATAGTTATACACGGCCCCGAATCCGATCTGTGGCCTGCGCCACAACAGGTCGTCCCCCTTAGCCTGAAACTGCTTGGAACGCGCTTGAGACCCAGCGGCATCAATTCCAGGCAGGCGGCGAGGAGCTTCATCCACGGAGACTGCGGGAATCTCGGGAATACTTGATGGGTCCGGCAGGATAGAGCCCACGGGCAGCGCAGCCAGAACGGCAATTTGCTTGGCGAGAGTGCTGGCGCGAGCTTCTAGGTGAAGCCGTTTCAGTTTAAGCTGCGTGGCTGTGAGACGGGCTTGCAGCAGATCGAGCGTGGAGTCAACGCCCGCATCGACACGCTGTTGGCCGATCTTCTCAAGATTTGCAGCGAAGGTTTC